>NZ_JBNPJV010000042.1:0-109506 GCF_050312585.1 Pseudomonas sp. R19M
TGAAGAACCGCGGCGCCCTTGTTGGGGCGGCTTCGCCACCCAGCGCGGGGCAAGCCCGCTCACTACAAGTTTGCGGTTAGAGGCTTGGCAACAACTTGGCCGGCACCAGTTCATTCAGGCAGCGGCTGGCGAGCAGTTCGCTGGCGGCATTGATATCCGGGGCGAAGAAGCGGTCCTTGTCGTAGAAACCGACTTTAGCGCGCAACAGGCCGCGAGCTTTTTCCAGTTTCGTCGAGGTTTTCAAGCCATCGCGCAGATCCAGGCCCTGGCAGGCAGCCAGCCATTCCACTGCCAGGATGCCACGAGTGTTTTCAGCCATTTCCCACAAACGCTTGCCGGCGGCTGGAGCCATCGACACATGGTCTTCCTGGTTGGCGGACGTCGGCAGGCTGTCGACACTATGGGGATGGGCCAACGCCTTGTTCTCACTGGCAAGCGCCGCCGCCGTCACCTGGGCGATCATGAAGCCGGAGTTCACCCCGCCATTGCCCACCAGGAACGGCGGCAGTTGCGACATGTGCTTGTCCATCATCAACGAGATACGACGCTCGCTCAGGGAGCCGATTTCGGCGATGGCCAGGGCGATATTGTCGGCAGCCATGGCCACCGGTTCGGCGTGGAAGTTACCACCGGAGATCACGTCGCCTTCGGCAGCAAATACCAGTGGGTTGTCCGACACGGCATTGGCTTCCACCACCAGCACATCGGCAGCCTGGCGGAACTGGGTCAGGCAGGCGCCCATGACTTGCGGCTGGCAGCGCAGGGAGTACGGGTCTTGCACCTTGTCGCAGTTCTGGTGCGACTTGGACACTTCGCTGCTGTCGCCCAGCAGGTCACGGTAGGCCGCTGCCGAATCGATCTGCCCACGCTGGCCGCGTGCCGCGTGAATGCGCGCATCGAACGGCGAGCGCGAACCGAGCACGGCTTCCACGGTAAGGCCACCGCACGCCAGGGCGCCGGCGAACAGGTCTTCGCCTTCGAACAGGCCACGCAGGGCATAGGCCGTGGACACCTGGGTACCGTTGAGCAGCGCCAGACCTTCTTTGGCGGCCAGGGTCAGTGGCGTCAGGCCGGCGACTTTCAGCGCTTCGGTGGCTTCCAGCCATTGGCCCTTGTAACGCGCCTTGCCTTCGCCGAGCAGCACCAGCGACATATGGGCCAATGGCGCCAAGTCACCGGAGGCACCCACCGAGCCTTTAAGCGGAATGTGCGGGTACACCTCGGCGTTGATCAGCGCGATGAGCGCGTTGATCACCTGGCGGCGAATCCCGGAGAAGCCACGGCTCAGGCTGTTGACCTTGAGCACCATGATCAGCCGCACCAACGCATCGCTGATCGGCTCGCCGACGCCGGCGGCGTGCGACAGCACCAGGGAGCGCTGCAGGTTTTCCAGGTCTTCGCTGGCGATACGGGTCGAGGCCAGCAAGCCGAACCCGGTGTTGATGCCGTAGGCGGTGCGGTTCTCGGCGAGAATCTGCTCCACGCAGGCGACGCTGGCATCGATCTGCGCCGTGGCGCTGTCATCCAGGCTGAGGGTTACCGGCTGTTGGTAGATGGCCCGCAGTTGAGCAAGACTCAGTTGGCCTGGAATCAGATTTAGCGCAGTCACATTCATACTCCTTGTGAATTATTCTTTTGAATACGGGATAGGGGTTCAGTGCAAATTCGGTAGTTCAGTGTCTTTGAGCAACTGGGCGGCGGCTGCAATATCCGGCGCCAGCCAGCGGTCCTGCTCGTACGCGGGGACCACTTCACGCAGCAAACGCCAGGCTTTGTCGGTACCTGCGCCGAAGCGCTGATCTTTGAGGAATTCAAATGCCTGGGCCGCCAGCAGGTACTCGATGGCCAGGATCTGGGTGACGTTGGCCAACAGCTGATGCAGTTTGAGCGCAGCGTTGGTGCCCATGCTCAGGTGGTCTTCCTGCAGGCCCGAAGTGACGAAATTGTCGAGCACCGCCGGTTGCGCCAACTGACGGTTCTGCCCGCACAGGGAAGCGGCCACGTACTGCACGATCATCATCCCGGAGTTGACGCCGGGGTTGCTGACCAGGAATGCCGGCAACCCGCTGACATGAGGGTTGATCAGACGGTCCAGGCGACGTTCGGCCACCGAGCCGATTTCGGCCATGGCAATCGCCAGCAGGTCGGCCGCCAAAGCGACGGACTGGCCGTGAGGATTGGCCTGGGACACCACGCGGTAGTGGTCCGGCGTGCCGAGCAGCAACGGGTTGTCAGTGGCACTGTTGAGTTCGGTTTCGATCTGGCGGGTAGCATGTTCCACTTGATCACGCGCCGCGCCGTGGATCTGCGGGATCGAACGGATGCTCAGCGCGTCCTGGGTGCGGATGCCTTTGCTGCTGGCGATCACCTCGCTGCCGTCGAGCAAGGCGCGCAGGTTGATGCCGACCTGTTGCATGCCGGGGTGCGGTTTAAGCGCGATGATTGCTTCGTCGAACGCATCCATTTGCCCGCGCTGCGCCTCGAAGCTCATGGCCCCGATCACATCGGCCCATTGCAGCAGATGATGGGCATCGGCCAGGGCCAGGCAGCTGAGGCCAGTCATGCACGGCGTGCCGTTGACCAGGCACAAGCCGTCCTTGGCACCCAGCACCACCGGTTGCAGACCTTCCGCGTCCAGGGCCTGTTGCGCCGTGACGATCCGGCCGCGATAGCTCACGTTGCCAACCCCCAGCAAGGCCACGCCGACATGGGCCATGTGGGTCAGGTAGCCCACCGAACCCTGGGAGGGTACTTGCGGTGTGATGCCGTGGTTGAGCAGCGCCAGCAACGAATGCACCACCTGCGGGTGCAGGCCGGATTTGCCATGGCTGTAATTGATCACGGCCGCGCAAATGATTGCGCGGGTCTGCTCGTCACTCAGCACCGGGCCGACGCCACAGGCATGGCTCAGCAGCGTATTGCGTGACAGTTGGCTGAGCTGCTCACCCTTGAGCGACACATTGCACAGCGCGCCCAGGCCGGTGTTCACGCCATAGGCGCGCTCACCGCTGGTGACGATGCGCTGCACGATGGCCTGGGCATTGTCGATCCGCGCCCAGGCCTGCCCCGAAAGCTCGAGTACCGCGCCGTGACGGGCCACGGCGACCACGTCCTGCCAACGCAGCGGAGCGTCGGCGATGATGATTTTTGCAGGCTGGGACATCTTCATACCTTTTGATCGTTCCCACGCTCTGCGTGGGAGTGCCGCCTGGGACGCTAGGCGTCCCGCTGTAGGGAGTGACGCAGAGCGTCACGGGATGCATTCCCACGCAGAGCGTGGGAACAATCATCATCTAGACCACCGCCGCCCGCCGCTGAACAAACCGGTCCACATACTCGTCCGCCGGTGAATGCAGGATCTCCCGTGGCGTACCGACCTGAATCAGCTTGCCATCCTTGAGGATCGCAATGCGGTTGCCGATGCGCACGGCCTCATCGAGATCATGGGTGATGAACACGATGGTTTTGTGCAGGGTCTTCTGCAGTTCCAGCAATTGGTCCTGCATTTCGGCGCGGATCAGCGGGTCGAGGGCGCTGAAGGCTTCGTCCATCAGGATGATATCGGTGTCGGCCGCCAACGCACGCGCCAGGCCCACGCGCTGGCGCATGCCACCGGAGAGCTGGTGCGGATATTTTTTTTCGTAGCCTTTGAGGCCCACGGTTTCGACCCAGTGCTGGGCACGTTCAGCGCAGACCTGCTTGCTTTCGCCGCGCACTTTCAGGCCGTAGGCGACATTGTCGAGCACACTCTTGTGGGGCAGCAGGCCGAAGCTTTGGAAGACCATGCTGATCTTGTGTCGACGGAATTGGCGCAGGGCCTCCATGTCCAGTTGCAGGATGTCTTCGCCGTCCACCAGGATCGCGCCGCTGGTAGGGTCGATCAGGCGGTTGAAGTGGCGTACCAGCGTGGACTTGCCGGAGCCGGACAGGCCCATGATCACGAAGATCTCGCCGGTGCCGATGCTCAGGGACAAATCGTTCACGCCGACCACACAACCGGTCTCGGCCAGCACCTGGTCCTTGGTCTTGCCCTGGCCCACCAGCGCCAGGGCTTCCTGGGCGCGGTTGCCGAAAATCTTGAAGACGTTTTTAACTTCGATTTTGCTGACGGTAGTCATTTGCTCGCCTCATGCCGTGGACGCCCATAGGCCTGGGTAATGCGGTCAATGACCACTGCAAGAATCACGATCGCGAGGCCCGCTTCAAGGCCACGGCCGACGTTGAGAGTCTGGATGCCGACCAGCACATCCTCACCCAAGCCACGGGCGCCGATCATCGAAGCGATCACCACCATGGACAACGCCATCATGGTGGTCTGGTTGATCCCGGCCATGATGCTCGGCAGAGCCAGCGGCAGCTGCACACCGAACAGTTGTTGCCAGCGGTTGGCACCAAACGCGTTGATGGCCTCCATGACTTCGCCGTCGACCTGGCGAATCCCCAGGTCGGTGAGACGAATCAGCGGCGGTGCGGCGTAGATCACCGTGGCGAAGATCGCCGGCACCTTGCCCAGGCCGAACAACATCAGCACCGGGATCAGGTACACGAAGCTGGGCATGGTCTGCATGATGTCCAGCAACGGCATCAATACCGAACGCAGGCGGTTGCTGCGCGCCGACAGAATGCCCAAGGGAATGCCAATCAGCACCGAAATCACCGTGGCGACCATCATCAGCGCCAGGGTTTGCATCAGTTTGTCCCACAGGCCAACCGCGCCCACCAGGAACAGCAGGCCAACGATGACGACAGTGGTGACCACTTTGCGGGTGGCGTGCCACGCGACGCCACCGACGATGACCAGCATCAGCCACCAGGGCGCTGCGCGCAGCAAGCCTTCCAGGTTGACGATGGCCCATAGCAGGGTGTCGGAAATGTGCCGGAACACATCGCCGTAGTTGGTGACGAGCGAGTCCACCCAACCGTTGACCCAGTCGGCAATGGAAAACGTAAAACTCTCAGGAAACATAGCGTGCTCTCGATCCAGTGGGTTGTGGGCAGGCACCCGGCTCGCCCCTCAGGGTAGCCGGGTACGCTTGACCTACAAGGCCGCGTCGATTTTCTTGGCTGCGTCGTCGCTCACCCATGCGTGCCAGACTTCAGGATGTTCCTTGAGGAACAGTTTCGCCAGTTTTGGCGAGTCAATTCGCTCTTTGGCCATGCGGCCCAGGTTCTGGTTCAGCAAGTCGATCGGCAGGTTGACCTTCTCCAGCACGGCCACCAGTTCCGGCGCCTGCTCGTGGAAGGTCTTGGACAAGCCGACCTTGATGCTCACGCTTTTATCCACACCCGGTTTTTCTTCCAGCTTGACCAGGTCGACCTGGCCCATCAGCGGCGTCGGCGACCAGTAGTAGAATAGGATCGGCTCGCCACGCTTGTAGCTCGACAGCACCGCCGCATCCAGCGCGGGGCCAGTGCCCGGACGGAAGTTGGTGTAGGTGCTTTCCAGGCCGTAGCTTTTGAGCATTTCGCTGTTGTCCAGCTCACAGGTCCAACCGGCCGGGCAGTTATAGAAACGGCCTTTGGACGGCTCTTCCGGGTCCTTGAAGACCGAGGCGTATTGGGCGAGGTCGGCGATGTTCTTCAGGCCCGGCGCCTTGGGTTCCAGCTTGCGCTTGGCGTCGCCTTCGATCACGTAGCGCGGCACGTACCAGCCTTCGATAGCGCCGACCACAGGCGCACCGACGCCGACGACTTTGCCGGCCTTCTCGGCTTTGTTCCAGACTTCGCTGCGGCCGACCCACTCTTCGGCAAACACTTGGATGTCATTGCTGCTCAGGGCGTTTTCCATGGTGATGGAGTTGCCCGGCAGGCTGTCGGTTTTGCAGCCGTAGCCTTTTTCAAGCACGGTTTGCAGGATGTCGGTGAGCAACATGCCGCTTTCCCAGTTCAGGCCGGCAAACTTCACCGGTTTACCGGATTCGCACCAACCTGCTGCCTGGGCACCAGCGCTGGCGAGTAAACCGGCACAGAGCACGCTGGCCAGCAGGGTCTTATTCATTTTCATTGTTGTAACGCTCCCAAACTTGAAATGGATTACGGCAGTCAGTAGGCATCCTGCCCTGTCCACGTCCCATCAGGCTTGTGCAGCCAGCCCGTTTGTCGTTGTTGGTGTAGCGCCCTGCTCTACCGGCAGGATCAGGTGGTCGGGTACCGTGCCGTGCCATTTTTTCGCACACACGTAATACAGGGCCGCCGGCAGTACCAGGCCGATGATCCAGGAAATGTCCACGTCCCCCAGGGCGGCGACCAGGGGACCGGTGTAGAACTTGGTGGAGATAAACGGCAACTGCACCAGCACGCCGAAGACATAGACGCTGATACCGAGCAGGTTCCAGCGACCGTAACGACCGTTCGGGTCGGCCAGCGCCGGCACGTCATAGCGCTCGCGGGTAATGCAGTAGTAGTCCACCAGGTTGATCGCACTCCAGGGCGTAAAGAACGCCAGCAGGAACAGGATGAAAGACTTGAACGCCCCGAGGAACGAATGCTGGCCGAGCAACGCGATCAGGGTTGCGGTGCCGACAATGACCAGCACGAACACCAGGCGCTGCAGGCGCGTGACCTCCAGGCGACCGCGAAAGCCGCTGATGATGGTCGCAATGCACATGAAACTGCCGTAGGAGTTCAACGTAGAGATGGTGACCTTGCCGAACGCGATGCTGAAATACAGCAACGCAGCGGTGGCCCCCGTACCGCTCAAGCCAACGATGTAGGCCACTTCGTGACCGGCGAACTGCCCGTTGGACATGGCTGCCGCGAACACGCCGAGGATCATCGCCACCTGTGCGCCGACGACCGAACCTGCGCCGGCGGCGAAAAAGGTTTTCACCGATGACGTCTTGCTCGGCAGATAACGCGAGTAGTCCGCCACGTAAGGGCCGAAGGCGATCTGCCAGGAGGCCGCGAGCGACACCGCCAGCAGAAAACTGCTCCAGCTGAAGTGGCGGATCTGCAGCAGAGCGCCAATGTCGGTCTGGCTCATCAGGCGACTGAACAGGTACACAAAGGCGATCACCCCAATCACGCTGGCGACACGGCCGATGAAGTGGATCACGCGGTAACCCAGGACCGTGACCAGCACGATGACACTGGCAAAGAGCAGGATGCCGACGCTGTCGCTGACCCCGAACAACTGACCCAGCGCCTGACCGGACAACACCGTCCCGGTGGCGGTGAAGCCGAGGTACATCAGACAGACCAGCACGATCGGGATGGCTGCGCCATACACGCCGAACTGCACCCGGCTGGAGATCATCTGCGGCAGGCCAAGCTTGGGCCCCTGCGCCGCATGCAACGCCATGACGCCCCCGCCGATCAGTTGGCCGATCAACAGACCGATCAACGACCAGAACACATCACCGCCCAGCACCACGGCCAGGGCCCCGGTGACAATCGCGGTGATTTGCAGGTTGGCACCCATCCACAGGGTGAACTGGCTAAATAGACGACCGTGTCTTTCCGCTTCCGGGATGTAGTCGATCGAACGCCTTTCGATCAACGGGGTGGTGCTTGCACGTGCGTCATTTGCAGCCATGTGTGTTCAACCTCTGATGGATTGTTTTCTGGTTGATTGCCCGTCAAATGGGGTTATTTGATCATCGGGAGATTGAGGCCCTGTTCCTTGGCGCAGTCGATCGCGATCTGGTAACCGGCATCCGCGTGACGCATCACGCCGGTTGCCGGGTCGTTGTGCAGCACGCGAGCAATGCGCTCGGCCGCTTCATCGGTACCGTCGCAGACGATCACCATGCCGGAGTGCTGGGAGAAGCCCATGCCCACGCCGCCGCCGTGGTGCAGCGAAACCCACGTCGCGCCGCTGGCGGTGTTGAGCAAGGCGTTGAGCAACGGCCAGTCGGAAACGGCGTCGGACCCGTCCTGCATCGATTCGGTCTCGCGGTTCGGGCTGGATACCGAGCCGGAGTCCAGATGGTCACGGCCGATCACCACCGGTGCCGACAGCTCGCCGCTGCGCACCATTTCGTTGAACGCCAGACCCAACTTGGCGCGCTGGCCCAGGCCAACCCAGCAGATACGTGCCGGCAAGCCCTGGAAGCTGATGCGCTCGCGGGCCATGTCCAGCCAGTTGTGCAGGTGGGCGTCGTCCGGGATCAGCTCTTTGACTTTGGCGTCGGTCTTGTAGATGTCCTGCGGGTCGCCGGACAGCGCCGCCCAACGGAACGGGCCGATACCACGGCAGAACAGTGGGCGGATGTAGGCCGGTACGAAACCTGGGAAGTCGAATGCGTTTTCCACGCCTTCTTCCTGGGCCATCTGGCGGATGTTGTTACCGTAGTCGAACGTCGGGATGCCTTGCTTCTGGAATTCCAGCATGGCTTTGACATGCACGGCCATCGACTGCTTGGCGGCCTTGATCACGGCAGCCGGTTCGGTCTTGGCGCGGGCGCGGTATTCGTCCCAGGTCCAGCCGGCCGGCAGGTAGCCGTTGAGTGGGTCGTGGGCGCTGGTCTGGTCGGTGACCATATCCGGGCGCACGCCACGCTTGACCAGCTCCGGCAGGATTTCCGCAGCGTTACCCAGCAAGGCGATAGAGATGGCTTTGCCTTCCTTGGTGTATTTGGCGATGCGGGCCAGGGCGTCGTCGAGGTCGGTGGCCTGCTCGTCGACATAACGGCTGTTGAGGCGGAAGTCGATGCTGACCTGCTGGCATTCAATGTTCAGCGAGCACGCGCCGGCCAAGGTGGCAGCCAGAGGTTGCGCACCGCCCATGCCGCCGAGGCCGGCGGTGAGAACCCAGCGGCCGGTAAGGTCGCTGTTGTAGTGCTGGCGACCGGCTTCGACGAAGGTTTCGTAGGTGCCCTGGACGATGCCCTGGCTGCCGATGTAGATCCAGCTGCCGGCGGTCATCTGACCATACATGGCCAGGCCCTTGGCATCCAGTTCGTTGAAGTGTTCCCAACTGGCCCAGTGCGGTACCAGGTTGGAGTTGGCGATCAGCACACGCGGTGCATTGCTGTGGGTCTTGAACACGCCGACCGGCTTGCCGGATTGCACCAGCAGGGTTTCATCGTCATTGAGTTGAGTAAGGCTCTCGACGATCTGGTCGTAGCATTCCCAGTTGCGCGCCGCACGACCGATACCGCCGTACACCACCAATTCTTTCGGGTTTTCGGCCACTTGTGGGTCGAGGTTGTTCATCAGCATGCGCAGTGGCGCTTCTGTCAGCCAGCTTTTGGCGGTGAGTGTGTTACCGCGAGCCGCGCGGATTTCGACGTCACGGTATTTTGTAGGCTTGGCTTTAGAAAAATCGGTCACGACTGGACTCCTCGGCATGATGCGCGAACTGGGATGGTGCGAAGGAGAGTCTTACGCACACATCTTTACTTGTACATACAAGCATATGCAATCAAGCGGCCAACTTTTTGGAAGGAGCGCTGCAGGTTTTTTTGAAGGCGCGCGCAAGCCTTGAAAATCAAGGCTTCGAGACATGGTGAAATTTCTTACGACGACGTTTTACAGGGAGGGGGTTTTGTCACGACGGCGTGGCTTTGCGCCACGCTGGGGCGTTCGGTAACAAACTGGTGCGCGGGTTGGAAACAGATCTTGAGAGCAATGGGAAACAAATGTGGGAGGGGGCTTGCCCCCGATTGCAGTGGGTCAGCTACAGATGAACTGACTGATCCACCGCTATCGGGAGCAAGCCCCCTCCCACAGTTTTAACCGAGTGGCGTCAGTTCGATCAGACAGCAGCGGCCTGTTACAGCGATATCCAGCAGGCCGGTGTTACCGTCGATTTGCAGGCAATCGTGATGGCCCAGCGTCTGGTCCAGCACCTTCACCTCATCGGCCACGCTGAACACCAACACCGTCTGCGCCGTACTGAAAAAACGTTGCACGCCATCCACCCACTGCAACCGTGCGTGGTAACGCTGCGGCGAATAAATCAGGTTGAAATCACGGATGGGCCCGGTGATCAGGCGGCATGACACCTCGCTTTCACCCTTGAACGCGAACGGCTGCAACGGCAACAACCCGCGCTGCTCTTCACCATCCACCGTCAGCACCATGCCTGCACCTTTGATCACCGTGATCACGCGCTGGTAGCCGGCGAAGGTCGAGAAGCCACCGGATTCGCCGATATCGGCAATCGACAGGCGCCAGCCAAAACCATCCAGGCCAATGCCTGAGTCGCGGGTGATTTCTTCGGTGCTGCCACCGCCGTTTTTCCACGGCATGCGCACGTAATCGGTGGCGCGCCAGACTTTCACTGCACTCATTTGCTGAAACGTCCTTCCAGGCTGTGACGGGAACCGGGGTGGATCAACCGCGCCGCCGTTACCGGCTGACGGCCCGACCAGGTACGCCTGCGAATCAACAGGCACGGCTCGCTCGGTTCGATCTGCAACAGCTTGCACTCCTCGGCGTCAGCGAGGATCGCCTCGACCACGTGCTCGCCCTCGGTGAGCGGCGCGACCTGGTTCAAATACGCGTAGGGCGTTTGCAGGGTGAAATCCTGTTGCAGGTATTCCGGTGCGACCAGGGCGTTGACGAAACGGTCTTCGATTTGCACGGGAATATCGTTTTCGAAATGCACGATCAGCGAGTGGAACACCCGCCCGCCTTCGCGCATTTCCAGGGCAACGGCGCGTTCGGAGCCGGCCGCTTCTTCGCCCAGGTGGATGACCTTGCACGTATGCCGATGACCACGCGAGGCGATCTCATCGGCAATGTTGTGCACTTCAAACAGCGCCGATTGGCTCTTGGGCTCGGCAACGAAAGTGCCGACGCCTTGCATGCGTACCAGCAAACCTTCGGCGGTCAGTTCACGCAGGGCGCGGTTGATGGTCATGCGGCTGAAGCCCAGCTCGCTGACCAGTTCACTCTCCGACGGCACGCGGTAATGCGGCGGCCAGTTGCCGGTGAGGATTTGCTGGCTGATCATCTGTTTGACGCGGGCATACAAGGGCGCCGGACTTTCGTCCATGTGGGCAGCCAGCGAAGAGTTGGCGGGCGGAGTCGGCACAGGGAATCCTTGCAGGGGGAAAAGATGCATAGATTGCCGGAGTTTACCGAGCAGGCAAACGTCTGTATATGTATATACAAATAAACACACGACCGGGGTGCCTTGATCATGTCCGCTTTCTTTGCCGAACGCGCGCTGCTGCCTAATGGATGGGCCAATGATGTACGTCTTGAAGTCGGCGCCGATGGGCTGCTGACGAAAGTTGAGGTCAATGCCAGTGCAGACGCTGCCGAACGGCTGAGAGGCCCGATGCTGGCCGGTATGCCGAATCTGCACTCCCACGCGTTTCAGCGCGCGATGGCCGGCTTGGCGGAAGTGGCAGGCAACCCGAATGACAGTTTCTGGACCTGGCGTGACTTGATGTACCGCATGGTCGGCAAGATCAACCCGGACCAACTGCATGTTATCGCCCGTCAGCTGTACATCGAAATGCTCAAGGCCGGTTACACCTCGGTGGCCGAATTTCATTATGTGCACCATGACGCCAGCGGCCAGCCATACGCCGACCGCACGGAGCTTTCGCGGCAGATCAGCCAGGCGGCAGCGAGCAGCGGCATCGGCCTGACGTTGCTGCCGGTGCTGTACACCCACGCAGGCTTTGGCGGTCAGGCACCGAATGACGGCCAGCGACGCTTTATCAACAGCACCGAAAATTACCTCGACCTGCAGGCGCGGCTCAGACCGATTCTTGCAACGCAACCGGCGCAGGCGCTGGGCCTGTGCTTTCACTCCCTGCGTGCCGTCACGCCACAGCAGATCAGTGCTGTCCTGGCCGCCAGCGACAAGGCCTGCCCGGTGCATATCCATATCGCCGAACAGCAGAAAGAAGTCGACGACTGCCTGGCCTGGAGCGGCAAGCGCCCACTCCAGTGGCTGTATGACAACGTCGAGGTCGATGAGCGCTGGTGCCTGGTGCACGCCACCCATGCGGATGCCGACGAAGTGAAACGCATGGCACAGAGCCGCGCGATTGCCGGTTTGTGCCTGACGACTGAAGCCAACCTGGGTGACGGCATTTTCCCAGCCGTAGATTTCCTTGCCCAGGGCGGGCGCATGGGCATCGGTTCCGACAGCCATGTCTCGCTGAGTGTGGTGGAAGAGTTGCGTTGGCTGGAATATGGTCAACGCCTGCGTGACCAGCGGCGTAATCGTTTGTATCGCAGTGATCAGCCGATGGTTGGCCGCACGCTGTTCGATGCGGCACTGGATGGCGGCACCCAGGCGCTGGGGCAGCCGATTGGTCGCCTGGAAGTGGGCAAGCGTGCGGATTGGATTGTGCTGGACGGCAGCGATCCGTATCTGGCGACTGCGGTAGACGACGGCATTCTCAATCGCTGGCTGTTTGCCGGTGGTGATCGCCAGGTGCGGGATGTGCTGGTGAACGGCAAGTGGGTGGTGCGCGATGGTCATCATGCCGGCGAGGAAGAAAGCAGCCGGGCGTTCACGCAAGTCTTGAAGGATTTACTGAGCTAACTGGCGACATATGACAAATGTAGGAGCGGGCTTGCCCGCGAATGCGGTTTTTCAGTCAGAACATCTGATACTGATACACCGTATTCGCGAGCAAGCCCGCTCCCACATTTTGTTTAGCGATACTCTCAAGTTTATTGCGAGGTCTTGGCCATCTGTTTGTCCGACGTACGCCAGATCAACCGCGTGGTGTCATACCCCTGCTGGCGCGCCCTGCTCAGCAAGTCTTCGCGGGTGTCGGCACTCACCGTCGGCGTGCGCGACAAGATCCACATGTAACGCCGGCTCGGGCTGCCGACGATGGCCGTCTTGTAGTCATCGCTGACGTACAGCACCCAGTAGTCGCCCTTGGCGACGCCCGGCAGCAGCGACGTGAACCAGTTATTGAATTCGACCCAGAGCTTGTCGGTCTTGCCCGGCACTTGCGGCGTGGCCGTGCCCTTGGCTTCTTCCCACTTCCATTCGCTCGTCAGGCAGCGGTTGAACACCGACATGTCGCCATCCGGCAGCAGGGTGTAGCGGGCTTCGGACTGTGCGCAGTTGCGCTGGAAGTACATCGGCAATCGGGCCAACTCATACCAGGTGCCCTGGTAACGCTTGAGATTGACGTTGCTCGCGGTCTTGGGTTGCAGATCGTCGCCAGAATGGCTGGCACAGCCCGCCAAAAACAGGCTGGCGCAAAGGCATAAAACAAAACGCATCATTCTTCTTCTCCCGCAGGCTCGCGCCCCGGTTTACTTCAGGCCTTGCCCGGAAAACATCAGAACTTTGTCACCGGCGTACTGCACGCTGATAAAGCTGTTTTTATCACCCCACGTGCAACTGGACATACCCAGCGCACCGGAGCAATCGGTCGGCTTGCCCAGCAACGACTCAACCTCGGCCTTGGCCATGCCGGCCGACAGCTTCGCGTAGTTTTCTTGAGTGACCTTGCTGCAAGCGGCTAAGAGCACGCAAAAAGCCAACAAGGCGAGACGGCGTAGAGACATGGAAAAGCTCCTGGAGAGACAAAGCAGCTGGGGTATCTGCCAGAAGCTTAGAAGGGAAAACAGGTGTCTGGTTCCCGATAGGCAAAAACAAAAAAAGCCCCGAAACGCTGAAACGTTTCGGGGCTTCTTCAAGGGTGATCCGGCTCACAACAACGCGGATAACCGGTCGCTGCAACTTACTGCTTGTGGTAAGCCGTCACACGCTCAACTTCTTCCTTCGAACCCAGGAATACCGCCACACGCTGATGCAGGCCTTCAGGCTGGATGTCGAGGATACGCTGGTGGCCGTCGGTAGACGCACCGCCCGCCTGTTCAACCAGGAAGGACATCGGGTTGGCCTCGTACATCAGGCGCAGTTTGCCCGGCTTGGAGGGTTCGCGGCTGTCACGTGGGTACATGAACAGGCCACCACGGGTCAGGATACGGTGCACGTCAGCCACCATCGCAGCGACCCAGCGCATGTTGAAGTTCTTCTTCAACGGGCCTTCTTCGCCTTCCATCAACTCGTTCACATAACGCTGCACCGGAGCTTCCCAGTGGCGCTGGTTGGACATGTTGATGGCGAATTCCTGGGTGGACGCAGGGATGGAGATGTCTTCGTGGGTCAGTACGAAGCTGCCCATTTCGCGGTCCAGGGTGAAACCTTTGACGCCGTCGCCCAGGGTCAGCACCAGCATGGTCTGCGGGCCGTAGATCGCGTAGCCGGCAGCGACCTGCTCGGTGCCTGGCTGCAGGAAAGCCTTCTCGTTCAGGGCTTCGTTCTGGCTCAGGTATTCATTCGGGCAACGCAGTACCGAGAAGATGGTGCCGACCGGAGCGTTGATGTCGATGTTGGACGAACCGTCCAGTGGGTCGAACACCAACAGGTACGCGCCTTTCGGGTATTTGCCCGGGATCTGGTAGGCATTGTCCATTTCTTCGGACGCCATGCCGGCCAGGTGACCGCCCCATTCGTTGGCTTCGAGCAGGATCTCGTTGGACAGTACGTCGAGTTTCTTCTGCACTTCGCCCTGGACGTTTTCAGTGCCCATGCTGCCCAGGACACCACCCAGTGCACCCTTGGAAACGGCGTGGCTGATCTCCTTGCAAGCACGCGCCACCACTTCGATAAGGAAGCGCAGATCGGCAGGCGTGTTGTTGCTGCGGGTCTGCTCGATCAAATAGCGACTCAAGGTAACGCGGGACATGGAAGGCTCCGAAGAATGGGGGGCTTAAAAACCCGCGCAGTTTAACGCGAGTCGAGGCTTAAATCCTCTAATCAGAGGATTTAAAGCCAATAGAGTTCAGGGGGTACCCTGAGGCTTGCGCAACAAACTGTAGGCCATGGCGCCCAGTGCCGCCACGCCCAACAGGAGCACAGCCCACAGGCCCAACTTCTTCCAGTCGCTACCTACCTCAGGCGAAACGGCCACGGCGGCGGGCTTGACCACAACCTCTCCCGTGACGCTGGCCTGGCCCAATGCCTTGAGCCGTTCGGCACTGTAGTCGGGAATCAACGTGGATAACGGCAAATTCGCCGCCTTCACCGAAGCATTGCCAAGCGCCAGGGTAAACGGCGGCTCACCCCGTGCCAGGAACACCAATTGCGTGGAGCGCACGGCAAACCGCAGGGCCGGTGCTTCGATCCCCAGACCGCCGCCCCGCTCATCCACCTGCAACTTGAGCTGCGCAACGGCCACGCCCGGCAATTGCAACTCATCCTGCACCACGTCCTGGCCATTACGGGTCAGGCGATACAACAAACCATTACTCAGCGGCTGCCACGCTTGATTGGCCTCAAGGCGCCCGGCCAAGGTCACGGGGGCCAACGTGTTGGGTTGCTTCAACTCGACGCGCAAGCGCTCGACATGCAGCCCCGTCGGCAACTGCCAGCTGTATTCGCCGGCGTTGAGCCGCGTGCCCGACAACGGCTGCGACCACACCAACGGCAGCGGCAGGCTGCTGCTGGTCGCGCTGACCAGCTTGGCCGAGGTCAACTGCGGCGCGGCTTGGCCCTGCCAGACCAAACGCAGATAGCGTGCCGACTGCCCCGGCAGACTCACGTCATGCTGCTCGACCCGCTCGTCGGCAAACGACAAGCGCGCCACTTGGCCATCACCCCAGGCTTGCCAGTGTTGCAGGTCATCACTGGCTTCAATGCTGAAACGCTGGAAGCCATCCTGCTCGCGACTCCAGTCAAGGCTCAGTTGCTGCAACGGCGCCTTGATCGCACTGGCGTCCAGCACCCAGCCGCGCAGCACCTGTTTGTCCGTCTTGATAGCAGGGCGCACCTCCAGCAAGGTGCCCTCGGTGGTGGATTTCATCACCACGCCGGGCAACGCTTGCTGCGCGTCAGCGGCGTACAGCGGAAACCACTTCACATCGGCAACGTCGCGGCTTTCAGTACGCTGCGCCGATTGGCGCGACAACGCATAAGCCTGTGGCTCCCCTGCGGCGTTGAACACCCGCACATCACTGAGATCGGCCTGCCGCGCACTCAACTGCACCGCCAGCGGCAGCTCCAGGCGATACCAGGGGCCATTGCCGCTCACGGCCAGCGGCACCTGCGTGGTGAAGTCAGCCGGCCCTTCCTGCGCGTAAACCGCCGAACACAGCAGCCCTACCATCCACCCAGCCAGACTCAGCTTGCCCATCAAGAAGACGCTCCTTCGGTTTGAATCACAGGTTCGGCGCGCTTGGGCGGCAGCGGTGCAAAGTAGCCCACCACCAGCAACAGCCCGCCGACGCCGATAAACGACACGATCCGCGCCAGACCGCCGCGGTTACTCAGTTCGACAAAGAACAGCTTGGCCACCACCACCGCAATCAGCGCCGCGCCGATCAGCCACACTTCGCGACGATGGCGCAGGTGACCGCCGATCATCAGGCCGAGGGCGATCAGGGTCCAGACGATCGACAGTCCGGCCTGCACCAGCATCGACTCCAGCAGCGCATCCCAGTGAAACGGCACGCCGCCCCAATGGTGGGCGGTGCGCATCACCAATGCCGTCAAGAACGCAAACAGCGAAACACCCGCGACACCCTGGGCGATCAGCTCAGCCTGCGGCCCGCGTTGCGGCGCCACGCTGCGCGACCACAGGTACACCCCCAGCAGCGCGAACAGCAAGCCCAGATCCAACGGGTTGAGCAGCGGCACATAAGGCAGCGGCCTGGCCGTGCCGTCGCTGAAGATATTCGCCAGCCAGAACCAGCCAAGCATCAACACCGCCAACGGCAATGCCGCCAGCACGCGATACTCACGCGGATAAGCCGCCACCGGCCACGGCCAACCGCGTGGCGCGGCCGCCAGCACCAGATACAGGCTCGGCAGAATGGCCCAACCCAACCAGCGCCAGGCGTTGTACTCGCTCGACAGCAACAACAGGCCGTAGCGCAATTCCAGGGCCAGCACGCCGATCAACATCCAGCAGCCAAGCACATGAGCGATGCTCAACACCTTGCCTGGCACCACCGCAGCCAAGCGGCGCAGCGCAATGAAATGCACCGCGAACACCGCCAACCAGGCCAGCCAACCGTAGTGGGCCGCCGGGTGGTAATAGGCATGGGCGGACACCAGCAATACCAGGCCCGCCGCCGGCATCAGCAAGGTGCACAGCATGCCCAGCGAGGCCCAGCGCAGGCGTTCGGCCAACAGCGCCCAAATCGCCACGCTCACCGCGGCTATCGCCAGCAGGAACGGGCCTTGCAGTTCCTCTGGGATAAACCGCAACACTTCACCGATCAATGCCAGTGCCCACCAGGCGGCGCCCCACACCAGCAACAGGTCGGACAGGCGCTGCAGCTTCAACACGGTAAATACCGGCGCCTGGGGTTCACGCTGCAAGCGCCAGGCGCCGACCAGAGCAGCAAGGCCCAGCACCATCGGTGTCCAGAACCCACTGTGGGCCAACGGCCGCAAGCCGTCGCCGGTCATGGGCCCGAGCAGCTCCGGCACCGCCAGCAGGAAAGAGGCGCCACCGACCAGTTGCAACAGCAAGCCAAACACGAAGCTGACGCGCTGTTGCAGGTGCAGGCTCAACCAGATGATCAACAAACCACTGGCCGCCCACACACCGCTGGCACTTTCCCAGGGCAGTACGAACAGCACCGCCAGGTTGATCAGCACCAGCCCCGCCAGCAATACCACCGACAATCCACGCAGCAGCCGCACATCGCTGCGCACCTGGTCATCGCGCGCAGCCAGTAACATGCCGCCCACCAAGGCCAGGCCGATCAGCGACGCGCTCATCAGGCCGCTCCAGCCCGCACTGAATACCGCCGCCCCGTCACCCCCCTGCAGGCGCAACAGGAACAACGCGCCGCCCAGCAACTGCACGGCGAAGGCGGTGAACAGGAAAGTACGCGAGCTGATGCGCAACCCAATCCACAACGTGACCAGACCGGCCATTGCCCAACTGATGGCCGTGCCTTGGGTCAGCAAAAACAACGGTGCAAGCAGGTACAAAGCACTCAAGCCCAGGCTCGCCAGCACCGGCAAGCCTTTGCGCTCCCAAACCGCCGTCTGCTCGGTCGATGCCTTGCGCAATTGATCAAAGCTGAACAGCAACGCGGCGCCCAGCAGCAATGCCCCCAGCGGCGCGCCCTCAAGCAAGGTCAGGTCGCCCACCCGTAGTTCACTGAAGAACGCCAGCGCCGACCCCAACTGCAGCAACAGGCCAAACGCCCGCGCCAACGGTCGCTGCTGACGCAGGCCAAGCCAGACGATCCCGGCGCCTTCCACCGCCCAGGCTGCGGCCGTCCAGCGCGCATCCAGGCCCAAGGGTATCGCCAGGCTGGCGAAGATTACCCCCAGCGCCAGGCAGGTTTCCGACAGTAACAAGGCACGCCCGCCACTGAGCCACCGGGCCAGGACCATGTAGATGATGCCCAGGCCCAATGCGCTGAAAGCAGCGGCAAACTCCAAATGCTGCACCAGCGCGAACTGCAAGCCAAACCCCACCAGCGGCGGGCCGAACAACAGGCTGCCATCAACGTAGTTGCCCTTGGCCGCCGACCAGCGCAACAAGGCACCCCGGCTGTCGTCCTCGGGGGCGTCGCTCATCTCCAGCAATTTGCGGCGGGCGAACAACAGGCCGATCACCAGGTACATCAGGAAGAACAGAATCAGGAACGGCTCGGTGCTCCATAGCAGCTCCGGCGTATACGAGCGCATGCCCCAGGCAAAACCGATACCGAAGGTGCCCACAAACCCGATCAGATCCAGCAAGCGCCAAGCCTTGAACCAGGCGATGGCGAGGATGCCGGCATTCAGCAAGGCGAAATAGCTGAACAGCGCCACATGGTTACCGGCGCCGGTAGAGGTGAGGATCGGCGCGGCAAAACCACCCAACGCCGCCGCGCAAGCCAAGCCGAGGGCGTCCTGGGTAACCGCCAGGATCGCCGAGAACACGGTGACCGCCACCAGCAGGCCCAAGGCCGCACCCGGGTCAATCAGCGGGTGCAGACGCATCGCGGCAAAGACGGTCAGGTACAGCACCGCGATCCCGGTGCCTTGCAGCATCAAACCGTAATTGCTATTGCGCAGCCGCAGCCACCAGCCCAGGCCCAGCAGGCCGACGGCGGCAGCGGCAACACCGGCGTAACGCAGCTCGATCGGCACCACCATGCCTTCTGTGGCGTAGCGCAGCAGGAACGCCAGGCCGAGAAACAGCAGCACCACGCCGACGCGCAATACGGTATTACCGCCGAACAGCCAATTGCGCGCACCGCTGAGGGCGCGTTCGATCAGGTTGGGGCCACGGGGGATGGCAGGTTCTGCAGGGCGAGGCGCCGGCGTTGATGCCCAGACGTCATCCGGCAGCGGTTGGCTCGCTTCGGCGACCACGACCATGGGGGCGATTTCGGCAGGCAGTTCCCAGACCAGCTCGGGCGCCTTTATAACCGGTGCCGGCTCAGGCGCAAGCGGTTCTACGCTCACATTGTTCGTCGGCGCAGGGACTTCCAGTTGCCGCAGGCGCTCACCCAGTGCGATCAGCGCCTTCTGCGTGGTTTCCAACTGACCCGCCTGCTGTTGCGCCTGGGCCGCCAGCTGCGACAGGCGAATCGCCTGGCCAATGCCCAAGCCCAGCAGCGCACCGATGCCGGCATCACTGAACGACTCGTCGAGTGTCCAGCCGAGCACCAGGCCAATCAGCATGAAAATCCATTGCATGGTCGATATCCCTAATTAACCCGAGGCGGGCAAACCGGCGCTCAGTATATCGACCAGGATTTAATGTGGGAGGGGCCTGCCCACCGATAGCGGTGTATCAGTCCACATATTTGCTAACTGAATACCGTCACCGGGAGCAAGCCCCCCACATTTTGGACAGTTGTGTTTAGTCGAGGGCTTTCCAGATCTCGGTGGCGTACTCCCTGATGGTGCGATCCGAGGAGAACCAGCCCATCCGCGCCGTATTCAGTACCGCCGAACGCCACCATGCCTTGGAGTCATGCCAATGCGCCTCGACCCGCGCCTGGGCGTCCCAGTAGGAATCAAAGTCGGCACACACCAGGAAGCGGTCGTAACTGACCAAGCCGTCGATCAACCCCACATAGCGCCCCGGGTCATCCGGAGAGAACACCCCGCCGCGAATCGCCTGCAGCACGTCATTGAGGCGATGGGACGCCGCAATATCGGGGCCTGCGTGGAACTCACCGGCATGCTTGCGCGCCTCGACCTGCTGCGCACTGAGGCCGAAGATAAACATGTGCTCGGCACCGACGCGCTCGTGCATCTCCACGTTGGCGCCATCCATAGTGCCGATGGTCAACGCGCCGTTGAGGCCGAACTTCATGTTGCTGGTGCCTGAGGCTTCGAAGCCGGCGGTGGAAATCTGCTCCGACAAGTCCGCCGCCGGAATGATGCTTTCCGCCAGGCTGACGTTGTAGTTGGGCAGGAACACCACTTTGAGCAAGCCCCGCACGGTCGGGTCGTTGTTGACGGTGCGGGCGATGTCGTTGGTCAGTTTGATGATCAGCTTGGCCTGGTGATAACTGGCCGCCGCCTTGCCCGAGAAAATTTTCACACGGGGCACCCAGTCGGTTTCCGGCTCGGCGCGGATCGCCTGGTACAGCGCGACGGTGTGCAACAGGTTGAGCAGTTGGCGCTTGTACTCGTGGATGCGCTTGACCTGCACGTCGAACATCGCCGCCGGGTTGACGGCGATGCCCAGCCGCTCGTGAATGATCTCGGCCAGTGCGCGCTTGCTGTGCAGGCGTTGTTCGGCGAAGGCTTTGCGGAACGTCTGCTTCTCGGCAAACGGTTCCAGCTCGACCAGGCGCTCTTCAGGCTTGTCGAGGATATCGGGCCCCAGCGCCTCCACCAGCATCGCGGTCAGCTTGGGGTTGGCCTGGTACAGCCAGCGGCGGAAGGTGATGCCGTTGGTTTTATTGTTGATGCGCTCCGGGTACAGCTTGTGCAGCTCGGAAAACACCGTGCTGCGCATCAGTTGAGTGTGCAGGCCGGACACGCCGTTGACGCTATGGGAGCCGAGGAACGCCAGGTTGCCCATGCGCACGCGGCGGCCGTTGTCTTCTTCGATCAGCGACACCGAACGCAGCACATCGAAATCGTGGATGCCTTTGGCGCGCAGCGAGTCAATGTGCTGTGCATTGATCAGGTAGATGATCTGCATGTGCCGGGGCAACATGCGCTCCATCAGGCCGACCGGCCAGGTCTCCAGGGCTTCGGGCAACAGGGTGTGGTTGGTGTACGAAAGCGTTTCTACGGTGACGTCCCACGCCGCTTCCCAGGGAATATCGTGCAGGTCGACCAATTGGCGCATCAATTCGGCCACGGCGATGGACGGGTGGGTGTCGTTGAGCTGGATGGCGGCGTGCTCACCCAGGCTCAGCACCGAGCCATGCATGTTTTTGTGGCGGCGCAGCAGGTCTTGCAACGATGCCGCGACGAAGAAGTACTCCTGGCGCAGGCGCAGTTCCTGCCCCGCTTCGGTGCTGTCGGCCGGGTAAAGCACGCGCGAGATGCTCTCCGCACGGGCAACTTCGGCCACGGCGCCCAGGTGGTCGCCGGCGTTGAAGCGCTCCAGGTGCAGGTCTTCCACCGCACGCGCACGCCACAGGCGCAAGGTGTTGACGCTCGCGCCACGCCAGCCGACCACCGGCGTGTCATAGGCCACCGCGCGCACGGTTTCGTTGGGTGTCCACACCTGGATCATCTTGCCGGAGGGGTCAGCCAGGGTTTCGACGCTGCCGCCAAAGCCAATCGGGTAAATTACTTCGGCCCGCTCGAATTCCCACGGGTTACCGAAATCCAGCCAGCGCTCGGTCTGCTCCTGCTGCCAGCCATCCACAATCGCCTGGCGGAACAAGCCGTGCTCGTAGCGAATGCCATAACCGTGGCCGGCAATGCCCAAGGTCGACATGCTTTCCATGAAGCACGCCGCCAGGCGCCCCAGGCCCCCGTTGCCCAGCGCCGCGTCGGGCTCCAGCAGGCGGATGCGCTCCAGGTCCACGCCCAGCTCCGCCAGGGCTTCGCGGGCAATTTCCAGCACGCCAAGGTTGCTCAGGCTGTCGTAGAGCAAGCGCCCGATGAGAAATTCCAGAGAGAGGTAATACACCCGCTTCTGGCCTTTGCGATAAATGCGCCGGGTATGGTCCATCCAGTGATCGACCATCTGGTCGCGGGCGGCCAGGGCAATGGCTTCGAACCAGTCATGGTCGAAGGCGTGATCCGGGTCCTTGCCCACCGCGTAGGTGAGTTTGGTCAAGACGGCATCGCGAAATGCGGCTACCTCTGCTTCTCGTGCAAGCGGTTCCTGAGACATCGGTGCGACCTCGGGCGAGATTGAAGGAGTTGCTAGAGCCTAGTCGGTCTGACAGACGGTAGACGTGCTGGTTCGGCAGTTTTTTTACTCATTCACCTATGCGCAAATTTAATGCAGGGGTCGTGCCGATCAGCCTTTGAGCTGAAACCCGCAAAATATTGTTCAAAAAACCACCAATCCCGGTATGATCGCGCGCCCGGATACAGCCCCACCTTTTGGAACCCTGATGAAGCCTCAACTGATCGCCGCCGCGGAACTCGACCGTCTTGAGACCTGGCAGAAATATTCCGCCCACATGTGCGGCGGCTGTGTGTCCAGCTGCTGCACGCTGCCGGTCGAAGTGAAGATCAAGGACCTGATCCGCATTGGTATCGTCGATGAATTCGAGCGCGGCGACCCGCCGAAGAACATCGCCAAGCGGCTGCAGAAGGAAGGCATTGTCGAGCGCTTCAATTCCAAGTCGGAAATTTTTACCCTGCAGCGTATGAGCAACAACGACTGCCTGTACCTGGATCGTAAGACGCGCTTCTGCACTATTTATGACAAGCGCCCGGATACCTGCCGCAACCACCCGAAGATCGGGCCGCGGCCGGGTTATTGCGCATACAAGCCGAAAGAAGTGGTGCGCGAGACCAACTTCAAGACTCTCGACAAGTTCTGATGATCGTTCCCACGCTCTGCGTGGGAATGCCTCTTGGGACGCTCTGCGTCCCATCAAGAGCGGACGCAGAGCGTCCAGGGCTGCATTCCCACGCAGAGCGTGGGAACGATCAATCGCAGAGCGTGGGAACGATCAGGCATAAAAAAACGCCCCCGGCCTTTCGACCGGGGGCGTTTTTATTCAGCCTGAGCTAACTCAGTTCTTGGCTTTCTTGGCAGCGCGGGTACGCTCGCCTTCGTCCAGGATCTTCTTGCGCAGACGGATCGACTTAGGTGTAACTTCGCACAGCTCGTCGTCCTGGATGAATTCCAGAGCCTGTTCCAGGGTGAAGCGAACAGGTGGAACCAGGGCGATGGTTTCGTCTTTACCCGAAGCACGCATGTTGTCGAGCTTCTTGCCTTTGGTTGGGTTGACGCCCATGTCGTTGTCACGGCTGTTCAGACCAACGATCTGGCCGTTGTAGATCTCTTGACCGTGCTCAACGAACAGCTTGCCACGTGCCTGGAGGGTTTCCAGGGAGTAGGTCAGCGCCTTGCCGGTTTCTACCGATACCAGAACACCGTTCTGACGGCCGGACATGTCGCCGGACTTCATGGTGTCGTAGCGATCGAAGATCGAGGTCAGGATGCCAGCACCGTTGGTCAGGGTCAGGAACTGGTTACGGAAACCGATCAGACCACGAGCAGGGATGTTGTATTCCAGACGCACACGGCCTTTGCCATCCGGCACCATGTTGGTCAGGTCGCCCTTACGCAGGCCCATCTCTTCCATGACCTTGCCCTGGGATTCTTCAGGGGTGTCGATGGTGACGTTTTCGAACGGTTCCTGCTTCACGCCGTCAACCTGACGGATGATCACTTCAGGACGACCAACACCCATTTCGAAGCCTTCGCGACGCATGGTTTCGATCAGTACCGAGAGGTGCAGCTCACCACGGCCGGAAACCTTGAACTTGTCAGCCGAGTCGCCTTCTTCAACGCGCAGTGCAACGTTGTACAGCAGCTCTTTGTCCAGACGCTCCTTGATGTTACGGGAGGTCACGAACTTGCCTTCTTTACCGCAGAAAGGCGAGTCGTTTACCTGGAAGGTCATGGAAACGGTTGGCTCGTCAACGGTCAGAGGCTTCATCGCCTCCGGAGTATCCGGGTGGCACAAGGTGTCAGAGATGAACAGCGAGTCCATACCGCTGATGCACACGATGTCACCGGCTGCCGCTTCTTCAACGTCGATGCGGTGCAGGCCGTGGTGACCCATCAGCTTCAGGATACGACCGTTGCGCTTCTTGCCGTCGGCGCTGATAGCCACAACCGGGGTGTTCGGCTTGACGCGACCACGAGCGATACGGCCAACGCCGATAACACCCAGGAAGCTGTTGTAGTCCAGTGCGGAGATCTGCATCTGGAACGGACCGTCACGGTCAACAGCCGGCGCTGGTACGTTGTCGACGATCGACTGGTACAGCGGGGTCATGTCTTCAGCCATGTCGTTGTGGTCCAGACCGGCAATACCGTTCAGGGCCGAGGCGTAGACGACTTTGAAGTCCAGCTGTTCTTCGGTGGCACCCAGGTTGTCGAACAGGTCGAAGATCTGGTCCAGAACCCAGTCCGGACGCGCGCCTGGACGGTCAACCTTGTTGATGCACACGATCGGACGCAGGCCGGCTTCGAACGCCTTCTTGGTCACGAAACGGGTTTGCGGCATAGGGCCGT
The DNA here is from genome assembly GCF_050312585.1 of Pseudomonas sp. R19M. Taxonomy (NCBI): domain Bacteria; kingdom Pseudomonadati; phylum Pseudomonadota; class Gammaproteobacteria; order Pseudomonadales; family Pseudomonadaceae; genus Pseudomonas; species Pseudomonas sp. R19M. The sequence continues at coordinate 24,579 of NZ_JBNPJV010000042.1, forward strand.
CTTGAGCGTCAACCAGCAGCAGAACGGAGTCGACCATCGACATTACGCGTTCTACTTCGCCGCCGAAGTCGGCGTGGCCCGGGGTGTCCACGATGTTGATGTGGTAGCCGTTCCAGTTGATGGCGGTGTTTTTTGCCAGGATGGTAATACCGCGCTCTTTTTCCTGGTCGTTGGAGTCCATCACGCGCTCGTCGTTGAGCTCGTTGCGCTCCAGGGTGCCGGATTGACGCAGGAGTTTGTCTACCAGGGTGGTTTTACCATGGTCAACGTGAGCAATGATGGCGATGTTACGTAGATTTTCGATCACTTGTGTATCTCGATCAGAGGATTCGGTGTGCTGACAGGTCGTGGCAGCGATTAACAATAGAGTCAGGCCTTGCCGTTACAGCTTGACGGCAGAGTCGGGGGGCCGGTGACGCAGGCCACAGGCAAACAGCCCCGGGCTCTTAGCTCGGTCGATAAACGCGCACATTGGCATGCCCCTCACTGAGCAAATGGTGGGCATGCAGGCGACTCATCACGCCTTTGTCGCAATACAGCAGGTACTGACGGCTGTCATCCAGTTCCTTGAAACGCGCGTTCAGTGCGTAGAACGGCAGCGTTTGCACGTCGATGCCAGCAATTTCCAACGGTTCATCTTCAGCGGCATCCGGGTGACGGATGTCGATGACGATCTGGCCGGCCAGAGCCTCGCTGACTTCTTCGATCTGTACATCCTGGCCCAATTCATCGATTACGCGATCGATCGGCACCAGCTTGGCGTTCTCGAGCGCACGCTCCAGAACGGCCATATCGAATTCTTTCTCTTCATGCTCCACGCGGTGGCGCTTGGCATGGGTCTTGGGGTTCACCGAGATGACCCCGCAGTACTCGGGCATATGCCTGGCAAAGTCGGCGGTGCCGATTTCTTGCGCCAGGTCGATGATGTCCTGCTTGTGGCTGGCGATCAGTGGGCGCAATACCAGCTTTTCGGTCACACAATCGATCAGCGACAGGTTCGGCAGCGTCTGGCTCGAAACCTGGGAGATCGCCTCGCCGGTCACCAGCGCGTCGATGTGCAGGCGGTCGGCGATGCTCGACGCGGCGCGCAACATCATACGCTTCAATACCACGCCCATATGACTGTTATCGACTTTGCCGAGAATTTCGCCCAGCACTTCCTCGAACGGTACGCTTACAAATAGCACGCGTTGGGAGCTGCCGTATTTCTTCCAGATAAAGTGCGCAACTTCCATCACGCCCAATTCGTGTGCACGCCCGCCCAGGTTAAAGAAGCAGAAGTGGCTCATCAGGCCGCGGCGCATGATCTGGTAGGCCGCCACCGTGGAATCGAAACCGCCGGACATCAATACCAGGGTCTGTTCCAGGGCGCCCAGTGGGTAGCCGCCGATGCTGTTGTGCTGGCTGTGGATGACAAACAACCGTTGGTCGCGAATTTCGATTCGGACTTCGATTTCCGGCGTTTTCAGCGAAATTCCGGCTGCGCCGCATTCACGACGCAGCTTGCTGCCGACATATTTCTCGACATCCATGGAGCTGAACGGATGCTTGCCGGCACGCTTGCAACGTACAGAAAAGATCTTGCCTTCAAGCGAACTACCGTAGTGCTGCTTGCACTTTTCGGTGATGTCGTCGAAGTCGCCCAGCGGGTATTCATCCACCTGCAGGAAATGCGCGATGCCCGGCATGCAGCTCAGGCGCTCGGTCATGTCTTTCAAGGCCTTGGCGTCGGTGACACGGGTTTCCAGCTCGAGATTGTCCCACACGCCATTCACCACCACAGCCGGGTCCAGGTCACGGAGCACGGCACGGATGTTCTTGGCCAATTGACGGATGAAACGCGTCCGTACCGGTCGGCTTTTAATGGTGATCTCGGGGAAGACTTTAACGATTAATTTCATGGAAACAGCGCGCGCCGGGCCTGCTGAAAAAGGGGGGCGCGGATTATAGCGGAAATCGCTCAAGGTTTAACCAGTTAATATGCACAGCACACGCAATGCACTAATCAGGTGCATTTTCACTCCTCTGCGCTACATTGAGGTGCGCTATTTCTGGGCTTTTGTCGCAATGCACCTTTATAGGGGCGTTTTTGGAGCAGAAAACCCATGTTGGCGCACTGGCATGCAATTTGCTCTCTTGTGAGGCAGGTTGCCTTGGCGGACTATCCGCGCCGGCATCACCCACATTCTAAGGGCTAACTCCACTACCCAGCCCGAAGCCACCCGGAGGACACTATGTCGAAGTCGGTTCAACTCATCAAAGATCATGACGTTAAATGGATTGATCTGCGCTTCACGGACACCAAAGGTACTCAGCACCACGTGACCATGCCGGCGCGTGATGCGCTGGATGATGCTTTCTTCGAAGAAGGCAAAATGTTCGACGGTTCCTCCATCGCCGGCTGGAAAGGCATCGAAGCCTCCGACATGATCCTGATGCCGGACGACAGCACTGCCGTTCTCGACCCGTTCACCGAAGACCCAACCCTGATCATCGTTTGCGATGTGATCGAGCCTTCGACCATGCAAGGCTACGACCGCGACCCACGTGCGATCGCCAAGCGTGCCGAGGAATACCTGAAGTCGACCGGTATCGGCGACACCGTATTCGTAGGCCCTGAGCCAGAATTCTTCATCTTTGATTCGGTCAAGTTCAAGTCCGACATCTCCGGCTCCATGTTCAAGATCTTCTCCGAGCAAGGTTCGTGGATGTCCGACCAGGACGTGGAAGGCGGCAACAAAGGCCACCGTCCAGGTATCAAAGGCGGCTACTTCCCAGTTCCGCCGTTCGACCACGACCACGAAATCCGTACCTCCATGTGCAACGCCATGGAAGAAATGGGCCTGGTCATCGAAGTTCACCACCACGAAGTGGCGACTGCCGGCCAGAACGAAATCGGTGTGAAGTTCAACACCCTGGTTGCCAAGGCTGACGAAGTTCAGACCCTGAAGTACTGCGTACACAACGTGGCTGACGCCTACGGCCGTACCGCAACCTTCATGCCTAAGCCACTGTACGGCGATAACGGTTCGGGTATGCACGTTCACCTGTCCATCGCCAAAGAAGGCAAGAACACCTTCGCCGGCGAAGGTTATGCCGGCCTGTCCGACACTGCCCTGTACTTCATCGGCGGTATCATCAAGCACGGTAAGGCCCTGAACGGCTTCACCAACCCGTCGACCAACTCCTACAAGCGTCTGGTCCCAGGCTTCGAAGCTCCGGTGATGCTGGCCTACTCGGCGCGTAACCGCTCCGCTTCGATCCGTATTCCTTACGTGTCCAGCCCACGCGCTCGCCGTATCGAAGCCCGCTTCCCGGATCCGGCAGCCAACCCATACCTGGCCTTCGCTGCCCTGGTAATGGCTGGCCTGGACGGTATCCAGAACAAGATCCACCCTGGCGATGCCGCCGACAAAAACTTGTACGACCTGCCGCCTGAAGAGGCCAAAGAGATCCCACAAGTGTGCGGCAGCCTGAAAGAAGCCCTGGAAGAGCTGGACAAAGGTCGTGCGTTCCTGACCAAAGGCGGCGTATTCAGCGACGACTTCATCGATGCCTACATCGAGCTGAAAAGCGAAGAAGAAATCAAAGTACGCACCTTCGTACACCCACTGGAATACGAGCTGTACTACAGCTGCTGATCCAGTAGCGCTGCTTGACGTAGCGTGATGACGAAAAAGACCTCCTTCGGGAGGTCTTTTTTTGCCTCGGTTTTATTAAAAATGTGGGAGGGGACCTGCTCCCGATGGCAGAGTGTCAGCCAGCACCTGTATTCACAGGCCCCATCGGGAGCAAGCCCCCCCCCCCACAAGGAGATCTGCGTTGAAACATAGACTTTTGTCAGCCCTGTTATTCGTCAGTGTCAGTGCGAGCGCCGCGCCGCCCACCCTGGAACCACTGCTCAACAGCATCGCCGAACGCCTGGAGATCGCTGACCAGGTCGCCCTGAGCAAATGGGACAGCCACAAGCCAGTGGAAGACAAGAAGCGCGAACAAGAGGTGATCGCCAGCGTCGCCGCCCAGGCACCGACCTACAAACTGGCACCTGACGCGGCGGAGCAATTCTTCTCGGCGCAGATCGAAGCCAACAAACTGGTGCAATACACCCTGCTGTCCGACTGGCAGTTCCAGGGCAAGGCGCCCGACGAGCCACGCCCGGATCTGGTAAAGCAGATTCGCCCACGACTGGACGAACTGCAAAAGCGCATGCTCCAGCAGCTGGCGGATTTCACCCCGCAACGCACCGACCCGCAGTGCCCGCAATGGCTGGCACAGGCCGTCCATGAACCACTGAACGACCCAATGCGGCAACTGGCGATGATTCGCGCCACGGCTGAGCTGTGCATCTTCAAAGGCTGACCGCCAGGAAAGCCGCCTGGCTTTCCTGAACGGACCTTTCAAAACAGCACTATATTGGTGCATCGGGTTGCACTCTTCCCCTCTGTCCAGCCCATTTTGGTTCGAAACTTCACGATCAAGCTGGCAGAACGCCACAGTTTCGCGCCTTAACCCCCCATTCCAGAGGTTTCGCGCTTCTTTTCGGAGCCTTGGTTTGGTTTTTGCATTTTCCTGGTATCAGCGTGTGCCTCAAGCCCGCGCCTTGCTCCAAAAGAGGTCCTGATGACCATCAGCGATGCACTGCACCGTTTGCTACTCGACAACCTGACCACCGCAACCATTCTGCTCAATGACGACCTGCGCCTTGAGTACATGAACCCGGCGGCGGAGATGCTCCTGGCTATCAGTGGCCAGCGCAGCCATGGACAGTTCATCAGCGAATTGTTCACCGAGTCGGCCGAAGCCCTGAGCTCGTTGCGCCAGGCAGTGGAGCAGGCACACCCGTTCACCAAGCGCGAGGCGATGCTGACCGCCCTCACCGGCCAGACGCTGACCGTCGACTACGCCGTGACCCCGATCCTGAGCAACGGCGCCACCTTGCTGCTGCTGGAAGTGCACCCCCGCGATCGCCTGCTGCGCATCACCAAGGAAGAGGCCCAGTTGTCCAAGCAGGAAACCAGCAAAATGCTGGTGCGCGGCCTCGCCCATGAGATCAAGAACCCGCTGGGCGGCATTCGCGGCGCGGCGCAGTTGCTGGCCCGCGAGCTGCCGGAGGAGCATCTCAAGGACTACACCAACGTCATCATCGAAGAAGCCGACCGCCTGCGTAACCTTGTGGACCGCATGCTCGGCTCCAACAAGCTGCCGTCGCTGGCGCTGACCAACGTGCATGAAGTCCTGGAGCGCGTCTGCCAGCTCGTGGAAGCCGAAAGCCAAGGCTGTATCACCCTGGTACGCGACTACGACCCGAGCATTCCCGACGTATTGATCGACCGCGAACAGATGATCCAGGCGGTGCTCAATATCGTGCGCAACGCCATGCAGGCCATCAGCAGCCAGAACGAACTGCGCCTGGGCCGCATCAGCCTGCGCACCCGTGCCCTGCGCCAGTTCACCATCGGGCATGTGCGCCATCGCCTGGTGACCAAAGTCGAAATCATCGACAACGGCCCCGGAATTCCGGCGGAACTTCAGGAAACCATCTTCTTTCCCATGGTCAGCGGCCGCCCGGACGGTACCGGGCTGGGCCTGGCCATTACCCAGAACATCATCAGCCAGCACCAGGGTCTGATCGAATGTGAGAGCCATCCTGGCCACACCACCTTCTCGATCTTTCTACCACTGGAACAAGGAGCCCCATCGACATGAGCCGTAGTGAAACTGTGTGGATCGTCGATGACGACCGTTCTATCCGCTGGGTCCTCGAAAAAGCCTTGCAACAGGAAGGCATGGCCACCCAGAGCTTCGACAGCGCCGACGGCGTGATGAGCCGCCTGGCCCGCCAACAGCCGGACGTGATCATCTCCGACATCCGCATGCCCGGCGCCAGTGGCCTGGACTTGCTGGCACGCATCCGCGAGCAGCACCCGCGCTTGCCGGTGATCATCATGACGGCGCACTCCGACCTGGACAGCGCTGTCGCGTCCTATCAGGGCGGCGCCTTTGAATACCTGCCCAAGCCGTTCGACGTGGACGAAGCGGTGGCGCTGGTCAAGCGCGCCAACCAGCACGCCCAGGAACAGCAAAACCAGGAAGCCCCGCCGACCCTGACCCGCACTCCGGAAATCATCGGTGAAGCGCCGGCGATGCAGGAAGTCTTTCGTGCCATCGGGCGCTTGAGCCATTCCAACATCACCGTGCTGATCAACGGCGAATCGGGCACCGGTAAAGAACTGGTGGCCCATGCCCTGCACCGTCACAGCCCACGGGCAGCCTCGCCGTTCATCGCCCTGAACATGGCGGCGATCCCGAAGGACTTGATGGAGTCCGAGTTGTTCGGCCATGAAAAAGGTGCCTTCACCGGTGCCGCCAACCTGCGCCGTGGCCGCTTTGAACAAGCCGATGGCGGCACGTTGTTCCTCGACGAAATCGGCGACATGCCGGCCGACACCCAGACGCGCTTGCTGCGCGTGCTGGCCGATGGTGAGTTCTACCGTGTCGGCGGGCATACCCCCGTCAAAGTGGACGTGCGCATCATCGCCGCGACCCACCAGAACCTGGAAACCCTGGTGCACGCGGGCAAATTCCGTGAGGACTTGTTCCACCGCCTGAACGTCATCCGTATCCACATCCCACGCATGTCGGATCGCCGTGAAGACATCCCGACCCTTGCCCGCCACTTCCTCAGCCGTGCAGCCCAGGAACTGGCCGTCGAACCGAAGCTGCTCAAGAGCGAGACCGAGGAATACCTGAAGAACCTGCCGTGGCCCGGCAACGTGCGCCAGTTGGAGAACACCTGCCGCTGGATCACCGTGATGGCGTCCGGACGCGAAGTGCATATCAGCGATCTGCCGCCGGAGCTGTTGAGCCTGCCGCAAGATTCGGCCCCCGTGACCAACTGGGAGCAGGCGCTGCGCCAATGGGCTGATCAGGCCCTGGCACGTGGCCAGTCGAACCTGCTGGACAGCGCTGTGCCGGCCTTCGAGCGAATCATGATCGAAACCGCCCTGAAGCACACCGCCGGCCGCCGCCGCGACGCCGCCGTGCTACTGGGCTGGGGCCGCAATACCCTGACTCGCAAGATCAAGGAACTGGGGATGAAGGTCGATGGCGGGGATGATGATGAGGGTGATGAAGGCTGAGTATCAGGTCTCTGATCGTTCCCACGCTCTGCGTGGGAATGCCGCCCTGGACGCTCTGCGTCCGCTTTTAGAGTCATGACGCGGAGCGTCACAGGATGCATTCCCACGCGGAGCGTGGGAACGATCAAACCCGATCTTCGTGCACCGCTTCAATGCACCACGAACCGTCATCGCGCACAGATGCAATGCTTAAAATCTCAGCCAAGCTGAGAAAAATCTGAAAACCAAAAACACCAAAGCCCCGTATTTCGGGGCTTTTCGCTTTCTGGAGACTTTTTTCGGTACAAATTACAAGTTCTGGCACGCGCCCTGCATTAACCCTTTTACAACCCAGTTTCGGGGACCTTGGTACAGGCAGGCCGAGAATCCCCTCTTTACACCGGGGCGCTTGATGCTAACAGCATCGTGCCCCACACCCGTTTTGGGAGCCCTGGTACAGGCAGGCCGGGAACTCCCTCTTTTATTCCTCCCGGAGATGGATCTCCAGCCGCCAGCGGCCGTCGGTTTTTCCCCCGTTCCACTCTCCACGCAACGGTCGCGCGGCCACCAGGTTGAGCAGCAAGCCGCGATCGGTCTTGCGCACGCGCCAGTTCACATCCTTGTCGTTGACCTTGAGTTGCCCACCGCCAGCCTTGCCCTGGGCGTCGAACAGCAACGCCACCGCGCCGTCGATATGCTCGCCGTGCAGCTTGGGTTCGCTGTTGAACCACACCACCATGCCATCCGCGCGGGTCTCGACCTGCTGCAACTCGACCGGGTCGGGTGTGGTCAGGCGGCCGATCATCAAGCCGATCATCAGGCCGACAATCGCCAAAGAGCCCATGACCCGTGGCAATAGCTTCGGCCTTGGGTCGTCTTCAGGGGTAGAATGCAACGCATCTTTGCCTTCGGAGCCGTGCATGTTTCACGTCATCCTTTTTCAACCAGAAATTCCGCCGAATACCGGCAACGTTATCAGGCTGTGCGCCAATAGTGGCTGCCACCTGCATTTGATCGAGCCGCTGGGCTTCGACATGGACGACAAGCGCCTGCGTCGCGCCGGGTTGGACTACCACGAGTACGCCACCCTCAAGCGCCACGCCGACCTTGCCAGCTGCCTGGAAAGCCTGGGCCACCCGCGCCTGTTCGCGTTCACCACCAAAGGCTCGCGGCCGTTTCATGATGCCAGTTTTGCCGAAGGCGACGCCTTCCTGTTCGGCCCGGAAAGCCGCGGCCTGCCGGCCGAGGTGCTCGACGCCCTGCCCGACGGCCACCGCCTGCGCCTGCCGATGCGTGAGGGTTGCCGCAGCCTGAACCTGTCCAACACCGTAGCCGTTGCCGTCTACGAAGGCTGGCGCCAGCTGGGCTTCAAGTAACACCCATAACAAATGTGGGAGGGGGCTTGCTCCCGATGGCGGAGTGTCAGTCGACATCTATGTGACTGATCCACCGCCATCGGGGGCAAGCCCCCTCCCACATTGGGTTCTGCGTCGGGTTCGAGATTACTGAACCGTCGACGAACCTTCCTGTTGCATGCGCTGCAGCTCTTGAGCGTACAGGGCATCGAAGTTCACCGGAGCCAGCATCAGCGCCGGGAACGAGCCGCGGGTGACCAGGCTGTCCAGGGTCTCGCGGGCATACGGGAACAGGATGTTCGGGCAGAACGCGCCCAGGGTGTGGCTCATGGACGCTTCGTCCAGGCCCTGGATCAGGAAAATACCGGCCTGTTGCACTTCAGCGATGAAGGCCACTTCCTCGCCATTCTTGACGGTTACCGACAGGGTCAGTACCACTTCGTGGAAGTCGCCTTCCAGGGATTTCTGGCGGGTGTTCAGGTCCAGGGCAACGCTTGGGGTCCACTCCTGGCGGAAGATGGCCGGGCTTTTCGGCGCTTCGAACGACAGGTCGCGAACGTAGATGCGCTGCAGCGAAAATTGTGGGCCTTGGGCTTCTGCTGCTTCGGTATTCTGTTGGTCAGTCATCACAGATCCTTCTTAATCTTGGGGTCTTTAGGGTTTAGGAGTCAGACGAGCAGCAGCGCATCGAGTTTACCGGCGCGCTCCAGGGCGAACAGGTCATCGCAGCCACCGACGTGCCGGGTGCCGATCCAGATCTGCGGCACGGACGTGCGCCCCGCTTTCTGGGCCATTTCGGCACGCACCTGGGGTTTGCCGTCGACCTTGATCTCTTCGAAGGCAATGCCCTTTTTCTCCAGCAAGGCCTTGGCCCGCATGCAGTAAGGGCACCAATCGCTGGAATACACGACAACCTGGCTCATATCACTTCACCAGCGGCAGGTTATCGGCCTTCCAGCTGCCGATACCGCCGGACAGTTTGGCGGCGGTGAAACCGGTCTTGAGCATTTCGCGAGCGTGGGTGCCGGCGTGCTGGCCTTGGGCGTCGACCAGGATGATGGTCTTGGCTTTGTATTTTTCCAGCTCGGCCAGGCGTGCGATCAGCTTGTCCTGCGGAATGTTCAGGGCGCCAACAATGTGGCCGCCGGCAAATTCCTTGGCCGGGCGAATATCCACGACAACGGCTTCATCCTTGTTGACCAGCGCGGTCAGCTCCGACGTGCTCAGGCTGCGGCCACCGCGGCTCATTTCATGAGCGATCAGCAGCGCCAGCAGGATGACAAAGGCACCCGCGAGCAGGTAGTGGGCAGTGGCAAATGCAATCAGGTGATCAACCATCAAGGAGGTTCCAGGGCGTTAAAATGGCGGTAAGTATACACAGCCGTCCGGGGGGGCCAACCCCCGTAAAGCGGTGACGTGGTGGGAACTTCGCTTTAAACTGCCACTCACTTTTCAATTCTCTTCCTTATTAGCGCCGCGAGAGGATCTATGACTACCACGCCTAAACCTTTGGTCCTGATAATTCTCGATGGCTTCGGACACAGTGAAAGCCACCACGACAACGCCGTGTATTCGGCCAACAAGCCCGTGCTGGACCGCCTGACCGCTACCGTACCCAATGGCCTGATCTCCGGTTCCGGCATGGACGTGGGCTTGCCGGACGGCCAGATGGGCAACTCGGAAGTCGGCCACATGAACCTCGGCGCCGGACGAGTGGTATACCAAGACTTCACCCGTGTGACCAAAGCGATCCGCGACGGCGAGTTCTTCGAGAACCCGACCATCTGTGCGGCGGTGGATAAAGCAGTCGCAGCCGGCAAGGCCGTGCACTTCATGGGCCTGCTCTCCGACGGCGGCGTTCACAGCCACCAGGATCACCTGGTCGCCATGGCCGAACTGGCCTTCAAGCGCGGCGCCGACAAGATCTACCTGCACGCCTTCCTCGACGGCCGCGACACTCCGCCGAAAAGCGCGCAATCGTCCATCGAACTGCTGGACGCCACCTTCGCCGCCCTCGGCAAGGGCCGCATCGCCAGCCTGGTGGGTCGTTACTTCGCCATGGACCGCGACAACCGTTGGGACCGCGTGTCCCAGGCTTACAACCTGATCGTCAACGGCCAGGCCGACTTCAACGCTGCCACCGCACAGGACGGCCTGCAAGCTGCCTACGAGCGCGGCGAGAGCGATGAGTTCGTCAAAGCCACCACCATCGGTGAGCCGGTGAAAGTGGAAGACGGCGACGCCGTGGTGTTCATGAACTTCCGCGCCGACCGCGCCCGCGAGCTGAGCCACGTGTTCGTCGACGACGGCTTCAAGGATTTCGAGCGCTCGCGCCAGCCGAAGGTCGAGTTCGTGATGCTGACCCAATACGCCGCCAACATCCCGGCCCCTTCGGCATTTGCCCCGGGCAGCCTGGACAACGTGCTGGGCGACTATCTGGCGAAAAACGGCAAGACCCAGCTGCGCATCGCCGAAACCGAGAAATACGCCCACGTGACGTTCTTCTTCTCCGGTGGCCGCGAAGAGCCATTCCCGGGCGAAGAACGCATCCTGATCCCGTCGCCGAAAGTCGCCACCTACGACCTGCAGCCGGAAATGAGCGCACCGGAAGTGACCGACAAGATCGTCGATGCCATCGACCACCAGCGTTACGACGTGATCGTGGTCAACTACGCCAATGGCGACATGGTTGGCCACAGCGGCAACCTGGAAGCGGCGATCAAGGCTGTGGAATGCCTGGACACCTGTGTCGGCCGCATCGTCGACGCCCTGGAAAAAGTCGGCGGCGAAGCACTGATCACCGCCGACCACGGCAACTGCGAGCAGATGTCCGACGAATCGACCGGCCAGGCCCACACTGCCCACACCACCGAGCCGGTACCGTTCATCTATGTTGGCAAACGCGACCTGAAAGTGCGTGAAGGCGGCGTATTGGCGGATGTGGCGCCCACCATGCTCAAGCTGATGGGCCTGGAGAAGCCGAAAGAGATGACCGGCACTTCGATTCTGGTCTGACTCACCCTGATCGTTCCCACGCTCTGCGTGGGAACGATCGAAACCCTGGTGGGAGGGGGCTTGCTCCCGATAGCATCGTGTCAGTCGACATCCATTTGACTGACCCACCGCCATCGGGAGCAAGCCCCCTCCCACATGTGATCTTCGGTGTTTGGTAGATGTCTTTATGCCATACCGCTGCCACTCGGCACCTATCTTGGCATCCCGCCCCAATTGGGCGTTTTTTTTGCAGCGCTTGGCGGGCATACTAGGCCGTCCCTTTCCCTGGTGTCGCCCGCCTCTATGCTTCGCGCCTTGATTACCCTCGCTCTCGTCTGCCTGCTCCAACCGGCTTTTGCCGATGAGCGCGCACAAACCCAACAACAGTTGGACGCTACGCGTCAGGACATTACCGAGCTGAAAAAACTGCTCGGCAAGCTCCAGGAAGAAAAATCCGGCGTGCAGAAAGACCTGCGCAGCACGGAAACCGAGATGGGCAAGCTGGAGAAGCAGGTCCAGGAGCTGCAAAAAGAACTAAAGAAGAGCGAGTCGGAACTGGAGCGACTCGACGCTGAGAAAAAAAAACTCCAGGGCGCCCGCGTTGAGCAACAACGCCTGATCGCGATCCAGGCCCGCGCCGCCTACCAGAGCGGCCGCCAGGAGTATCTCAAGCTGCTGCTCAACCAGCAGAACCCTGAGAAATTCGCGCGCACCCTCACCTATTACGACTACCTGAGCAAGGCCCGCCTGGAGCAATTGAAGGGTTTCAACGAAACCTTGCGCCAATTGGCCAACGTGGAACAGGAAATCGCCGACCAACAGTCGCAGTTGCTCGACCAGAAAAGCGCCCTCGACACCCAGCGCGACCAGTTGGACAAGGTCCGCAAGGAACGCCAGCTGGCGCTGGCCAAGCTCAACGACGATGTCAAAGCGCGCGACGCCAAGCTCCAGGCCCGTGAGCAAGACCAGGCCGACCTGGCCAAAGTGCTCAAGACCATCGAGGAAACCCTGGCCCGCCAGGCTCGCGAGGCAGAAGAAGCGCGGCAAAAAGCGCTGATCGCCCAGCAGGAAGCGGAAAAAAAGCGCCAGCGTGAGGCCGAACTGGCTGCCACGACGGATGCCCCGGCGCCCCGCAAACCTGCGCATTCCGCACCTGGCCCGCTGGTTTCCAGTGCGGGAGAATCGTTCGGCGGCCCTTTTGCTTCAGCTCGCGGAAAACTTCCATGGCCTGTTGATGGTCGATTGTTGGCTCGTTTTGGGGAAACCCGTGGCGATGACACCCGCGCCAAGTGGGATGGTGTGATGATCAGCGCCGCTGCCGGCAGCCAGGTCCACGCCGTCCACGGCGGGCGTGTGGTGTTCGCCGACTGGCTGCGCGGTGCCGGCTTGCTGGTGATTCTTGACCACGGTAATGGCTATTTGAGCCTTTACGGCCACAATCAGACTTTACTCAAGTCGGCAGGTGATGTTGTAAAAGCCGGTGAATCCATCTCCACTGTCGGTAACAGTGGTGGCCAGGACACTCCGGCGCTGTATTTCGCTATTCGTCAGCAGGGTCGCCCGAGCGATCCCGCACAATGGTGCAGAACCCAAGGATAAGGGTCGCGCCTACATTAGGAGTTCGTTCGACATGCTGCATTTGTCCCGCCTCACTTCGCTGGCCCTGACGATCGCCCTGGTGATCGGCGCGCCTCTGGCTTTTGCCGACCAGGCCGCACCGGCTGCACCCGCCGCGACCTCCGCAGTGACCACCAAGGCGCCGTTGCCGCTGGAAGAGCTGCGTACCTTTGCCGAGGTGATGGACCGGATCAAGGCGGCCTATGTCGAACCCGTAGACGACAAGACCCTGCTGGAAAATGCCATCAAGGGCATGCTCAGCAACCTCGACCCGCACTCCGCCTACCTCGGCCCGGAAGATTTCGCTGAGCTGCAGGAAAGCACCAGCGGCGAATTCGGTGGCCTGGGCATCGAAGTGGGCTCCGAAGATGGCCAGATCAAAGTGGTGTCGCCGATCGACGACACCCCGGCGTCCAAAGCCGGTATCCAGGCCGGCGACCTGATCGTGAAGATCAACGGCCAGCCCACTCGCGGCCAGACCATGACCGAAGCCGTCGACAAGATGCGCGGCAAGCTCGGCCAGAAAATCACCCTGACCCTGGTACGCGACGGCGGTGCTCCGTTTGACGTGACCCTGGCCCGCGCGACCATCACGGTCAAGAGCGTGAAGAGCCAGTTGCTGGAGTCGGGCTACGGTTACATCCGTATCACCCAGTTCCAGGTCAAGACCGGCGACGAAGTGGCCAAGGCCCTGGCCAAGCTGCGCAAAGACAACGGCAAGAAGCTCAACGGCATCGTGCTCGACCTGCGCAACAACCCGGGCGGTGTGCTGCAGGCGGCGGTGGAGGTGGTCGACCACTTCATCACCAAAGGCCTGATCGTCTACACCAAAGGCCGGATCGCCAACTCCGAGTTGCGCTTCTCGGCCACCGGCAATGACCTGAGCGAAGGTGTGCCGCTGGCGGTATTGATCAACGGCGGCAGCGCCTCGGCCTCGGAAATCGTCGCCGGTGCCCTGCAGGACCAGAAGCGTGGCGTGCTGATGGGCACTACCAGCTTCGGCAAAGGCTCGGTGCAAACCGTGTTGCCGCTGAACAACGAACGAGCCCTGAAGATCACCACGGCGCTGTATTACACGCCCAATGGCCGGTCGATCCAGGCCCAGGGCATCGTCCCGGACATCGAGGTGCGCCGCGCCAAGATCACCAACGAGACCGATAGCGAGTTCTACAAGGAAGCTGACCTGCAGGGTCACCTGGGCAATGGCAACGGCGGTGCCGACCAGCCTACCGGCAGTGGCGCGAAAGCCAAGCCGATGCCGCAGGACGACGACTATCAACTCGCCCAGGCACTGAGCCTGCTCAAGGGCTTGAGCATCACCCGCAGCCGTTGATATGCGTTTTGCCTTGATCATCGCTGTACTGTGCAGCCTGGCAGGGGTCGCCCACGCGACCCCTGCCGGCGAGCCACACAAAGCCTACCTGACCCTGATCATCGACGACCTTGGGCAAAACCTGCCGAGGGATCGCCGCGTGCTGGCCCTGCCTGGGCCGGTGACCACGGCGATCATGCCCGACACGCCCCACGCCGCCGAATTCGCCCGCGAGGCCCACAAGGCCGGCAAGATCGTGATCCTGCACATGCCCATGGACCCGGCCACCGGCCCGTTCGCCTGGCACCCCGACCTGCCGATCGAAGAACTGGGCAAACGCCTGGATGCCGCCTTCCAGGCGGTGCCCTACACCGCCGGCATCAACAACCACATGGGCAGCCGCATGACCGCGCAATCGGCCGCGATGGCCTGGTTGATGGCTGAGTTGCAACGGCGCAACAAGTTCTTTGTCGACAGCCGCACCAGCGCGCAGACCGTCGCCGCTGCCGAAGCGCAGAAGATCGGCCTGGCCAGCGTCTCGCGGGACGTTTTTCTCGATGACGAACGCACCGAAGGCGCAATCACCACGCAACTGCAAACCGCGATCAAGCTGGCCCACAAGCAGGGCTCGGCGGTGATGATCGGCCATCCCTACCCGCAAACCCTGGCGGTGCTGGAGCGGGAGTTGCCCAAGCTCAAGGCGCAGGGTGTGGAGTGGATCGATATCAAGTTGATGATCAGCGTGCGCAGCAATCAAGCGATGGCCGGCCACGGAAAAAACGGCACCTATTCACCCGCGCGTAGATAAGTACTGCCCCGCCCTTGCGGCATTCTTCGATAGTCGCTCCTCCCATTCATCGGAGAGCTTTCGAATGCCCCATCTACAGTTCAAAGACCTGCTCATCAGCTTCACCAGCGAATTCCTGCCGCTCTGGAATGACCTGGGGTCCGGCGCTCACAAAGCGGTCAGCCTGTGGCGCCCCAGCACCTCCGCCGACGCCCTGGGCCAGTTTTTCCCCGTGGGCGATATCGCCACCGACAGCTATCGCAATATCAACCAGCGCAAGATCGTCGCCGTGGTCAGTGACGCGAATAAAGTCGACGGCACCGCCCTGCGTTCGCCGGAAGACTACCAACTGGTCTGGAAAGACACGGATTCAGGCGCACGCACCGACTTTTCCATATGGCGGCCGCTGGCACCCGAAGGCTATGTCGCCATGGGCCTGGTGTGCGGCGTGGGCTATGAAAAGCCTTCGCGCAACGCCGTACGCTGTGTCCGCGCCGACTTGGTCGTCAATGCAAAACCCGGTGACTTGATCTGGAATGATTACGGCAGTGGCGCCTCCAAGGACTTCAGCGCCTGGTCGATCACGCCTCCGGACGCAGAGCCTGGAGAGATCTACCTGGCACCTGGCACCTTTATCGGCAATGCACGCTACGCCAAGCCTGATCTGCCGACCTACGCATTGCGCCTGGACCTGACCGCGCAACCGGGCGAACCATTATCCCCGCCGGCACTGACGGGTTATGAGCCGCCTGCAACAGAAGAAACTCCTGCGCCGCCGCAGGTCTGTGAACTGCCCTGGTTCTGCGTGAAGGACCCGGAACTGAGCACAAACGAGCAGTTGCTATCGTCGCCGACCTACCGACTGGAGCGCACTGACCGCCATCAGTTTGCCGGCTTCGGGCACAACACCAGCGCCACCAGCCAACCGTTCATGTGGACAGCGACCAAAGGCGAGATCGGCGATTACTCGCTCGCTCTGTCAGCCATCTCTCGCGTTTCGATGTGGCGCAAATGGTCGGCGAGCCTGCGTCCGTTCCAGTTGAGCTTCTCGGCGAACCTGGAGCCGGCCTTCACTCATACCCAGCGGTCCGCCAAAGGTTGGAACTATGCCTCGCCCCTGGAAATCATCACCTACATTCCGGCCCAAAAAGCCGTGGCGGCTTACCTGATCCAAAGCGAATACCGCTTGCTGCGCCAGGACGGCAGCCAGGTGGCGGCGACCGTCACTTACATCAACGGCGATCACATTTACATGAGTGAGTATCCCAAGGATCAGCCGGTACCCGACGTCAGCAAGACTGAGTTGCCCGAGCCCCTACCCACAACCGAGGTGGCGCTGGAGCACGCCGCTGCACAGACAGAACCGGCGCTAGAGATAGCGGGCCATGATCTCGTCAATGAAACCATCGCCCCGTAACTGATCGAGCGCGGCCTGGAGCTTGGCTACCACGTCGTCGGGCACATCCTTGTTCAGCGCCAGGTACAGTTGGGCACTGTTAAAGCGCAGTACCGTCTTGAGCCCGGTCACACCGACCTGGCGCGCCAGGTAACGCCCGGCGGGATCACCGGTGGCCCACAGGTCGATCTGGCCATCCAGCAGCTTCTGCGCATTGTCCTGGTCGCGCAGTACGACTAACGGCTTGAGACCCTGTTTTTCCAGGGTCTCGGCAATCGCGTCGCCCTTGTAGGCGCCTACCTTGTAATGCCGGGCGTGCTCCAGGTCCGGCAGCTGGATAGTGCTGTCAGCCTTGGCCAGCATCACCCAGTCGTCCGGGCCGATGGGGCCGACCCATTTGAACAAGCCTTCACGGTCCGGCAGGCGCGCCATCACGAACACGCCGTAGCCGGGTTTCTCCAGGGCGAGTTTGTAGATTCGTTCCCAGGGGAAACGCAGGGTTAGGTTGTAGGAAATGCCGGCACGCTTGAAGGTTTCACGCACGATGTCCACGGCGATGCCTTCGATGTTCTCGTCCTTGGCGAAGTTCTTGCCGTTTTTCGCCATGTTGTAGGGCGGGAAGTTTTCCGTCAGCAACACCAGGGAGACGTCGGACGGCGCTTCGGCATTCGCCGAGCCGGCCAGCACGGCGCAAGAACTGGCGAGGGCGAGCAGCAGGTGTCTGAACATGAAGGTTACCGGAATCCATGGCAAGCGCAGAGAGTGCCCCGCGCCTGCCAGGGTGTCCAGCAGCGTTTAGCGAACGACGATACCGCGCGCCGCCATGTACGCCTTGGCTTCGGGAACGGTGTATTCGCCAAAGTGGAAAATACTCGCCGCCAGCACGGCGCTGGCGTGGCCTTCGATCACGCCGTCGGCCAGGTGCTGCAGGTTGCCGACACCACCGGAGGCGATCACCGGAATGCCCAACGCATCACTGATGGCACGGGTAACGCCCAGGTCGAAGCCGTTTTTCATGCCGTCCTGGTCCATGCTGGTCAGCAGGATTTCACCAGCCCCCAGGCCCTCCATCTTCATCGCCCACTCTACTGCGTCCAGGCCGGTGGGCTTGCGACCACCGTGGGTGAAGATCTCCCAACGCGGGGTCTCACCCGGGCCGGAAACCTTCTTGGCGTCGATGGCGACGACGATGCACTGCGAACCGAAGTGTTGCGCCGCTTCACCGACGAACTCCGGGTTGAACACGGCAGCGGTATTGATCGAGACCTTGTCCGCCCCCGCGTTGAGCAGGTTGCGGATGTCTTGCACGGTGCGCACGCCACCGCCCACGGTCAGCGGGATAAATACCTGGCTGGCCATGCGCTCCACGGTATGCAACGTGGTGTCGCGGCCGTCGACGCTGGCGGTGATGTCGAGAAAGGTAATCTCGTCGGCACCTTGCTCATCGTAGCGACGGGCGATTTCCACCGGGTCGCCGGCGTCACGGATGTTCTCGAACTTGACGCCCTTGACCACGCGACCATTGTCGACGTCCAGGCAAGGGATGATGCGTTTGGCCAGCGCCATGGTCAGTCCTCAGCCGTTGTAGGCATCGCAGTAAGCCTGGGCTTCGGCGACGTCCAGGGTACCTTCGTAGATCGCGCGGCCGGTAATGGCGCCGATGATGCCAGGCGCCTTGGCGTCCAGCAGCGACTTGATGTCACCCAGGTTGTGAATGCCGCCGGATGCGATCACCGGAATTCGGGTTGCCGCCGCCAACGCCGCGGTAAACGGTACGTTGCAGCCCTGCATCATGCCGTCTTTGGCGATGTCGGTATAAACGATGGCAGACACGCCGTCGGCTTCGAACTGCTTGGCCAGGTCGATCACCTGCACGGTGCTGATCTCAGCCCAACCGTCGGTGGCGACGAAACCGTCCTTGGCGTCCAGACCCACGATCACTTTGCCTGGAAATGCACGGCAGGCTTCAGCCACGAACGCCGGGTCTTTCACGGCCTTGGTGCCGATGATCACGTAGCTCACGCCAGCCTTGACGTAGTGCTCGATGGTTTCCAGGGAGCGGATGCCACCGCCGATCTGGATCGGCAGGTTCGGGTAGCGCTTGGCAATGGCGGTCACCACCTCGCCGTTGACCGGCTGGCCTTCGAAGGCGCCGTTCAGGTCCACCAGATGCAGGCGACGGCAACCCCCTTCCACCCATTTGGCGGCCATGCTCACCGGGTCATCGGAGAACACGGTGGAGTCTTCCATGCGGCCTTGGCGCAGACGTACGCAGGCGCCGTCCTTGAGATCGATAGCGGGGATAATCAGCATCTGGCAAACCTTATTCGATATTCAGCAATGCTTGGGAAGTCAGGGCTTCTCAAGCGACCACAGGTCGCTTTCGATGCTTTCGAACCTTTCTTTAAGGAGCGTCTGCGTGTCGAAAATCGCCCGGTTGTAATAGTGCGGCGCTACTTCGGTGGTGAACAGCTCAAGAATCTCGGCCACCTCAAACGAGCCCAGCGTGAGCTCGAAGCGGTCCTCCATGAAGACCTTGATCTTGTGGGTAGCCTCACGCTCCTGTTCGGGCGTGAGGTTCAGGATCGGCGGCCTGGGCTTCTTGGCCATTTACCAGCGACCATCCCACGCGGCGAAGTTCTGCAGCAATTGCAGGCCATGGGTGTGGCTCTTCTCCGGGTGGAACTGCACGGCAAAGCGCGAACCTTCGGCCAGCGCTGCGGCGAAGTCGACGCCGTAATGCCCGCCACCCACCACCTGGCGCGGGTCACCGGCGGCAATGTAGTAGCTGTGCACAAAGTAGAAGCGCGCCAGATCCGGAATGTTGTGCCACAGCGGGTGTTCCACTGTCTGGCTGACTTCATTCCAGCCCATGTGCGGGACTTTCAGGTGGGCGCCGTCTTCGTGCAGGTCCTTGCCGAAGAACTTTACCTGGCCGGGGAACAAGCCGATGCAGTCAACGCCATCGTTCTCTTCACTGCGATCGAGCAAGGCTTGCATGCCCACGCAGATGCCGAGGAACGGGCGATCCTGGCTGACTTCACGCACCAGGCTGTCAAAGCCCAAGCGGCGGATCTCAGCCATGCAATCGCGGATCGCGCCCACACCAGGGAACACCACCCGGTCAGCTTCGCGAATCACCTTGGCATCGCTGGTGATCAGTACCTTGCCGGCGCCTACATGTTCGAGGGCCTTGGCCACCGAGTGCAGGTTACCCATGCCGTAATCGATAACCGCGACCGTCTGCATTACAGGACGCCCTTGGTCGAGGGCATTTGCCCGGCCATGCGCTCATCCAGCTCCACGGCCATGCGCAGGGCGCGGCCGAAAGCCTTGAACACGGTTTCGATCTGGTGGTGAGTGTTGGTGCCGCGCAGGTTGTCGATGTGCAGGCTGACCAATGCGTGGTTGACGAAGCCCTGGAAGAAT
Organism: Pseudomonas sp. R19M; assembly: GCF_050312585.1. Lineage (NCBI taxonomy): Bacteria > Pseudomonadati > Pseudomonadota > Gammaproteobacteria > Pseudomonadales > Pseudomonadaceae > Pseudomonas > Pseudomonas sp. R19M. The sequence goes on from NZ_JBNPJV010000042.1 coordinate 44,587, forward strand.
TCCTGGAACAGGTCGACATCGAAGCCGCCCACGGTGGCGCGGGTGTAGGGCACGTGCATCTGCAGGCCTGGGCGACCGGAGAAGTCGATGACCACGCGCGACAGCGCTTCATCCAGCGGCACATAGGCGTGACCGTAGCGACGGATGCCTTTTTTGTCGCCGATGGCTTTGGCAAAAGCCTGGCCCAGCGTGATGCCCACGTCTTCCACTGTGTGGTGGTCGTCGATATGCAGGTCGCCCTTGCTGACGATATCCAGGTCGATCAACCCATGACGGGCGATCTGGTCCAGCATGTGCTCAAGAAAAGGGACGCCGATATCAAATCGGGCCTTTCCGGTGCCATCCAGGTTGATCGAGGCTTTGATCTGGGTTTCCAGAGTATCGCGCTCGACGGACGCCTTACGTTCGGCCATCACCAACTCCGCAAAATCATTGGGCGAAAAAGGCAGCCATTATAGGGGTGCGGGCGCTAAACAGAAACATCGAAGGGGACAAGACTGACGAGTTGAAGCGAGGATAGACATGTGCATACATGTGAAAGCCTGTAGTGAGCGGGCTCGCCCCGCGCTGGGTGGCGCAGCCGCCCCAAATGCGGGCACCGCGGTTTTCCTGAAACACCGCGGCGCGTTCTCGTTGGGGCGGCTACGCCACCCAGCGCGGGGCAAGTCCGCTCACTACAAGGTTGTATCAGTGGAACAGGACTGCGGTTTTCTGCAGGGTCACCCACACACCCCACGCCAACGGAATGCCCACTACCAGCCACGCGGCGATGGCCAACGGCACGCTACCGGACGCTGCCTTCCACTCCAGGGAAGTGGTGGCATCCGCGCCCTTGTCATGGCCCAGCGCCTGTTCGGCGGCCAATTCGGCGTCGGTCATGAAGTACTTGTCGGCCACCGGACGTACCAGCATGTTGCAGATAAAGCCCAGCACCAACAGCCCGGCGAGGATGTACAGGGTGATGTCGTAGGCCGCAGCCCGCTCAACACCGATGCTCAACTGATACTCACGCAGGTAGTTCACCAGCACCGGACCCAACACGCCCGCCGCGGCCCAGGCGGTCAGCAGGCGACCGTGGATCGCGCCGACCATCTGGGTGCCGAACAGGTCGGCCAGGTAAGCCGGAACCGTCGCGAAACCACCGCCGTACATCGACAGGATGATGCAGAACGCCGCCACGAACAGCGCCACGTTACCCAGGTGCCCCAGGTTCGGAATCAGCGCATACAGGGCAAAGCCCAGGGCGAAGAACACAAAGTAGGTGTTCTTGCGGCCCAGGTAGTCGGAGAACGACGCCCAGAAGAACCGGCCACCAATGTTGAACAAGCTCAACAGCCCCGTGAAACCGGCCGCGATCGCCGCAATGGAAGCCAACTGCCCCGCATCCAACTGACCGAACGGCACATCGACACCCAGCAACTTGCCGCCAAACACTTCCTGCAACAACGGCGAAGCCATGCCGAGGATGCCGATACCGGCGGAAACGTTCAGGCACAGCACCAGCCATACCAGGCGGAACTGCGGGGTTTTCCAGGCCACGTTCACATGGACGTGACGGTGAGTGATCATCGCATTGCTGGCTTTTTTCGCCGGAGCGGTCCAGCCCTCAGGCTTCCAGCCGGTCGGCGGGACGCGGTACGACAAGGCGCCACCAATCATGAACACGAAGTAAATCGCCGCCATCACCAGGAAGCTCTGCCAGACGCCTACACTGGTTGGCGACGCAAAGTGGCCCATCAACGCCGCAGCCAACGGTGCACCAACCATCGCGCCGCCGCCGAAGCCCATGATTGCCATGCCGGTCGCCATGCCGCGTTTGTCCGGGAACCACTTGATCAGGGTCGATACCGGCGAGATGTAGCCCAGGCCCAGGCCAATGCCGCCAATGACCCCGGAGCCGATCCACATCAGCCAGATCTGGTGGGTATAGATACCCAACGCCGAGATCAACAGGCCGCCGCACCAGCACAGAGCCGATACAACGCCCGCCTTGCGTGGCCCGGCGTGTTCCAGCCAGCCACCCCAGATCGCTGCCGAGCAACCCAGGAAGATGAAGAACAGCGTGTAGATCCAGCCCAGCATGGAGATGGGCCAGTCACATTGGGATGAGAAAACTTGGGCAATAAAGCTCATGTCCGGCGCGCAGGCGACAGGCGCGGTGATGCCCAGCGCCTTGGACAGCGGCAGCCAGAACACCGAGAAACCGTAGGCCATGCCGATGCACAAGTGAATGGCCAGGGCGGCCGGCGGAACCAGCCAGCGGTTAAACCCTGGCTTGGCGATGATGCGTTCCTTGGACAGGAACGCAGGCTGCGCGACAGTACTACTCGTCGCAGTGCTAGTGCTCATTGGTGTTTCCCCCAGTTATTGATTGTTGTTCGTCGGGCGCTCTCTCACTCGGCCTTACACGCAAAGCGATGGCCGTTTTTGTTGAGGAGAAGCTCCTTAAGGGCGCGACGCAGTGTCGCAGAAGGCAGACGAACCCGCGCAGATTAGCACCTGCGGATGACAGAAAAACCAAACTGATATCACCTTTTTCGCAATAACTGTATTTTTTGGCGCCAAAATCCCGTTTCACAGGGTCTAGATACAATGTAACGATCCGTGAACTGACGAGAGCCTGCGGGCGTTATACTCTTCGGCTAAATTTTGAATTCGACATACAAGGACTCGCCCATGAAAGCGTTCGGCAAAATCCTGGGTCTGGTACTTCTCGGGCTGTTGCTGATCATTGTGGCCCTGGGCTTCGCCCTGACCCACCTCTTCGATCCCAACGACTACAAAGACGAGATTCGCCAGATTGCCCGCGACAAGGCCCACATCGAGCTGACGCTCAATGGCGACATCGGCTGGAGCCTGTTCCCCTGGCTGGGCCTGGAGCTGCACGAAGCCAGCGTCGCCACCCTGACCAACCCGACCAAGCCATTCGCCGACCTGCAGATGCTCGGCCTCTCGGTGCGTGTGTTGCCGCTGCTGCGTCGTGAAGTGCAGATGAGCGACGTGCGCGTCGAGGGCCTCAACCTGCGCCTGAACCGCGACAAGCAAGGCCACGGTGACTGGGAAGACATCGGCAAGAACGTGCCTGTGGCGAGCGCCGACGCCCCGGTTCCCGCTCCCGTGCAAGCACCTGCCGAGCCGGAGCCTGAAAAACCGCCGAAGCCGATCCGCCTGGACATCGACAGCCTGACCATCAACAACGCCCGCGTTGAATACAACGACGAGCAGACCGGCAAGCAGTTCAGCGCCGAAAGCATCCAACTGAGTGCCGGCGCCGTCCACGAAGGCGCCAGCATCCCGCTGAAACTCACCGCATTCCTGGGCACCAGCCAACCGCTGATGCGCGTCAAGACCGAGCTCACCGGCAACCTGCGCATCCAGAACGCCCTCAAACGCTATCAGCTCGAAGACATGCGATTGAGCGGCGAGGCCACCGGCGAGCCGTTGCAGGGCAAGACCATGACCTATTCCACCCAGGGTCAGGTGCTCGTAGACCTGGCGGCCAATATCGCCGAATGGACCAACCTGAAACTGTCCGCCAACCAGTTACGCGCGCTGGGTGAACTCAAGGTCAACGACCTGAACAAAACCCCGCAGCTCAACGGTGCCCTGTCCATTGCCCAATTTGACCTGGCCAAGTTTCTCGAAAGCGTCGGCCACCCATTACCGGCGATGGCCGAGGGCAGCCTGAGCAAGGTCGAACTGGTCAGCCGCCTCAAGGGCACGCCTACCAGCGTGGCCCTGGAAGACCTGAACCTCAAGCTGGATGGCAGCACCTTCACCGGTCGCGTTGCCGTGGATGACTTCGCCAAGCAGTCCCTGCGCGTGCAGCTCAAGGGCGATACCTTCAATGCCGACAACTACTTGCCGCCTAAATCCGAGTCCGCCAAAGGCGCCGCCGCCGCACGCCAGGCCGAAGTCCAGAACAGCGAAATGGGCGCCATGGCCGCCGGTGGCACCACACCACTGCCGGACGCCCCGACCAAAGGCGCCTGGAGCACCGACAGGCTGCTGCCGCTGACCCGCCTGCGCACCCTGGATGTGAACGCCGACCTGGCCTTCGGCCAACTGACCCTGAGCAAGCTGCCGATCCAGAATGCTGCACTCCAAGCCTCCGGCATCGACGGCCAACTCAAGCTCGACAACCTGAGTGGCGGTCTCTACAACGGTACGTTCCAAGCCAACGGTACGCTGGATGTGCGCCAAGACATCCCGGTCGTGGCACTGCAAACCCATATCAAGCAAGTGCCGGTCGAACGCATCCTGCAGGCCCAGGGGCAAAACCCGCCGGTGAAAGGCCAGGTCACCCTGGACAGCAACCTCACAGGCCGTGGCAACAGCCAGAAAGCCTTGGTCGACAGCCTCAACGGCACCGCCAGCTTTGTGATCAACAACGGCATGCTGCTCAATGCCAACCTTGAACAGCAACTGTGCACCGGCATCGCCCTGCTCAACCGCAAGACTCTGAGCAGCACCCCACAGGGCAAGGACACGCCCTTCCAGGAACTGCGCGGCAACCTGACTTTCCGTAACGGCGTGGCCAGCAACCCGGACCTGAAAGTGCGCATCCCGGGCTTGACGGTCAACGGCAACGGTGACGTCGACCTGCGCGTACTGGGCATGGACTACCGCGTCGGCATCATCGTCGAAGGCGACAAGCGCGACGTTCCGGACCCGGCCTGCCAGGTCGGCAGCAACTTCCAGGGTATCGAAGTACCGCTACGCTGCCGTGGCCCGCTGGAGTTGGGCGCCAAGGCCTGCCGCCTGGACAAGGATGGCTTGACCCAGGTGGCGCTCAAGGCGGCCGGCAACAAGCTCAGCGACAAGCTTGAAGAGAAGCTCGACAAGGTCAACCCACAGTTGAAAGACGCCCTGAAAGGCCTGTTCAAGCGATGAGAAACGAGCAATTTTCACAGGCGGTGCTCGACTGGTACGACCGCCACGGGCGCCATGACCTGCCCTGGCAACAGGGCATCACGCCTTACCGGGTGTGGGTCTCGGAGATCATGCTGCAGCAGACCCAGGTCAGCACGGTGTTGAACTACTTCGATCGCTTCATGGCCTCGCTGCCGACGGTCGAGGCCCTGGCCGCCGCGCCGGAAGACGAGGTGCTGCACCTGTGGACGGGCCTGGGTTACTACACCCGTGCCCGCAACCTGCAGAAGACCGCCAAGATCGTCGTCGCCGAATACGGCGGCGAATTTCCCCGCGATGTCGAAAAACTCACCGAGCTGCCCGGTATCGGCCTGTCCACCGCCGGCGCGATCGCCAGCCTGAGCATGGGCCTGCGCGCCCCGATCCTCGACGGCAACGTCAAACGCGTGCTCGCGCGCTTTACCGCGCAAGAGGGCTACCCCGGCGAACCCAAGGTCGCCAAGCAGCTGTGGGCTACCGCAGAGCGCTTTACACCGCATGACCGGGTCAACGCCTATACCCAGGCGATGATGGATATGGGCGCCACGCTCTGCACGCGCAGCAAGCCAAGCTGCCTGCTGTGCCCGCTGGAAAAAGACTGCGAAGCCCACATGCTCGGCCTGGAGACGCGCTACCCGATCCCCAAGCCGCGCAAGACCATCCCGCAAAAGCGCACACTGATGCCGCTGCTGGCCAATACCGAAGGCGCGATCCTGCTTTACCGACGCCCGTCCACGGGCCTGTGGGGCGGTTTGTGGAGCCTGCCGGAGCTGGATGACCTGGAAGACCTGGACCACCTCGCCAACCAGCACGCGCTGGCGTTGGGTAAGCAGCAGCCACTGCCCGGGCTGATCCACACCTTCAGCCACTTCCAGCTGGCCATCGAGCCCTGGCTGGTGCAGGTTGAGGAAACCGTCCATCACGTGGCCGAGGCCGACTGGCTCTGGTATAACCTCGCCACCCCGCCGCGCCTGGGCCTCGCCGCCCCGGTCAAAAAATTGCTGAAGCGCGCGGCCGATGTATTGAACGCAGGAGAGTCGTCATGACCCGCACCGTAATGTGCCGCAAGTACAAAGAACAACTGCCGGGCCTGGAACGCCCACCGTATCCGGGCGCCAAGGGCCAGGATGTGTTCGATCACGTGTCTGCCCAGGCATGGGCCGACTGGCAGAAACACCAGACCCTGCTGATCAACGAAAAACGCCTGAACATGATGAACGCCGAAGACCGCAAATACTTGCAGGGCGAAATGGACAAGTTCTTTTCCGGCGAAGATTACGCCAAGGCCGACGGCTACGTGCCACCTGCTCAATAACTGATCAAAAACCGGGGTCGGAACGTAAGCGACGGTAATAATTAAATATTTTTTGAAAACTTGCTTGACGACCCCCTGAAAAACCCGTTTAATGCGCCCCGTTGCCCAGATAGCTCAGTCGGTAGAGCAGGGGATTGAAAATCCCCGTGTCGGCGGTTCGATTCCGTCTCTGGGCACCACTAATACCGAAAAACCCCAAGCGAAGATGATTCCTTGGGGTTTTTTATTGCCCACGATTTAACGCCGGCTGGACGAACTCAGGGCCACGCCGGACTGCCCCCAATTGAAGCTTGTTTATCGTGCGGCTCAATCGTCTAGTTTTTACATTTCTGGCTGCAAGGTAGTGATTTCATGACCCGGTATTTGTCCTGCGCGCTGTTACTGCTGGCTGCACTGCTCAGCGGATGCGCCACGCAAATGGATGTTTCGATCAACGCAACGCCTGATCCGGACTATCACTTTGATCGAGAGGCAACCGTACTGGTGACGACCTCCGTTGGCGGCAATGCGCAGAACACGCTCAATGCGCGCTACTACCTTCGAGACATGGTCAGGGCCATGAAGGACCAGGGCTTTCGCAACGTGTTCACTGACACCACCCTGCCTCAGAACTCCGCGCCGATCAGAATGACCGTCACGCTCGATGTCGACAGCCGCCAGGTCACTTACCGCTACACCGCCACCGAGTACGGCCAGGTGCCGACCAGCACTACCACTGAGTGCAAGAAGAGCAAGAAAAAAGACGATCAACTGACCTGCACCAGCAAACCCAATACCACCTATGGCCCAGTGGGCACCTCGGAGCGAACCGGCTACACCACACTCACCACGTTCACCGCCACGGCTCGGGACGAAGCGAGCCGGCGCGCGGTGTATGTGCTTCGGGCAACGTCCTACAACGAGGATTGCCAGGCGGCCAAAGTCGAGGCGTTCCTGGTTGAGCAGAGTTTGCAGAACCTGAATTTTCAGGATCGCGTCCAACGCAACTACACCGTGAAGATGCCGGAGGGCTACCAGTGCAAGTAGCCTGCACTGGATTCGCGGTTTAATTGAGCAAAAACACCATCAACGGATTGTCATTCAAGCGCCCTTCGAAGCTGGGCGCCAGTTGCTCCACCGGCGTGCCCTTCAACAGCGCAGTCTCTTTACGCGAGACAATCACCCAGGATGGACGCGGCAACGCGTTCAACTTCTCAAGCTCGTTACGCCCCACGAACAGCGGCTGCTCATCGTGGTCCAGGTTCATCATGTAGCGTATGGCCCAGGTGTCCCGCGCCAGATCGACAAACACCAACGGGCCGGGCTGCGATACCCGAAGTGTTTCTACCTGGCTGACGAACCGCTGCGTATCGAATTGCAGGTCCTTGGCCGGCTCGATCACCGCCACCAGCAGCAGCCATTGCGCCGCCAGCGCGATCACACTGAGCGACACCAACCTCAGCTCCCGCCGCCAGGCCACCAGGGCCGCCACTTGAAGAATGACCAGCACACCGATCAGCAGCGGCAGCGAAACATCGGGCCAGTAACCGTGCTTTTGCCATACCTGTCGACAGACGAAGAGCACAACCACGCCCAAGGCCGGTAGCGCTGCGACAAGCCATTCATAACCGCGACGTACACCCACCAACCAATTTTGCGCGTAAAGCAGCCCATAGGCGGCGACAGCGGCAAACATCGGCACCATCGGCAGGATGTAGTAAGCACGCTTGAAGTGTGGCACCGATAGGCCGAGCAAAATCATCAAGCCACACGCGCCCAGACGCCAAAATAGCTGCATGTCCTCATTCGCCCATCGCTCAGACCAACGATGACGCAGCGCAATCAAGGTCGCCAGCGCCAACGGCACCACAGGGAAGTAGCGGTACAAACTCAGCTTGAAGTAGAAATAAAATGGCTCGCCCGACTCATCAAGACGGCCACCCACCTGCATCTTGAACACTTCATCGGCAAAGGCATCGCCGCCACTGATACGTGCCAGCTTCATCAGCAGCCACCAGCACGCCGCAAGTAGCACCAACCCGACAACGCCGTGGACCAGCACCTGCTTGACCCTCTCGCCTGGCCGAGCCAGCGCCCAATACACGCACACCACCCCGCACACCTCGATCAACCCCAGCGGCCCGCGAATCGCGAAGCCCAGGACGAACAGCGGGAACACCGCCAACTGCCGCACCCGCGAACCCAGACGCTCGCCGCTGTGCAGCAGATAAAAACTGCCGACGCACAACAACGCGACCATCTGGTCCAGGCATACCGAGCGGGATTTTTCCAATAACTGGGTCGTGAGCAGCGTCAGCAACACCGTGAGCAACGCCCAAGGACGGCCGGCAGGCGCCAGCAAGCGGTAGATCAGGGCGACCACACCTGCCGAGGCGAGCGCCGTAGGCAGCACATTCGCCAAGTGATTCGGCGCACCAAACAACCGGGCAAACACAAAACTGAAGAAAGTCGCCGTGCCGGGGTAATCCGCATACGGCTGACCATAGGTAGTAGGGAAAAGGCTCGCACCATGGCGAAACATTTCCTGCATAAACAGCGCCCAACGCCCATCAAAACCCTGGGGCTGCTGATCCCAGATCCCTAGGGTGAATAGCAGTAAGGCGATCAGAAAAATGCCCAGGGACTCCAGGCGAAAACGACTGCGGTGGTCCATCGATTGTCCTTTCAGGTAGGGTGCGCCGACTTATGGTGCCGCAGCCCGTCCTGAATGACGCCTGAACAAAACCCAACATTCACGCTTTACCGATTGGCGGGCCACACCCACCGTGGCACCAGGCGAATGTAGATCAGCTCCCCCACCAACTCGACCAGTGTTTGCAGGATGACTGCCGTTGCGGCAATACCTCGCACCTCTTCGGGCAGAGCCAACGCCAGGGGCAGCACCACCAGCGAATTGCGGGTCGATGCACTGAAGGTCACCGCCCGCGCCGTCATCGCGGGCAAAGCGAACAACTTCGATGCAAACGCGCCCATCAGCGGCGCCAACAACAGGAAGCCCAGGTAGACCGGAACCACCGGCAACAACAGGCCGATATCGCGCACCACTGCGCTGATCTGCCCGCCGATCACCACAAACAGCACCAGCGCCATCGCCGGCACCGGCAGCCAGGCCCAGGCATTGTTCCACGCGCCGACAATCTTGGAGCGGCGCGCCAGAGCCGTGGTCAGCACCGCAAGGATCATCGGCGCCACGATCAACCCCAGGAATGCCTCGACAAACGGCCCCACCGCCACTACCCCCTCAAACTGCGCGCCCAACAGGAAACTCAGGTAAACCGGCAGCAACACCAATTGCAGCAACAACAGCAGCGGCGTCGCCGCCAGCATTGACCGCGAATCGCCCTTGCCGATATGGGTAAACACCACCACGTAGTCGATGCACGGCGTGAGCAGCACCAACAGCGCCCCCACCAGCAACCCCGGGTGCTCCACCAGGCCAAGTGTCAACGCCCACACGAGCAATGGCACCAGGACGAAATTGGCCAGCAACAATGCCCAGAGGAAGCGTTTGTTGATCAAGCTCTGGCGCAGGTCCAGAAACGGAATTTGCAGGAACATCGCATACATCAGCACCGCAATGGCGGGCATGACCAGCATGCCAAGCCCCTGGGCCGCCACGGGCGCGAGCAAGCCGAAGCAGGCAGCCAGCAGGACCGCCGCAAAGTACACAGGAATCTGGTGATGTTCGAGGGTGTCGCGGGTCATGGGCCAACTCTGTTCAATCAACACGATCGCAAGCCTGGGCGGCCGACGCGATACACCGAGCATACCGGCACTTTCTGCACGCATGGCAGGTTAAATTTGGTAATTTCGGCTTCTTATAAAAAAGCGCATGAGTCTTCAGGCTTACCCTACAAGCGCATGGATTGAGGCAACCGATGAACCTGCCGACCCGACCTGCCCCGGAAACCTTTCGACAAGCTGCCGCCGACGGCTACCTTATCGGCGGCTTCACCTGGCGGCACATCCGTACCGACCCAACACGCCCGGTGGTCATCATCAACGCTGCCACGTCCGTGCGCTGCCGCCATTATTCACGCTTTGCCGACTATCTGTTTGCCAATGGCTTGGACGTCATCACTTACGACTATCGCGGCATCGGCGAATCCAGGGACGGCTCCCTGCGCGGCTTCAAGGCCTCTTGGTCAGATTGGGGCGTGCTGGATTTCGAGGCAATGCTGCAACGGGCTCAGCGAGAATTTCCCGGGCAACCGATTGATGTGGTCGCCCACAGTTTCGGCGGTTGCGCTGCCGGGCTGGGGGCATCGGGAGCGGTGATTCGGCGGGTTGTCACGGTAGGCGCGCAGTTCGCCTACTGGCGCGATTATCACGCAAGCGAACGCTGGCGCATGCTTGCCAAATGGCATGTGGCGATGCCCTTGCTGACGGCACTGTGCGGTTACTTCCCAGGCAAGCGCCTGGGCTGGTTGGAGGACACGCCGACGGGCGTGGTGAAGGATTGGGCCACACCGACCTCGAGTTACGAAAGACGCCCCAGCGGTCGCATCCTGGGTGAGCTGCCATTTAGCCGCGTGAAGGCGCGGATACTGGCCATCAGCATGACCGACGACCCGTTTGGCACCGTGGCGGCCATCGAACGGTTACTGGGCTATTTCAACAACAGCGAATGCACTCACTGGCGGATTGCCCCCGAAAATATCGGCGAGAAAAACGTCGGACATTTCGCGTTCTTCCGTAGCGAGTACCAGAACCGACTATGGCCCATCGCACTGGCGTGGCTACAAAAAGGCAAGATGGCAGACGGTACGCCCGGGCACCGAGTGACGGAACGCACGTAGATTCCCTTGGGATTTCACCCAACCTGCGCTTCAATACCCGACCCCGATCCTGAACCAAGGACGCAAGCCCATGGCTTCGCCAAACAAACAGCAAAAACGCGCCCACCGGGCAAAGGCCAAGGCCAAGCAAAACCGCACCCAACGCGCCGTCGCGGCGAAGCCGGATGCGTTCGCCGGCGATGACAGCCGTATCGACCTTGAATCGGTGGATTTGACCGAGCTGTTTGTTGAAATGCGCACAGCCGGTGAAATCAGCCAGCAGGCGCTGTGTGCGGCATTCCTGTCGCACCCTTTGCTGGCACTGGTGCTGGAGCAGGAAGGCGAAGAGGAAGCCACCGATTTTATCCTGGCGGCGCTGATCGAGTATCGGCAGTGGGCCACGGACAGCGATGACGAAGCGGCGGCGCTGGCGTGGATCGAATCGTCAGAGTTCCAGGCCGATTACGTGGCAGCTTCCCAAGCGCTCGCCAACTCGGAAGACTGACGCAAAACGAAATGTGGGAGGGGGCTTGCTCCCGATAGCATCAGGTCTGCCAGAGCATCTGGCACTGACACACCGCTATCGGGAGCAAGCCCCCTCCCACATTTTGTTCTGCGGCGTGTCAGTTCAGTACTGCAGCACCCACTCTTTGAGCCTTGCGACGGCTTGCCACAACCAACCCCGCCAACACCACCAACAAGCTCAAGATGCCGGTCGCGATAATCTCGACCCGATGCGCTTCCTGGAACAGCATGACGGTCAACGTACCGACGATGAACACCATCACCGCGTAGGTCAGGCCCGGGAACAGCCACATTTTGAACGCGATCTTCTCGCCCGCCGCCGTGCGCTTCTGGCGCATGCGCAGTTGCGACACCGCAATCACCAGGTACACCAGCAACGCGATGGCACCAGAACTGGCCAGCAGGAACTCGAACACTGCCGCCGGCGCCACGTAGTTGGCAAACACCGCCAGGAACGCCGCGCCAGTGGACAGCAACACCGCCCAGTAAGGCGTGCCGCTTTTGTTGGTGCGCTTGGACACAGCCGGCGCATCACCGCGACGCCCCAGGGAGAACAGCATGCGCGAGGCGGTGTACAGCGCCGAGTTCAGGCAGCTGGTCACGGCAACCAAGACCACCAGGTCGACGATCAGCTTGGCATTCGGGATGCCCATGCGCTCCAGCACCGTCTGGTAGGAACCTACCGCCGCCAGAGTCGGATCGTTCCATGGCACCAGGGATACGACGATAAAAATCGACAACAGATAGAACAAACCAATCCGCCAGATCACCGAGTTGGTGGCCTTGGTGATTTGTTGGCCGGGGTTCTTCGATTCAGCCGCCGCGATGGTGACGATCTCAGTGCCCATGAACGAGAACATCGTCGTCAGGATGGCCGCCAAGACTGCGCCGATGCCATTAGGCATGAAGCCCTGGGTGTCGAACAGGTGCGAGACGCCACTGACCTGGCTGGTTGGCAGGAAACCGAAAACCGCCGCCAACCCAAGGATCACGAAGCCGACGATCGCCACCACTTTGATCAGTGCAAACCAGAACTCGAACTCACCGTAGTTCTTCACGCTGAACAGGTTGGTCGCCGTCAGCAGCAAGGTGATGATCAGGGTAAACGCCCAGATTGCCACGCCGGGGAACCAGGCATGGAGGATGGTCGCAGCGGCGTTGGCCTCCAGCGGAATCACCAGCACCCAGAACCACCAGTACAACCAGCCGATGGTGAAACCGGCCCAATGGCCGATCGCACGGTCGGCATAAGTGGAAAACGAACCGGTGTCCGGCGACGCAACGGCCATTTCGGCCAACATGCGCATCACTAATACCACCAGCGTACCGGCCGCCGCGTAGGCCAATAACACGGCCGGGCCGGCTGCTGCGATCGCATGGCCGGAGCCGACAAACAAACCGGCACCAATAACGCCGGCAATCGACAGCATGGTGACATGACGCGGTTTGAGCCCCTGTTCGAGGTCATTGGAGCTTTGCGTACTACTCATTGACACACCTTTGCGAGGAATTGCGAAAACGGTCCGTCCCGCCTGCAGTCTTTCTCGTGAAAAGAAACCAACGGGGCGTTCTTTATTTTTTACGCAAGATTTGCGCCAAAATGTTACAAAGCCGCGATTGACGCGGGCTGTAGGACGATTCAACAACCGACGCAAGTCATTGAGAACAATGGCATTCCGCTATAGCGTTACCGTGCGACCCACTTTCAAGACGAACAAACGCACCAAAAGCACACACAAAAAGTACGTGACGCCTCATAAAAGGGCTGATAAGCACCGTTTGCCCGGTTAACCCTTCCAACACCCGCCCAAAGCTGGCACCATCGCGCCCTTTTTTACGCGAAGCCTGTGGATTTACCGGGTTCAAACGTCTGTCAGGTTGTAGATGGCGCGACACGCTGCTGTGCCGATGCGACACCCTGCCGCAGACCACCCGTTAACCGCCCGCAGCGCTGTTGGCTGCCATCCGAACGCTATGCTAGCTTGGCGCCTCGCCAGGAAGGCGGCCCAACAGCGTCGAACGCAACGAACACAATGAGGACCGCACATGGCCGAGGCCACGCCCGCGCTTGAAATCCGCAACTTGCATAAACGCTATGGTGAGCTGGAGGTACTTAAAGGTATCTCGCTGACCGCCCGCGACGGCGACGTGATCTCGATCCTGGGTTCCTCCGGTTCCGGCAAGTCCACCTTTTTGCGCTGCATCAACCTGCTGGAAAACCCCCATCAGGGCCAGATCCTAGTCGCCGGTGAAGAACTCAAGCTCAAGGCCGCGAAAAACGGCGAGCTGATGGCTGCCGACGGCAAACAGATCAACCGCCTGCGCAGCGAAATTGGTTTTGTGTTTCAAAACTTTAACCTGTGGCCGCACATGAGCATCCTCGACAACATCATCGAGGCGCCCCGCCGCGTGCTCGGCCAGAGCAAGGCCGAAGCCATTGAAGTGGCCGAAGCCCTGCTGGCCAAGGTCGGCATCGCCGACAAACGCCACGCTTACCCTGCGCAACTGTCCGGCGGCCAGCAGCAACGGGCGGCCATTGCGCGCACCCTGGCGATGCAGCCCAAGGTCATCCTGTTCGACGAGCCGACCTCGGCCCTTGACCCGGAAATGGTTCAGGAAGTACTTAATGTGATCCGCGCACTGGCCGAAGAAGGCCGCACCATGCTGCTGGTCACCCATGAAATGGGCTTTGCCCGCCAGGTGTCCAGCGAAGTGGTGTTCTTGCACCAGGGCCTGGTCGAAGAGCAAGGATCGCCACAGCAGGTGTTTGAAAACCCGCTTTCGGCACGCTGCAAACAATTCATGTCCAGCAACCGCTAACGGAGCAACATGCATGCAGAACTATAAAAAATTCCTTCTGGCCGCGGCCGTTTCGATGGCGTTCAGCGCCACAGCCATGGCGGAAACCCTGAAGATGGGGATCGAAGCGGCCTACCCGCCCTTCAACAATAAAGACGCCAGCGGCAACGTCGTCGGCTTCGACAAAGACATCGGCGACGCCCTGTGCGCCAAGATGAAAGTCGAGAAGTGTGAAGTGTATGTCTCCGACTGGGACGGCATCATCCCGGCCCTGAACGCCAAGAAATTCGACTTCCTGGTGTCTTCGCTGTCGATCACCGATGAACGCAAGCAGGCCGTCGACTTCACCGACCCGTACTACTCCAACAAGCTGCAATTCATCGCGCCGAAAGCCACTGCGGACTTCAAGACCGACGCGGCATACCTGAAGGGCAAAACCATCGGTGCACAGCGAGCGACCCTGGCCGGTACTTACCTGGAAGACAAGCTGCCGGACACCACCGCCAAGCTCTATGACACCCAGGAAAACGCCTACCTCGACCTGACGTCCGGGCGCCTGGACGGCATCCTCGCCGACAAGTACGTGCAGTACGAATGGCTCAAGAGCAAAGACGGTTCGGCCTACGAGTTCAAAGGCGACCCGGTGGTAGAAAGCGACAAGATCGGTATCGCCGTACGCAAGGGCGACCCACTGCGCGAGCGCCTGAACAAAGCCCTGGCGGAGATCAAGGCAGACGGCACCTACAAGAAGATCAACGACAAGTACTTCCCGTTCAGCATCGAATGACCTGAACGACTTGCCCGGCGTGCTCAGCGGAGCACGCCGGCTTTAAGCTCTGCCTTGCGATATGAAAACACCATGAATTTCGATCTCTACGGATTCGGCCCGGCACTTGCCGCCGGCGCGCTGATGACCGTCAAACTGGCGCTCACGGCCCTGTGCCTGGGGCTGGTGCTGGGCCTTGCCGGCGCCTTGGCCAAGACGTCCCCGTACAAGCCGCTGCAATGGCTTGGCGGCGCTTACTCGACCATCGTCCGCGGTATTCCCGAATTGCTGTGGGTGCTGCTGATTTATTTCGGCACGGTCAACCTGATGCGTGCCCTCGGTGAGTTCTTCGGTAACCCCGACCTTTCTCTCAGTGCCTTTGCCGCCGGGGTGATCGCCCTCGGCCTGTGCTTTGGCGCCTACGCCACGGAAGTGTTCCGTGGCGCGATCCTCGCCATTCCCAAGGGCCACCGCGAAGCGGGTGTGGCGTTGGGGCTGTCGAAGTTCAGGATTTTCACCCGCCTGATCATGCCGCAGATGTGGCGCATCGCCCTGCCCGGCCTGGGCAACCTGTTCATGATTCTGATGAAGGACACCGCACTGGTTTCGGTGATCGGCCTGGAAGAAATCATGCGCCACGCCCAGATCGGCGTGACCGTGACCAAGCAGCCCTTCACCTTCTTCATGGTCGCGGCATTCATGTACCTGGGCCTCACCGTGCTGGCCATGACCGGCATGCACTTCCTGGAAAAACGCGCCGCCCGCGGCTTTGCAAGGAGCACCCAATGAGCGGCGACTACAGCTGGCTGGCGCATTTCGACCTGGGCCTGAACTGGGCCGTGATCATCAAGTGGCTGCCCAAGCTCGCCCAGGGCGCCACCCTCACGCTGGAACTGGTCGCCATCGCGGTGATTGCCGGCCTGCTGCTGGCGATCCCGCTGGGCATCGCCCGTTCCTCGCGCCGCTGGTACGTGAGCGCCCTGCCCTACGCCTACATTTTCTTCTTCCGGGGCACGCCACTGCTGGTGCAGTTGTTCCTGGTCTACTACGGCCTGGCACAGTTCGATACGGTCCGTGAGAGCGTCCTCTGGCCCTACCTGCGCGATCCGTTCTGGTGCGCCACGGCGACGATGACCCTGCACACCGCCGCTTATATCGCCGAGATCCTGCGCGGCGCGATCCAGGCCATCCCGCCGGGTGAGATCGAAGCGGCACGCGCCTTGGGCATGTCCAAGCCCAAGACGTTGTTCTACATCATCCTGCCCCGCGCCTCGCGCATCGGCCTGCCGGCCTACAGCAACGAAGTGATCCTGATGCTCAAGGCCAGCGCCCTGGCCAGCACCGTGACCTTGCTGGAGCTGACGGGCATGGCGCGTACGATCATCGCCCGCACCTACTTACCGGTGGAGATCTTCTTCGCCGCCGGGTTGTTCTACCTGCTGATGGCTTACATCCTGGTGCGCGGCTTCAAACTGCTCGAACGCTGGTTGCGCGTCGATGCCTGCCAGGGACGCTGAGGCCCGTTTCAAAGCGCTGGATGCGTTTCTGGTCGAGCATCAAAGGCTGTGGCGACCACGACCCTTTACACACCTGCAATTACCCTGGGAAGCCGCGCATCCCGAGTTGGCCCACTGGCTTCGCCAACGCTCGTTGGCGGATGCCGAAGCCAGCCACAATCATGCCCACGCGTTAGCGGCGCCTGCGCCTTTTCCACAGTTGGCGGAGCGGGCATTGCGCCTCAGTGCAGTGGACGAGTTACCCAAACGCGCACTGGAGCCGGCCCGCCACCGCCTGAACGTCGACGTGCCCGGCCGCAAATGGCAGCAGATCGAAGCCTTCGGTGCCGCATTGCAATTCACCGAAACACCTGGCCACTGGCTGGACTGGTGTGCCGGCAAAGGTCATCTCGGCCGTCGCCTGCTGCAACCCGGCCAGCAACTGACTTGCCTGGAATACGACCCGGCCCTGATCGCCTCAGGCCAGGCGCTGAGCGAGCACCACCGATTGCCGGTCACGCATCGCCTGCAAGACGTGATGGCGGATGTGACACTCAGCCCCGCCCACACGCCCGTCGCCTTGCACGCCTGCGGCGACTTGCACGTGCGCCTGTTGCAACTGGCCAGTGCTGCCGGCTGCAAAAAACTGGCGCTGGCGCCCTGCTGCTATAACCGCATCAATGGCGAGCACTACCAACCGCTATCGAGCGCCGGCCGTACGTCAGGCCTGCGCCTGTCAAAAGATGACTTGGGCCTGCCATTGAGCGAAACCGTCACCGCCGGCAATCGCGTGCGCCAACAACGTGACACCTCCATGGCTCGACGCCTGGGCTTTGATCACTTGCAACGCCAGTTACGCGGCCACGACGACTACTTACCCACCCCCTCGCTGCCCGCCAGTTGGCTGGGCAAATCCTTCGCCGACTACTGCCGGGAACTGGCGAATCTCAAGGGCTTATCCACAGGTGAACAGGATTGGGCTGCACTGGAGGCCGAGGGTTGGCGCCGCCTTGCACAGGTACGCAACCTGGAATTGGTGCGAGGCTTGTTTCGACGCCCGCTGGAGATGTGGCTAGTGTTGGACCGGGCGCTCTATCTGTCGGAACAGGGCTATAAGGTCGAGATAGGCAGCTTCTGTGAGCCCGCCCTGACCCCACGCAACTTGATGGTGCTGGCCGAGCGCGATTAAGGGGCAAAATTTCCTACATGCCCCTGTGGATAACTCTGTTGATGGATTCTTTACAGAGGCTGTTCCCATCAGCGCTGCAGGCCAAAAGGCACGCTGGTCATTTTTTGTTCACAAAATAAAATGCACACAAAACAGGCAGTTGCAGCGTGTTGAGAACCGCTCCACAAAATGGCCGTCGCCTGACAGCCGCAACCAACCGATTGTGCATAAGCATCTGGCATTAAGCCTATAAAGCGCACTTTATGGTTTCTTTTTCGGTGCCTTCAATGCCAGGCAAATCTCATTGATATCGTCTCCGGCCAGCCGCTTGGCTGCGCCGTCCAACGGGTCTGCCGCAAAGGCCAGCGCCTCGTTGATTGCCACGTCACGATGTACTTCAAATGGTGGGGACTCCAGGCGCTGCTTGAAGGCCTCGACCATGTCCAGGCCGAAGGCATCACTCTCGTCCACCTGATTGACCACTACATGCACAGAGGGTGGGCGAGAGCCCTCAAGATGGGGCGCCAGCAGTTGGTCAAAATGCTCCAGAGTGGCAAGACACGCAGCATCGGGATGAACCACCAGCAGCACCACGTCGGCAACGCTCAGCGCTTGATGGAAGTAGACGTTATTACCGGCAGGCGTATCGATGATCAGCGTTTGCCGCTCGCTCAGGCCCAGGGACGCGAGACGCTGCGCCAACCAACCGGGCTCATGCTTGAGCCAACGCTCCAGGTTTTCCTGCTGCTGGAAATCGATATCGCCAAAGGTAATCACCTGGCAACCGGCGAAGCTGACCTGTTGCAAATCCCCCCACTGCCCATGCTCCAGACTGGTGCGACCAATACCGGGCAACGCCGCACTGACGCCAAAGTGATGGTGCAAGGCATTTTGCGGGTCCAGATCCAGCGCCACCACTGACTCACCATGACGCTGCAAGCCACTGCTCAAGGCCGTGGCCAACGTGCTGCGCCCAACGCCGCCATTGATAGACACCAGCGCCACGACCTTGGCGCGCACAACCGCGATATCGGCGGGCGGGGAATGTGAGTGGGTGTTTTCGTCGCCAGGCACACTGCCAAAAAAGTGCATCCGCGCATTGATGCCTTGGGCATCGTGGCTGACATCTTTGCCAAATAACGCCAAAAGTTCTTCGCTGAGGCTCATAGCCTTCTCCTCACGACGCAGCTTAAAGACGTGAAGTTCGGCAAGCAGGCACTAGCCGCAGGTCTTTTTTATAGGCGTCCCGGTGAATGCATTCTGGGTCAGGCACAGAAAAGTGTCATTATTTTGATGTTTTAGCAGATTATTTTTCGGACGAACGGCTTTAAGTCAATTAAATGGCTCTCCAGCCACGTACTGCCCCTTCCCCTTCAGCCCTCCTTCGTATCGGCAAGTACATAAATATTCAGCCAATACACAACGAGACAAAACCCAAGATCGACGACACAGACCAGATACCTCCCAGGCGCTCAATGACCTCACCCCATCACTGACCCTGAGGACACCACGATGAACCCCAACAACTGGAAACCCCTGATCGCCGCCGCCCTGCTTGCACTGACCGCCACCGCACACGCCGGCGTAACCCCCAAGCCAGACATCCAGCGCGTACTCTCCACCAGCGAAGACTCCCGCTCGGGATGCGGCATAGTGAACGCGCGAATGACCTATCTCGACTCAAAGGGCCAGACGCAGGTGTTGGATTACATGAAATTCACGGACAACTGTGGCGATGGCAACTGAGCTGATTTGACGGCACCGGAGCACGACTCGCCGCAATGAAAATACGGCCTGCTCAAGAAAACCTCTGTATTTGCAAAAATAGTCAGAATTCAGGGGTTTACAGATGCCTACCAATCGCTATAATCGTCGCCCTAACACGCCGGTATAGCTCAGTTGGTAGAGCAACTGACTTGTAATCAGTAGGTCCCGGGTTCGACTCCTGGTGCCGGCACCATACAAAACGAAGCCCTCGCAGAAATGCGAGGGCTTTGTCGTTTCTGGAACGTCCATTTTTCCGTCAACCCACTGACAATCTTCCAGCCAATACACCAACACAACGTAAGTAACTTCACACCTATTGGCCGAAAACACTGAACAGTGCATCCAGCATCAGCGTGCTTATCTTTGCCCCCTGCCTCTCTAGACTGGGTCGTACCTTTCCCAGCCCAAGGAGCATGGTCATGTCCAAACATTCAATCAATGGCAAGGTCGTACTGATCGCCGGCGGTGTGAAAAATCTCGGCGGTTTGCTCGCCCGCGATCTCGCCCAGCAGGGTGCCAAGGCGGTAGTGGTGCATTACAACAGCGCCTCCAGCCAGGGCGATGCCAACGCCACTGCGGCGGCTCTCGAGGCGCTGGGAACCCAGGCGGTGGTGTTGCAGGCAGACCTGACCACAGCCGGGGCCGTGGAAAAGCTGTTCAGCGATGCCGTGGCCGCAGTCGGGCGTCCGGATATTGCGATCAACACCGTGGGCAAGGTGTTGAAGAAACCCATAGCTGAGATCACTGAAGCTGAGTACGACGAGATGATGGCGGTTAACTCTAAAACCGCGTTTTTCTTTCTCAAGGAAGCCGGCAAGCACCTCAACGACAACGGCAAGATCTGCACCATCGTCACCTCGCTGCTCGGCGCGTTCACGCCGTTCTACGCGGCGTATGCCGGCAGTAAAGCGCCGGTGGAGCAGTTCACCCGAGCGGCTGCAAAAGAACTCGGCGCGCGTGGTATTTCGGTGACGGCAGTGGGCCCGGGCCCGATGGATACACCGTTTTTTTATCCGGCCGAAGGTCAGGATGCGGTGAACTATCATAAGACCGCCGCGGCGCTTTCGCCGTTCTCACGCACGGGCCTGACTGATATCGAGGATGTGGTCCCGTTCATTCGCAACCTGGTGAGTGATGGCTGGTGGGTGACGGGCCAGACGATTTTGATCAACGGCGGGTATACCACCAAGTAACGGGCGAAAAGCGATTGCAACCCCGTAATGCGGCGTTGACACTTTTCCCGACAAACCAGGCCGTGGGGTTGCTATGAGCGTCGATCAGTCTGCACATCACCCGCCGGTTTCGAGTGAAACAGGCTAACGCCGTCGTCGAGCACTGATAACCCATGGACCGCATCGACCAGTACCAAATTTTCGTTCAGGTGGCTGAGCTCGGCAGCTTCATCCAGGCCGCACGCCTGCTGAAACTGCCGCGTGCCACGGTATCGGCGGCGATTCAACAATTGGAAGCCAATACCGGAACGCGCTTGCTGCACCGCACCACGCGTAAGGTGTCGTTGACCACCGATGGCAGCCAGTTACTGCAGCGCGCACGCCAGGTATTAGTCGAGATCGATGAGATCGACCAACTGTTCCACACCCATCAAGAGCAGGTGATGGGGCGCCTGGAGGTCGATGTGCCCAGTCGTATCGCCCGGCGCCTGCTCATTCCTGCGCTGCCCGATTTTCTCCAGCGTTACCCGCACCTGGAACTGGGCCTGGGTTCCACCGACCGCTCGATAGACCTGGTGCAGGAGGGCGTCGATTGTGTGATTCGTTTCGGCACGCCGCAGATCAGCAGCCTGGTAGTGAAACCGTTAGGGCAGGTGTTGACGATCAACTGTGCCAGTCCCGCTTACCTGAGCGAGTTTGGCGTACCCACCGACCTTGCCGAGTTGCAGGAGCGGCACGTATGCGTCGGCTATGTGGCGGGATCGAGCGGGCAGGAGGTTCAGTGGGAATACTGTCTCGACGGCGTCCGGCATTCGTTGCCACTGCCCTGTCGCTTGGTGGTCAATAGTGCGGAAAGCTATATCACCGCATGCCGCACAGGCCTCGGTTTGATTCAGGTGCCGTTGTTCGATGTGCAGCATCTACTCGATAGCGGCGAGTTGGTGGAAGTGCTGGCAGCTTACCGGCCGCCGTCGATGACCGTGTCTGTACTGTATCCGGATCGTCGCCAACGCTCTCGCCGCCTCAGTGCCTTCATCGAGTGGTTTGCCAGCTTGATGGCGCCGTATCTGCAAAGTAGGTAAAGCCGTTTCGATTGGCGGTGAAGACAATCAAGCAACCCGCCCCCCTCTCCTGCGCAAGTAGATCATCTGCACAGTAACGCCGATAACAAGCACCAGCGCTATCCCGCCCTGCGCACCGATCAGCACCGGCGATTTCAAATCGGTAACAAAAGGATGACCATCAGGCACCCGGCGCAATGTCTCGGACACCGTCGGCACCATCAGGAAAAACGCCGTCAGGCTCAGGAAGATGGTTTCCAGATAAATCCGCGCACGGCCCAGCCAGGCCAGGTGCGCAACGCCATAACCGGCCACGAGCAAGGCAATCGTGATGACGCCAATGAGGTTGCTGACCGGTTGTTTGGCGACCAGGAACACGCTGAAAGCACCGATCAGCATCGATGCCAGATAGAACCTGCCCGGTGTTGAGCGGGGAACGATGCGCCCGGAGCGGATGAACATGTAGGCCGCCAGTGGAATGGCGGGCAGGCTGCCGAGGGTGTGGATCCAGCCGAGGGTGGAGATTCCGAACATTTTGCGTTTCCCGTGTGATTGGAAGATGTGCATAAACGACCTGCGCTGGAAACGCTCATCCAGATCGCCTCGGCGCGTTATGATCCGGGAATCAGCTTATTGAAGGCGTGGCCGTGCAGACATGACCAATCCCCTCGAACATTTGATCATTCATCCGGAAATGCAGTTGGAGGGCCTGGCCAAAGGCGACCTTTTGTCTCAGGTACTGGCGCAGATTCGTCTGACGGGCGACCGCGTTTATGCCTCTGAGCTGACCATCGGGCAGCCGCTCAAACTTGATGAAAAGAGCGCGCATATCTGCGTAGTCCAGCAAGGCGGGTTGCAACTGGAGAGTGGTGGTCAACCACCGGTGATGCTGGAACAGGGCGATGTGCTGCTACTCCCTCACGACCCCACAGGTATCAGGATTACGGCATGCAGTGGGCCGGCCACGGTGGTGGTCTGCCGATTCTGGTTCGATGCGAGCAGTTTCCAGGCGATGCTGTTTGCCCTGCCGCAGTTGATCCACATCCGACAGACCGAAGCGGCGGCCTGGGCCGAAGGTATTCTGCATTTCATGTTGCTCGAAGCCCATGACACGCAGCCCGGCGGTGCGTTGATGATTTCGCGCCTGATCGATCTGGTGGTGATTCGCATCCTGCGCACCTGGGTTCAACAGGGTGGTGCGTCGGGATGGCTCGGCGGGTTATCGGATGCGCGTATCGCCCGGGCGCTGCGGGCTATCCACGCAACGCCCGGCCAGCAGTGGCGCATTGATGCGCTGGCGGAAGTTGCCGGCATGTCGCGTTCCAATTTCTGCGAGCGGTTCAGTACGTTGGTCGGGCGCTCACCGTTGCGCTATCAGAATGAGTGGCGGCTGACCTTGGCAAAAACCATGCTTTCCCGGCAGGGAGGTCGCATCGGCGAGGTTGGGTTTGCGGTGGGCTATGAGTCCGAGGCAGCGTTCAGCCGGGCCTATAAGGCTTTTTTCGGGCGTTCGCCTCGGGATGACCACGCCCGACACGCACCCGATAAGTGATCGCCTGCACATAAAAAAACCCCGAACCAGTCGGGGTTTTTATCGCCTGGGATCAGGCGCGACTTGCGATCAATCAGAAAACGTTGATCGGGTAGTCGGCGAACAGACGGATTTCGTTACCGCCTACGTTGTAGTTGCTGGCGTTGTTGGAGACGCGCAACCAGGACGCACGCGCACGCAGGCTCAGGTCTTTGGCTGGGCCGCTCTGTACGACGTACTTGAACTGGTTCCAGATTTCACGCTCGGTGCCGTCGCCACGGTTGCTACCGTCGTCGATGTTGGTACCGCGAACGTAGGCAACGTTGTAGGTCAGGCCCGGTACGCCGAAGGTGGCGAAGTCGATGCCGTAGCCAACCTGCCAGGAACGCTCGTCCTTGCCGTTGAAGTCAGACCAGTAGGAGTTGGCCAGCAGGATGGTGTTGCCACCGTCGCCGATGCCGCCGGCGTTGCGGTAGCCGCCGTACAGGTAGCCGGTGTCGCCGGTGCTGCGCTGGTGAGCGACGGTGAAGCTGTGCGGGCCGACCGCCCAGGTAGCGCCCAGGCTCCAGATCTTGTTGTCGCGAGCGTCCGCATCACCTTGGTTTTCCAGGGCGAAGCTGCGGTCCAGCTTGGTTTTGTAGCCGTTGAAGTCAAACGTCAGGGACTGTTTCTCTGGCAGGGCCAGCACGTAGTTGACGTTGACGTATTGCTTCTTCAGCACGTCCTGCATGTTGGAGGCATACAGTGCAGCCGACAGGCTTTCGGTGAATTTGTAGCTACCACCGATGTAGTCGATGCTTTTCAGGCGGCCGCTGTCGCTGCCTTCGGCGCTCTTGCGAGCTTCCTTGGTGAAGTGACCGGCGTCCAGTTGCAGGCCGGCGATCTCTTTGGAGACGATCGAGGTGCCTTCATAGGTTTCCGACAACAGGCGGGAGTTGTCGTACTGCAGGACCGGTACGGCTGGCATCTGCTGACCGTATTTGATCACGGTATTGGAGATGCGCGCCTTGACGGCTGCGCCACCCTTGGCCAGGTCGTTGGCGGCTTCGCCGCTGTCGCCTTGTTTGAAGAAGTCGATACCACCAGCGCCGCTACGGCCTTTGCCACCATCCAGGCGAATGGCGTACTGGCCGATCACGTCCACACCCACACCGACTGTGCCTTGGGTGAAACCGGACTCGAACTTGCCGATGAAACCCTGGCCCCATTCGGCTTTGTCTTGCTTGCCGTTTTTGTAGTCGCGGCTGATGTAGGCGTTACGGGCAGCAATGTTCAGGTGGCTGTCGTCAACAAAACCCTTGGATTGCTCCTGGTCGTTTGCCATGGCTGTCGATGCGCTCAAAATCCCCAGAGCGATCAAACTCATCCGTTGCTTCAACATATTCTTATATTCCTTATTACTGGTTGAGTACGCGCTGTGACACCAGGCTCCGTGTCGCTTTTCTGGTGTCGGCTTTTTCCGGAAAAAAGAAGGCCCGCGGACGACTGAACTGCCGCGGGCCTTTTTTTATTGGAGTAAGTCATGGCGGTTAGCCACAGGCGTTGGGCGCAATCCTATGCGCCCGTTGAACTATGTGTCAATTTCGTGAATCGTCTGTATTTAGGCGAAATAATTCTAAGCAGCGTCCTACTGCGCCCACTGTGGATGGGTATGCGCAAACCGGCAGTTGCGCGTGGCGCTCTTCAGTTCTTCAATAACTCACACAATGCTTGCACTTCATCGTCACTGAACAACCCCACCGGATAGCGCTGCATCACCACGCTGCGCAGGTCTGCCCGCCTGGCTGGTCGCGGTCCATTTGCCTTCAACCACAGCGCCAATGCGTGGATCGCATCACCGTTGACCCGCGTCGGGTGGAACGGGCGCGTGTAGATCAGGTTGATATCGGCATTCATTTCAGCGCTCTCTCCTACTGCGTGAGCGGCTAACTTACTCAAGGTTTATGACAGAACTGCGCGGTCATCAAACCTTGATCATGGTGACAACACCGATACAAGAGCTATGCCAATGTCCCGTGTTTGCAGGCTTTAGAGCATAAAAAAGCCCGCGACCTTGCTGGGCCGCGGGCTTGCTATGGGCGCTCTAAAGAGGTAGCGCGCAGCGCTGATGCCAGCGCTGTTACAACTGCACTCAGTTTTTGTGCGGGGCGGGCTGTTGTTGGGTCAGGCAATGGATATTACCGCCACCCAGTAACAGTTCACGGCCCGGCACCATCACCACTTCGTGCTGCGGGAACAGGTGCTGCAGGATGCTCCTGGCCTGGCCGTCCATCGGATCGTCAAAGCTCGGCGCGATGATGCCGCCGTTGACGATCAGGAAGTTGACATAGGAACCGGCCAACCGAACGCTCGGGTTACGCTCCTGGCTGCCATCCACCGGGTCCACGCCTGCGCACTCTTCCTTGGTGGCGAACAGCGGCCCCGGGATCGGCATTTTGTGCACGATGAACGAGCGTCCCTGTGCGTCAGTGCTGCTTTGCAGCACATCCATGGCCGCGTGGCAGCGCGCATAGTTCGGGTCTTGCGGGTCGTCGGTCCAGGCCAGCAGCACTTCGCCTGGGCGTACGTAGCAGCAGAAGTTATCCACATGGCCGTCGGTTTCGTCGTTGAACAGACCGTCCGGCAGCCAGATGATCTTATCCACAGCCAGATTGGCGCTCAGCACGGACTCGATGGCCGCGCGATCCAGATGCGGGTTGCGATTACGGTTCAGCAGGCATTCTTCGGTGGTGATCAGCGTGCCTTCGCCGTCGACATGGATAGAACCGCCTTCCAGCACGAACCCTTCGGTGCGGTAACGCGGTGCGCGCTCGATCTCCAGGATCTTGCCGCCCACCTGCGAGTCACGGTTCCACGGCGCATACAACCCCCCGTCAAAACCGCCCCAGGCGTTGAAGTCCCAGTTAACCCCACGCACCTCACCGCTGTTGTTGATGACAAAAGTCGGGCCGGTGTCTCGCACCCAGGCGTCGTCGCTGGACATTTCCACGACACGGATATTGGGCACATCCAAACGTGCGCGGGCGTTTTCGTACTGGCCGGCGGAAACAGCAACCGTCACCGGCTCAAAACGCGCAATCGCCTTGGCCACCGCCACATGAGCCGCCTGCGCCGGCTTGCCGCCCAGGCGCCAGTTGTCCGGACGCTCGGGCCAGATCATCCAGGTTTGGGTCTGTGGCGCCCATTCGGCGGGCATATAGAAGCCATCGGCGCGAGGTGTGCTGTGCAGGGTGGTCATGGCGTTCAGGACTCCGAATGGGGGAATGGCCGACTTTATAGCGAATAAAAATCGGCTTTAAAAGCAACAAAAGATCATACAAGGAAAACATTACATAAATTGGTCGATAAAAATCGGCTATCTACAATTGCTCATCCAGCACCTTCGACAGCATGTCGACGAAGAAATCCACGCTGCGCCTGGACGTGACCATCGGCGGCTTGATCTTCAAGATGTTGAGATAGTCGCCGGTCGGCTGCATGAAGATGCCCAGCTCGCGCAGACGATCGCACAACAGCGCGGTCTCGAAAGTGGCGGGCTCCAGGGTTTGCCGATCACGAACCAGCTCCAATCCCAGATAGAAGCCAGAGCCGTGAACAGCCCCTACCAACGGGTGAAGGTCGATCAGTGCCTCCAGGCGAGCCTTGAAATGCCCTCCCACTACCTGGGCGTTTTCCCACAGCTTTTCTTCCTTCATCACATCCAGTACCGCCATGCCGATACGGCAACTGACCGGGCTCCCCCCTGCCGACGAGAAGAAATAGCCCTCGGCCTCCAGCGCTTCGGCGATCTCCCGTCGGGTGATTACCGCACCCAGCGGTTGGCCGTTGCCCATGCCTTTGGCCATGGTGATGATGTCCGGCACCACGCCCTGTTCCTCAAAACCCCAGAAAAAATGCCCCATGCGGCCGTAGCCCACCTGCACCTCATCGGCGATACACACACCGCCCTGGGCACGTACCAGGCTATATACCTGCTGCAAATAGCCCGGCGGCAGGGAAATGCCACCGGCATTGCCGTACACCGGCTCGCAGATGAAGCCCGCCAACCGGCGTTTGCTCGCGGCGATTTTCGCCAGGTTATGCTCCACGCTTCGCACGTAATCCGGCGCGCTGTCCGGCCCGCGGAACTCACCTCGATAGGTATTCGGTGCGGTCACCGGGTGCACCCAATCCGGGCGGCTGCTCAATGCCTGGGGGTTGTCGGCAATCGAGGTGGACACCGCATCCGCCGCCACCGACCAACCGTGGTACGCCTCCAGCACGCTGAGCATGTCGCGCCCGCCGCTGTAGGCCCATGCCAGGCGGATCGCCAGGTCGTTGGCCTCGGTGCCGCTATTGACCAGGAATACCCGGTCCATGCCATCCGGCGCCAGCGCCAGCAAACGTTCGGAAAACTCGGCAATCGCCGCGTAATGAAAGCGCGAGTTGGTATTGAGCAACGACCATTGCCGCGCCGCCACTGCGGCCATGCGCGGGTGACCATGGCCCAGCACCGCCACGTTGTTGAGCATGTCCAGGTAGGAACGGCCCTGCATGTCGATCAGGTGGTTGCGCCAACCCCGCTCGATGCGCGGCGGGTCGACGTAATAGTGCTTCTGCGAACGCGCGAAACTGGCGTCACGTCGCGCCAGCAGGGCTTCGGGGTCCAGTTCCGGCTCGGCATCACAGGTCAGGCCCAACAGTGTTGCGGGTGAGGGGCAAAGCGCCTGCCAGGCCGGCGCCCTGGAGGGCGTGCAAAACAACGGCGGCTCAAGCTCCGCCCGGCACAACTGGACCGTGAGCGGCGCCTGCACTTGCCCCAGGACCTGCCCTTTGACCAGTGCCGAGCCAGGCGTCAACTGCGTCTTCACGCCCCATAAGCGCAGGCTCAATGGCGTACCCTGCAAACACACTAGACCGTCGGCGCCCGCGTGCAATGTCCCGGCAAAAGGCGCTTGTACGATACTGCCATGGGGAAGATGCAGCTCCACATGCAGGGCAAAGGTTTCCGGCTCGGCGGCGCTGTCGGGGCGCGTGCGCGACAACCGATACTGCCCATATCGGCTGGCCGCCAGCCCATGCACCGCCGCCGCCTCATCCAGCAGCCGGTGGTCGATACCCGGCACTTCCCAGTTGCCGGCCTCGAAATGCGGGCTGAGTACGCCCAGGTCGATCAACGCAAACTCACGTCCTACCAGGCCAGGCAGCAAAGGGGCAAAGTCCTGCTCGGCAATCGTCGGCAACGTGTCACCGAGGCAACTGAAGATCGCGGCCTCCATCAACTCGAACGGTACCGATGTCGCCACATGGAAGATTTCCCACTCGTGCTCGGCGTTTTTCAACAGGTAGGCATTGTCCGGGTCCAGGCGTTGCTGCTGTTCGCTGCTCAGCACCAGCACCGCCGCACGGGCGACGATCAACGGCCATAGCACTTGCAGCTCTTCGCGTTGCAACGGCGTGACTGCGTGGCACGCCTGGATCGCCGGCAAAATGGCAAACGGATCCCCTTCGGCATGGTGCAGCAGCGCCGCGCAGGTGACTGACAGGTCGGCAATGCGCCAGGTGTGCACCAGATCACCGAAATCAATCACGCCCTGGCATTGCCAATGCCGCTGGGCGTCGCGCTGCCACACGACATTGTCGTCAGTGATGTCCATATGCACCGCCTGCCATGGCAACCGTTGCGCCAGAGGCTTCACGTACGCTTCGACCTGCCGGGCCACCTGTGCCAGGGCGGCGCGCTGAGGCAGATCCTGCAGAGTCGTCAACAAATGGGTGATCAGTTCCTGTGCATGGCGCGGGTCCCACTGCAGGGTACGCTCCAGGCCCGGGTGTTCGAAGCCCGCCAGGGCCTGGCTCATCCGCCCGCACAGCGCTCCGAAGCCTTGGATCACTTCGCGGCTCAGGTGCGGCAAATCGGTCAGGGGCCGGCCGTCGATATACTCCAACAGCCGCAGATGCAGGGTTTGGTCATCGAGGCTTACCGTCAGCAGTTCGTCGCCCTTGAGGCTCTGGATGACCTTCGGCACACGTAGGTGCTCGCGTCCCTGCAGGTCCTTGAGGGCGGCATGCTGGGCCTGTAATTCAATGGCGGCGTAATCGCCCCGGCTGATTTTCAGAACAAACCGGCCACGCTCGCTGTCGATCTTGTAGTTGACGTCTTGTTGGCTACCCAATGACTGCAAGGAACCATCAAGGCCATAATGCTGCTTGAGTAATTGCGCCGCTTGGTCAGGGCTCACTTGTGGGCAAGGCAAACTGGCACGATGGATCAATGTGGCAAGCAACATTGTGACGCCCTCTGTTTTTTCAGGCGTCTATATCGCCATTGTTATGGGCAGTTAATCAACCCCTCATGCTCGCCGTGCTTGCACCAGCCCGCCTCACAACTCAAGCTATGCTTCTTTCGCCCAGTGTCCGTCTAAGGAAAAGGCCCTCGACATGCGCATTCTCATCACCGGCGGTGCCGGATTTATTGGCTCCGCCCTGATTCGCCACCTGATAGAACACACTGAGCACGAAGTGCTTAACCTGGACAAACTCACCTACGCCGGCAACCTTGAGTCGCTGACCAGCATCGCGTCCAACAGCCGCTATGAGTTCGTCCAGGCCGACATCGTCGACCAGGCCACCGTCAGTGCCGTACTGGCGCGCTTCGAGCCGCAGGCGATCATGCACCTGGCGGCCGAGTCCCATGTCGACCGCTCCATTGACGGTCCGTCGGATTTTATCCAGACCAACATCGTCGGTACCTACAGCCTGCTGGAAGCCACACGGGCTTATTGGCAGAAGCTGGCAGAACCGGCCAAAAGCGCGTTCCGCTTTCACCACATCTCCACGGATGAGGTATACGGCGACCTGCACGGTGTAGACGATCTCTTCACTGAAACCACGCCTTACGCACCCAGCTCACCTTATTCCGCGAGCAAGGCAGCCTCCGACCACCTGGTACGCGCCTGGCAGCGCACTTATGGCCTGCCGGTGTTGCTGACCAACTGCTCGAACAACTACGGGCCGTTCCACTTCCCCGAGAAGCTGATCCCGCTGGTCATCCTCAACGCCCTCGCGGGCAAGCCACTGCCGGTGTATGGCGATGGTTTGCAAGTGCGCGACTGGCTGTTCGTCGAAGACCACGCCCGTGCCCTGCTCAGGGTGGTAACCACCGGCGTAGTCGGCGAGACCTACAACATTGGTGGTCACAATGAGCAGAAGAACATCGATGTGGTGCGCGGCATCTGCGCCCTGCTCGAAGAACTGGCGCCGCAACGCCCGGCCGGCGTGGAAAAATTCACCGACCTGATCACCTTCGTCAAGGATCGCCCAGGCCACGATCAGCGCTACGCGATCGATGCCAGCAAGATCGAACGCGAGCTGGGCTGGGTTCCGCAAGAAACCTTCGAAACAGGTCTGCGCAAGACCGTGCAGTGGTACCTCGACAACCTGGAATGGTGCCGCAGGGTCCAGGATGGCAGTTATCAAGGTGAACGACTCGGCAACACTGACGCAAAGGATCTGATCGCATGATGAAGGGTATTGTATTGGCCGGCGGTTCCGGCACCCGTTTGCACCCCATCACCCTGGGCGTGTCCAAGCAACTGTTGCCGGTTTACGACAAGCCGATGATCTACTACCCGATCTCGGTGCTGATGCTGGCGGGGATCAAGGACATCCTGGTGATTTCTACACCAACGGACTTGCCGCAGTATCGTAACCTGCTGGGTGACGGCAGCCAGTTCGGCGTGCGCTTCAGCTATGCCGAACAGCCGTCTCCGGACGGACTGGCTCAAGCCTTCATCATTGGTGAAGAATTCATCGGTGAAGACCCGGTGTGCCTGATCCTGGGCGACAACATTTTCCACGGCCAGCACTTCGGCGAGCAGTTGCGCACCGCGGCCCAACGCCCGTCCGGCGCCACCGTGTTTGGCTATTGGGTCAAGGATCCTGAGCGTTTCGGCGTGATCGACTTCGACAAGGACGGCCGTGCCCTGTCCATCGAAGAGAAACCGGCGAAGCCCAAGTCGAGCTATGCCGTGACCGGGCTGTATTTCTACGACAACGACGTGATCCAGATTGCCAAGGCGGTCAAGCCTTCGCCGCGTGGCGAATTGGAAATCACCGATGTCAACAACGCCTACCTCAAGCGAGGTGACCTCCACGTTGAACGTTTCGGCCGCGGCTTCGCCTGGCTCGACACTGGCACCCATGACAGCCTGCTGGAAGCTTCAACCTACGTGCAGACCATCGAGCATCGCCAGGGCCTGAAAGTTGCTTGCCTGGAAGAGATCGCCTATCAGAACGGCTGGATCGACCGCGACTATCTGCTGGAGCGCGCCAAATACTTTGGAAAAACCGGCTATGGTCAATACCTGTACTCACTGGCCGACGAGGACACTAAATGAATGTAACCGCGACTGAATTGCCCGGTGTATTGATCATCGAACCGAAGGTTTTTGGCGATGATCGCGGTTTTTTCTATGAAAGTTTCAACGCCCGGCACTTTGAACAAGCCACCGGGTTGCAACAGCAGTTTGTGCAGGACAACCACTCACGCTCGCAAAAGGGCGTGTTGCGGGGCCTGCACTATCAGGTCGAGCACGCCCAGGGCAAACTGGTGCGTGTGACAGCCGGTGAGGTTCTGGACGTGGCGGTGGATATCCGCCGCAGTTCGCCCAACTTCGGCAAATGGGCCAGCGTGCGCCTGTCTGCCGGCAATAGTCGCCAACTGTGGATTCCACCGGGGTTCGCCCATGGTTTTGTGGTACTCAGTGATTACGCCGAGTTCCTCTACAAAACCACCGACTATTACACGCCGGCAGCCGAACGTTGCATCAGTTGGAACGACCCCACGCTCAACATTGACTGGCAACTCGATGGCCCGCCGATCCTGTCCGCCAAAGACCAGAACGGCAAGAGTTTCAAAGACGCGGACGTGTTCTCGTGACCTCCCGTCTGAAAATCTTGATCACCGGGCAACACGGCCAAGTCTCCCAGGAGCTGCAACAGCGGCTCCTGGGCTTGGGCGAACTCATCGTACTGGGCCGCGACCAACTCGACCTGGCCAACGTCGAGCAGATCCGCCAACAGGTTCGCACCCATCGCCCCGGCCTGATCATCAATGCTGCGGCTCACACCGCTGTCGATCAGGCCGAAAGCGAACCGGATGCAGCGTTTGCCATCAACGCAACCGCGCCCGGCATCCTTGCCGAAGAAGCCAAGGCCCTGGGCATCCCACTGATTCACTACTCGACCGACTACGTGTTCGATGGCACCAAGCCGGCGCCGTATACCGAAAACGACGCGCCAAACCCGCTGGGCGTCTATGGCCAGAGCAAGCTTTCGGGCGAGCAGGCGATTGCAGCGGTGGGCGGGGAGTACCTGATTTTACGTACCAGCTGGGTGTATTCGAGCCACGGCAAGAATTTCCTGCTGACCATGCAGCGTCTGCTGCAAGAAAAACCGCACATGCGCATCGTCGCTGACCAGATCGGCGCGCCGACCTGGGCCGGCAGCATCGCCGAGAGTACCCGCGCCCTGATCGAGCGCTGGTTGGCTGGCGAAGCGGGTGAATGGGGGGTGTATCACCTGACCGCCCAGGGCGAGACCTCATGGTTCGGCTTTGCCCAGGCGATTGGCGAACACCTGCGTGCGCAAGGCAAGCCTTGCGCCGAGCTGGAAGCGATCCCGTCCAGCGCTTACCCGACGCCCGCCCAGCGCCCGCTGAACTCGCGTCTGAATTGCAGCCGCCTGCAGCAACAATGGCAGGTCAGCCAGCCGCGTTGGCAAGACGCATTGCGCGAGTGTCTTGCAGGGCAGCACTAGGCATAATGCGCCTGTACCCACAGGCGCATGACTTCCATGACTCCACCCCTTCCACGAAGACCTCGCTGGCGCAGCCTCGCCCTGTTGGCGTTATGCCTGGCCCCGCTGCTGTGGCCGCTGGAACACTTGGCCGAGCGCTATTACGGCAGCGAGTTAGCGGGTCAGAACCGGCAAACCCTCGACCTGTACGTGGCCAACCTGTTGGGCACCCTGCACCGCTACGAAGTCTTGCCGCAGATCCTGGGGGACCTGCCCGCCCTGCGCACGGCCCTGGACGCGCCTCAGGTGAGCACCAACCTGGCCAACGCCAACCAGTTGCTCCAGGACGTCGCCGCCCAGGCCGGGGCAGAAGTGATGTACCTGATGGATACCTCCGGCAAAACCCTGGCGGCTTCCAACTGGGACAAGCAAGACAGTTTCGTCGGCCGTAACTTCTCGTTCCGACCGTATTTCAGCGAGGCCATGGCTGGGCGTCTGGGGCGTTTTTTCGGCCTGGGTACCACTTCGGCCAAGCGCGGCTACTTCTTTGCCGCCGCCGTGCGCGATGGCGAAAAGATCATCGGCGTACTGGTGGTCAAGGTCGACCTGGACCATACCGAAAGCCTGTGGGGCAATACACCGGAACAGCTGTTGGTGACCGACCACAATGGCGTGGTAATCCTGACCTCGCGCCCGCAATGGCGGTTTCGTGCCACCCGGCCACTGACCGCCGCAGAGCGTGAGGCGATTATCGCGATCCAACCTTACCCCACCCGCGACCCACAGCCGCTGGCGCTGAGTGCCACGGCATGGCTGCGTCAATCCACGGCCATCGCCGAAACCGGCTGGAATGTGGAGATTCTCGCGCCACGCTCACTGATCAATCGCCCGGTGCGCACGGTGGTCGCCGTCGGTGGCGCGACGCTGTTGGTGTTGATGCTGTTGCTGGGTCTGATGATGCAACGTCGGCGGCATTACCTGGAG
Source organism: Pseudomonas sp. R19M (assembly GCF_050312585.1). Lineage (NCBI taxonomy): Bacteria > Pseudomonadati > Pseudomonadota > Gammaproteobacteria > Pseudomonadales > Pseudomonadaceae > Pseudomonas > Pseudomonas sp. R19M. The sequence goes on from NZ_JBNPJV010000042.1 coordinate 78,637, forward strand.
CGCATTGCCTTCGAAGCCAAGGCGCGCCGCGAGCTGGAAGCACGCGTGGCCGAGCGTACCAGCGATCTGGAGGGCCTTAACCGGCGTCTGAAACAGGAAGTACTGGAACGCGAGCACGCCCAGCAGGAACTGGTGCGCGCCCAGGATGACCTGGTGCAAGCCGGCAAGCTGTCAGCCCTGGGCACCATGTCGGCGAGCATCAGCCACGAACTGAATCAGCCCCTGGCAGCGATCCGCAGTTATGCAGAAAACGCCGAGATCCTGCTCGACCATGAACGTACCAACGACGCCCGGGGCAACCTCAAGCTGATCAGCGAACTGACCGGGCGCATGGCCTCGATCATCGCGCACCTGCGTGCGTTCGCCAGGCGCGACCGCCATGCACCGGAAAGCGTGGCCCTGCAGCCGGCGCTGGATGATGCACTGGCGTTGCTGGCCAAGCGGCGGCGGTCGATGGAAGTCGAACTGATCCGCGATCTGCCGGAGGCGACCTTATGGGTGCAAGCCGGGGAAACCCGCTTGCGCCAAGTGCTTGGCAACCTGCTGGCCAACGCCCTGGACGCCCTCACCGAAAAAGGCCCGCCGCGAAAACTCTGGTTGAGTGCCCAAACCACTGAACAGGGCGTCAACCTGTACATTCGCGACAACGGCCCCGGGTTTTGCATGGAAGCCCTGGGCCGCGCCAGCGAACCGTTCTACACCACCAAGACCCGCACCCAGGGCTTGGGGTTGGGCCTGGCGATCTGCGAAACCCTGATGCGTGCCTTTGGCGGCGAACTGCTATTTGCCAACCACAAGGAAGGCGGCGCGTTGTTAACCTTGAAATTGCGTGCCGGTTCGCCGGGCGTCAGTCTGCAACCGTCCGAGGACCGCAGTGTATGAGTATCGATAACCAGATTCAGGTGGTGTTGATCGACGACGATCCACACCTGCGTCAGGCCCTGTGCCAGACCCTGGACCTGGCCGGGCTGGCTGTCCTGACGCTGGGTGAAGCGACCGGCCTCACTGCGCGCTTGACGCGGGACTGGCCAGGGGTAGTGGTCAGCGACATCCGCATGCCCGGCATGGACGGCCTGGAGCTGCTCGCCGAACTGCACGGCCAGGACCCGGACCTGCCGGTGCTGTTGATCACCGGCCACGGCGACGTGCCGTTGGCGGTGCAAGCCATGCGTGCCGGGGCCTACGACTTTCTGGAAAAACCCTTCGCCAGCGACGCCCTGCTCGATAGTGTGCGCCGCGCCCTGGCGCTGCGCCGCCTGGTGCTGGACAACCGCAGCCTGCGCCTGGCCCTCAGCGACCGCCAGCAACTAAGCACGCGTCTGGTGGGGCACTCGCCACAAATGCTGCGCCTGCGCGAGCAGATCGGTGCCCTGGCGGCGACCAAGGCCGACGTACTGATCCTCGGTGAAACCGGTGCCGGCAAGGAAGTCGTGGCGCGTGCGCTGCATGACTTGTCGAGCCGGCGCAGCGGGCCGTTCGTCGCGATCAACGCCGGCGCCCTGGCCGAATCGGTGGTGGAAAGCGAACTGTTCGGCCACGAGCCCGGTGCTTTTACCGGCGCGCAGAAGCGCCGTATCGGCAAGTTCGAATTTGCCAACGGCGGCACACTGTTCCTCGATGAAATCGAAAGCATGAGCCTGGATGTCCAGGTCAAGCTGCTTCGCCTGCTGCAGGAGCGCGTGGTCGAGCGTCTGGGTGGTAACCAACTGATCCCGCTCGATATCCGCATCATTGCCGCCACCAAGGAAGATCTGCGCCAGGCCGCCGACCAAGGGCGCTTCCGTGCCGACCTGTATTACCGGCTAAACGTCGCTCCGTTGCGCATTCCGCCGCTGCGTGAACGAGGGGAAGATGCGTTGATGCTGTTCCAACACTTCGCGGACGAAGCCGGCAGCCGCCACGGCCTGCCATTGCAGGAGTTGCAACCGGGCCAGCGTGCGCTGCTGTTGCGCCACAGCTGGCCGGGCAATGTGCGCGAACTGCAGAATGCAGCCGAGCGCTTCGCCTTGGGCCTGGAACTGGCCTTGGACAACACCCAGGACAGCCCTTCCACGGCCGTGCTCACCTCCACACCGGGCGGCTTGAGCGAACAAGTCGAACAGTTCGAAAAAAGCCTGATCGCCGCCGAACTGACGCGCCCCCACAGCTCCGTGCGCAGCCTCGCCGAGGCGCTCGGCATCCCGCGCAAAACCCTGCACGACAAATTGCGCAAGCACGGCTTGATCTTCGCCAACCAGAGTACCGACGAAGAATGATCCACACACACCAAGAGGCCCACATGAACCGCGACAGCCGTTACCTGGAATCCGTGCTGCACCATGACATCCCCCTCACCCGGGAAATGGGTCTCAAGGTACTCGACTGGCAACAGGGCAAATTGGCGCTGCATCTGCCGTTGCAGGCCAACATCAACCACAAGAGCACCATGTTTGGCGGCAGTCTCCACTGCGGCGCGGTATTGGCCGGCTGGGGCTGGTTGCACTTGAAGCTGCGTGAAGAAGGGGTTGAGGATGGGCACATCGTCATCCAGGAAGGACAGATCAGTTATCCGCTGCCGGTCACACGGGATGCTACCGTAGTGTGCCCTGCCCCCGAAGAGAAGGTATGGAAGCGCTTCTTGGCGACATACAAGCGCTATGGCCGTGCACGCCTGATGCTGGAGACGTGGATTGTGAACGAGGGCAGTGCAGATCGCGCTGTGGCCTTCACTGGGCAGTACGTCCTGCACCGCTAGATGCTACGACGCAAAACTGAGTGTGTGGGCTTGCTCCCGATAGCGCTGTGTCAGTTAACGAATATGTCGACTGACCCACCGCTATCGGGAGCAAGCCCCCTCCCACATTTGGCGTGTGGGATCTTAACGGCGGGCCAGGGCCAGCAATCGCTCGCGCCAGGCCGCCTTGGCCGGCAGAGCCAGGAAGAACGGATTCAGCAATGATTCCCGGGCCGGGTAACTGAACGGCTCGCCACTCAACTCCAACACTTCACCGCCTGCGCCTTCGAGCACACCTTGAGCAGCGGCGGTGTCCCATTGCGACGTCGGCGCCAGCCGCGGGTAGCAATCGGCACTGCCCTCGGCCAACAGGCAAAATTTCAACGAACTGCCGATATTGGCCAGCTTCAGCTCGCCCAACCCGGCGCTCAAACCGTCCAGCAGGCGCTCCTGCTCAGGGCTGGTATGGCGACGACTGGCAACCACCGTAAAGGGCTCGCCGACTGCCGGTGCCTCGCGCACCTGAATCTGCCTGGGCGCTTCATTTACATCGGAACGCCAGGCGCCCAGGCCCGCGCCACCGAAATAACAGCGACCACTGGTCGGCATGGAGACCACGCCAAATACCACGCGGCCCTGCTCAACCAGCGCGATGTTGACGGTGAACTCTTCACTGCCGCCGATAAATTCCTTGGTGCCATCCAACGGGTCCACCAGCCACCACCGCTGCCAGCCGGCACGTACGCTCTGGTCTATATTCGCGTCCTCTTCGGACAGCACCGGAATACTCGGGTCCAGCGCGGTCAAGCCGGCCAGAATCAGATGGTGAGCGGCCAGGTCCGCCGCCGTTACGGGGGAGTCGTCAGCCTTGGAGGTGACGGCAACATCGGCCCGCCAGTAAGGCAGGATGACCTCACCGGCCTGGCGGGCCAGCTCGATCACAGGAGCGATAAACGGATGGCCCAGAAACAGTTCGCTCATACGATAAACGCTCCACGCTGGGTCAACAGGTCTCGCACCAGATACAACGCGGCCAGGGCGCGGCCTTCGCTGAACTGCTCGTTCTGTGCCAACTGCGACAGCTCGCGCAGGTTGACCCGGTCCACCCGCATCGGCTCTGGCTCATCGCCTTCCAGGCGTTCTTCGTAGAGATCGGTGGCCAATACCACCTGGATTTTCTGGTTCATGTAACCAGGCGACAGCGAGAGTTCGGTGAGGTGTTCCAGTTGACGCGCGCCATAGCCGGCTTCCTCCTTGAGTTCGCGGTTTGCCGCCGCCAGCACGTCTTCTCCGGGCTCGATCAAGCCCTTGGGAAGGGACAACTCATATTCATCGGTACCGCCGCAGTACTCTTCCACCAACAACGCATGATCGGCATCGATCATCGCCACAATCATCACCGCCCCATAACCGGTACCACGCCCCACCAGGCGTTCGTAGGTGCGCTCAACGCCATTGGAAAAGCGCAATTGCACTTCCTCCACGCGGAACAAACGGCTACTGGCGACTATTTCTCGGGCGAGAACGGTGGGTTTCTGGCGCATAAGCGGCTCCTTGGCGTGATCGGGTTACTATACCGTGGCTTTTCCGATTGTCTGTGTCGGATATCTTTACTTACATGAGACCACCCCATGCCCTCTTTGCCCTGGCACGCCATCGACACCGTCTTGCTGGACATGGACGGCACCTTGCTCGACCTGCATTACGACAACCACTTCTGGATGGAGCACCTGCCCCAGCGCTATGCCGAGCTGCATGGGGTGAGCCGCGCCATGGCCGAAATGGAGTTGCAGCCTCTGTTCGAGCGTAACGCCGGACAGTTGCAATGGTATTGCCTGGATTTCTGGAGCACGGAGCTGAACATTCCGGTGCGTGAGCTCAAGCTGGAAACCGCCCACCTGATCGCCTTGCGCCCGGATGCGGACACTTTTCTGGCGGCGATCAAGCAGGCCGGCAAGCGCGTGATCCTGATCACCAATGCTCATCGTGATTCGTTGTCATTGAAGTTGGAACGCATTGAACTGGCGCCGTATTTCGAGCGTTTGATCAGTTCCCACGACTATGGCTTCGCCAAGGAAAACCCGCAGTTCTGGCACGCCCTGCACGCCGACATCGGCTTCGACCCGGCACGCAGCCTGTTCATCGACGACACCTTGCCGATCCTGCGCAGCGCCCGGGATTTCGGCGTGAGCCATTTGCTGGCAGTGAAGGAACCGGATAGCCGAAAAGGCCCCAAGGACACCGCAGAGTTTGCCGCCGTCGGAGACTACCGTGATCTGATTGCCGGCCTTTAACGCAATGAGGGAGGGGGTTGCCCCCCTCCCTCATCAGGCCCAGCCTGTTACTCAGGAATACGCAGCGTCTGCCCTGGGTAGATCTTGTCAGGATGTGACAACAATGGCTTGTTGGCCTCAAAGATCTTGTTGTACAGGTTGGCATTACCGTACACCGCCAGCGAGATCGCGCTGAGGGTGTCACCTTTTTTCACTACGACGAAACGGGCAGCCGCAACAGCTGGCCCGGATACAGTGATTTGATCATCCACACTGGCTACGCCGGCAATATTGCCTGCCGCCAGGATGATTTTTTCTTTCTCTTCCTGGCTGGCCACTTCACCGGTAATCGTGACCTTGTCACCGTCAACGGTGGCATGCACGTTCGGATTACCCAGCCCGACATCCTGGATATGCTTTTTCAGCTCGTCACTGGCGCTGGCATTACCGGGCGTCAGCAGATTGATCAGCTTTTCGCCTGCTTCCTTAACAAAACTGAGAATACTCATAGTGCGCTCTCCTTGGGATTTGGTTTCCAGATGCCCAAGACTAGACCAGTCCTACAGACTTGGGTTCCACGCCGACCAAAGACCCGTGATCGACGCCATCTATCAATAGATCAATACTGGCAATTAGACGCGACCCTTTGTCGCGCCTAGTCTAAGCCTAGATCAATCCGCTGGTAGCACTGCCGCAGAGTAGTACGCGCGGGTTTACAGCCCTGCGATGGAGACCCGCCATGAGCAATCATCACCAAGCCGACCAAACCCCTACCCCGCGCTACAAGCCCTATAAAGGCCCGGCCGGTGGCTGGGGCGCACTGATCAGCGTGGCACAAGCCTGGCTGACCAGCGACAACGCGCTGAAAAACCTGCGCATGATGCTCAAGACCAACCAGAACGGCGGCTTTGACTGCCCAGGCTGCGCCTGGGGCGACTCGCCGGAAAGCGGCATGGTCAAGTTCTGCGAGAACGGCGCCAAGGCGGTTAACTGGGAAGCCACCAAACGCCGTGTCGACGCGGCTTTCTTTGCCAAGCACAGTGTCAGCGCGTTGCTGGAACAGAGTGACTATTGGCTGGAGTATCAAGGCCGCCTCACCGAGCCGTTGCGCTATGACGCCGAGACGGACCGCTACAAGCCCATCAGTTGGGAAGCCGCCTTCGAGCTGATCGGCAAACACCTCAACGCACTGCCCAGCCCGGACATGGCCGAGTTTTACACCTCGGGCCGGGCCAGCAACGAAGCGGCCTACCTGTATCAGCTGTTCGTGCGCGCCTACGGCACCAACAACTTCCCGGATTGTTCGAACATGTGTCACGAGGCCAGCGGCGTGGCTTTGGCCCAGAGCGTGGGCGTGGGCAAAGGCACCGTGACCTTCGATGACTTCGAACATGCCGACGCGATTTTCGTCTGGGGCCAGAACCCCGGCACCAACCACCCGCGCATGCTTGAACCGCTGCGCGAAGCCGTCAAGCGTGGCGCTCAGGTGGTGTGCATCAACCCGCTCAAGGAGCGCGGCCTGGAGCGCTTCCAGCATCCGCAACATCCGCTGGAAATGCTGACCAACGGCGATAAGCCGACCAACACCGCCTATTTCCGCCCCGCACTGGGCGGCGACATGGCCATCCTTCGCGGCATGGCCAAGTTCCTGCTGCTGTGGGAGCGCCAGGCCCAGGCTGAAGGTAAGGAAGCCGTGTTCGATCACGATTTCCTCAACGCCCACACCGCCAACGTGCTCGATTACCTGGGCCAGATCGACGACACCTCCTGGGATGAAATCGTCAAGCAGTCCGGCCTGACCCTGGTGGAAATCGAGCAAGCGGCGCGAATGTACGCCACAGGCAAGAACGTGATCATGTGCTGGGCGATGGGCATCACCCAACACCGCCACTCGGTACCCACCATCCAGGAAATTGCCAACCTGATGCTGCTGCGCGGCAACATCGGTCGTCCAGGCGCCGGCCTGTGCCCGGTGCGTGGCCACAGTAACGTGCAGGGTGACCGCACCATGGGCATCAACGAACGCCCGCCGGTGGCCTTCCTTGATGCGCTGGAGCGCCGCTTCCAGTTCCAGGTGCCACGCACCAACGGTCACAACGTGGTCGAAGCGATCCACGCCATGCTCGAAGGCCGTTCCAAAGTGTTTATCGGCCTGGGCGGCAACTTCGCACAAGCCACGCCAGACAGCCTGCGTACCTTCCAGGCCCTGCGCAACTGCGACCTGACGGTGCAGATCAGCACCAAGCTCAACCGCAGCCACCTGATGCACGGCAAGGATGCGCTGATCCTGCCATGCCTGGGCCGTACCGATATCGACATCCAGGCCAACGGCCCGCAAGCGGTCACCGTGGAAGACTCGTTCAGCATGGTTCACGGCTCTAATGGCCAGTTGCAACCTTTGTCGAAGTTGATGAAATCCGAACCTGCGATCCTGGCCGGTATCGCCGCCGCTACCCTGGGCAGCAAGCCGGTGGATTGGAACTGGCTGGTGGCTGACTACGGACGCATTCGCGACCTGATCGCCGACACCATCCCGGGCTTCAAGGGCTTCAACGAAAACATCAAGCATCCGGGCGGTTTCTACCTGGGCAACGCTGCCGGCGCGCGTCGCTGGAACACCCCTTCGGGGCGCGCCAATTTCCGTCCGAATATCCTGCCTGAAGACCTGATTCACGAGCGCACCCATGCGACCGGCCGCGTGCCGGACCTGATCATGCAGTCAATGCGTTCCCATGATCAGTACAACACCACTATTTACGGCCTGGATGACCGCTACCGTGGGGTGAAAGGCCAGCGTGACGTGCTCTTTGTCAACGAAGCCGACATCATCCGCCTGGGCTTCAAGCCCGGGCAGAAGGCCGACATCGTGTCGCTGTGGGAAGACGGGCGTGAGCGCCGTGTGAAGGGCTTCACCTTGCTCGCATTTGATATTCCGGCAGGGCAGGCAGCCGCTTACTACCCGGAAGTGAACCCGCTGGTGCCACTGGAAAGCACCGGGGATGGCAGCCATACACCGACATCGAAGTTCGTGGCTATTTGCCTGGAGGCGGCGAGTGACGACGGCCTGATCATGGCGCGCTCGGCGTAAATTCCAGGCACAAAAAAGGCCGCTTTTGCATAAAAGCGGCCTTTCCCAAGTAGCTAAAGACTCACAAAAAACACTTAAGTTCCCCAGTAAAAACAGTAAGTTATAGAATTGTGTACAACTCGTGCTACTGGTCGGATTTCTATTGTCACAGTATCGATACAGCCCCAAGATCGCGCCGTCATCCTCTTGAGGTCTCCCTAATGAAGTTCTCCTCGATTCTCTTGTTGTCCCTTGGCCTGGTCAGTGGCGCAGCCATGGCCGGTGGCACCGCCGAAGCAGGCGTGGGCGGCGCATTGGGCGGGGTTCTAGGTTCGGTTGTTGGCCAGCAGCTAGGTGGCAACACCGGTTCGACCATCGGTGCAGCATTGGGCGGCGCGGGTGGCAGTGCGGTCGGCGCCGACAAACGCAGCCGTGGCGAAGCCGCCATTGGCGGCGCACTGGGCGCAGCAGGCGGCAACGTGGTTGGCCGCAGTGTCGGCGGCAGCACCGGTAGCCTGATCGGCGCAGCAGCCGGTGGCGGCGCAGGTGGCGCACTGGGCAACTACATGGGCAACAAGAGCGATGACGAAGACCGCCATTACCGTGGGCGTGACAACCGTCGCTACGACCGTGATGACCATCGCGGGCGCGGTCATGCTTATGGGCATCGCAAGAACAAGCATCATCACCGTTATGATGATTGATAAGGCCTGAAGCCTTCGTCCTGGGTGTAGGCGTGCGCGCCTACACCACCAAACGCTGCAACGCCTCGCGCAACATCGCCGGAATAGTGACCGGCTGGTTCGACCCTCGATCCACGAACACATGTACAAAACGCCCCGCCGCGCAGGCGTCCTCCTCGCCCGCCTTGAACACCGCCAATTCATACTGCACTGAGCTATTGCCCAACTTGCCCACCCGCAAGCCGACGTCAATGCGTTCGGGAAAGGCAACCGACGCGAAATAGTCGCACGCAGAACTCACCACAAATCCCACCACTTCACCGTCATGAATATCCAACCCTCCCTGTTCGATCAGGTAGGTATTCACCGTGGTGTCGAAGAAGCTGTAATAGGTGACGTTGTTCACATGGCCGTACACATCGTTGTCGTGCCAACGCGTGATAATCGGTTGCAAGTGTGGGTAGTCGGCACGGGTTGGCACTGAATCAGGCATGGGCTCGTCTCGTGAAGTGAATTTACAGGTGCTTCAGATGGGCTTCGGCCCATTCGCGCACTTCGGCGTAAGGGTAATCCTCCAGCGCAGCAAACCCCGGGATACCCCGCGCCTTCAATGAATTGAACAAGGGCACGCTGATACCACCGAGAAACCGCGTCAACCGCTCGGAGCCAGGCAATTGGCCCGTGAGTGCATGATGCCTGTGGATAAAATCCCCGCACAGCTCCATGAAATTTTTATCCACAAGGGGCGGCAAGCCTGGCGGTGGCGGAAGGTGCGCGACGCGGCCGTGGCATACCGAACAGTGCCCGCAACGTTGAGGGGCGTTTTCGTCGCCAAAATATTCGGCCAGGCGCTGCCCCAGGCAGTGTTCGGTGGCGAACAGATCCAGCATGGCGTGAATCCGCGCCACCTCCGTAACCTCGTGCTGCTTGAAGCCTGTGTATAACTCGGCGCTCAACACCTGTGGGTCAAAGTCGGTATCGAGCAGGCTGTAGACCTCGGTCATCTGCTTGCTTTCGAGTTCGATCAAGCCTTGCTCCTGAAAGTAATCCAGGGCTTTCACCACTCGATTGCGTTCGGCGTTGTGCTGCTGATACAGCGTGTCAAAATCCACCGTCGCCCAGGTTCGCGCACGCTTGCACACCTCGATGATCGCCGCGACGAACTGTTGTCGCTCCCCCGAAAACCGTGCCAGCAACGCATCAGGTTCGACCAGGTATTTGAAACGGTATTCAGCATAGAACGCGTAGCGCGGCGCAATCACGCCCTTGAGTTCCAACTGCACCAGCAACGTCTTGAGCGGCAACTCGCGGATATTGCTGTGCTCCGACAATGACCTCAGCAAAAACTCCCATTGCCCCTCTGGCCGCGCCGCCTGCAATGCCTCCAGCACACGCAGAATGCCCTCTTGCTCGGGTGTATCACCGTAGACGAAATTTTCCAGCACGTTGAGGCTGTCGCGGTTAGCCAGTACCAGGCAGTCGGAGGCTTGAGCGTCGCGCCCGGCACGGCCGATTTCCTGACTGTAGTTCTCAATGGACTTGGGCAAGTCGAAGTGCACCACATTGCGGATATCACTTTTGTCGATGCCCATGCCAAACGCGATGGTGGCGACGATGCAATTGGAGCGTCCACCCATGAAGCGTTGCTGGATGCCCTCACGTTTATCGTGGGGCAAACCGGCATGGTAGGCCTCAGCCTGGATGCCATTGCGATTCAGGTGCTCGGCAATCTGCTCGGCGGTCTTCTGCAGGGTGACATAGACGATGCTCGGCTGGTTGGCGCGCTCGCTCATCCACTCGACCAAACGCCGACGCTTGTCGGGGCCGCTTACCGGCTCCACCAGCAAATTGAGGTTGGGCCGGTAGAAACCAGTGGTCACCACATCCTGCGGTGCAATGCTGAACTTGGCCTGCATGTCGGCAATCACCTTAGGCGTGGCCGTGGCCGTCAGCAGCAGCGCCTGTGGGATATTGAACTGCCGTTGGTAGTCTGGAAGCTTCAAATAGTCCGGGCGGAAGTTATGGCCCCACTCCGAAATACAGTGCGCCTCGTCCACCACCAGCAGAGAGATCTGCACGCTTTGCAGGAAATTACGAAAACGCTCGTTCTTCAAGCGCTCCACGGAAATCATCAGGATTTTCAGCTCGCCCGAGCGAGCACGGGCCATTACCTCATTGGCCTCATCGCGGCTCTGGGCCGAGTCGATACTGCCGGCTGAAATCCCGTGACGCTGCAGAAAGCCCAATTGATCCTGCATCAACGCCAACAACGGCGACACCACCAACGTCAGATGCGGAAGCAGCACGGCCGATAGCTGGTAACACAAGGACTTGCCCGACCCTGTAGGGAAGATCGCGGCTGCCGAACGGCCGGCCAGCACGGCCCTGACCGTTTGTTCCTGGCCCGGGCGGAACTGTGGATAACCGAAGACCTGTTGGAGGGTGTCGTGCATAGGCTGTCACTCCATTGACTGCTGAGATGGCTGAAAAACATAGCCTGTGAATCTCAGCGAATCGAGAAAGGTCGCAAGTAAAAAGAGACAGGATGATACATGGGGTCAGGGATGGCCCAGGGCCGAAGGGGGAATAATCCGAGGTGCCGGCAGGAAAGATACAGATCCAAATGTGGGAGGGAGCAAACCCCACCCCACATTCTTAGTTCTACAGCAGGGGCTGAATCAGCGGTTCTGTACCCGCTCGATCGCCGTGTCATACACCGGGTTGGCCTTCTGCTCCTTGGCTAACTGGTAGTGACGCAAGGCGTCCGGGAACTGCCCTGCAGCTTCGTAGATGCGCGCAATGTTGTAGTAGGCCCCTGCACGCACGGTTGCAGCGTTCGCACCGGTAGCCAGGGCGATAGCCTTGCGGTTGGCCCAGATCGACTCGGCGGTGTTACCGGCCTTCTGATACGCCAGGCCCAGGTTGCCATAGGCTTTACCGAAGCCGTTATCCAACTCGATGGCTTGACGGAACAGCTCGATGGCCTGGTCCAGATTACCTGCCTGGTAGGCTGCTTCACCCTGCACGTTCAGACGCTTCGCATCGGTTTGTGCGGAAGAGCTGACGGCCACCGCGGTCACTGCAACGCTGTCATCCAGCAACGCTTTGACTTCGTTGAGGACGTTCGGAGCATCGACTTGCACACCACTGAAATTGTTGATGTCCTGGAAATCACCGCTGCCGGTCATGCGGAATACCGTCCACAAGTTACCGCTACGGTTTTTCGGCACGTAGTAGGTGCGTACCAGGGATTGGCCCATGTACACGAACACCTTGGCCTCACTGTTGGACAGCTGGCGAGAGCCTGGATTGCCGCTATTGGTGAAGTCATGTACGGCGTAGACATAACTTTCGCCGTAGTGCTTTTTCTGCAGGGTGATGGTTTCCGGGCCGTAGCTGTCGGTGTCATCCACATCCAGTTCGGCGTCGGTGCCTTTCTGGTTGCCGAAGAAGATATTGTTACCAGGGAAGATCATGTGAGAGTCGAGGTCTTCCGGGGTTTTGCCCCAGGTCAGCACGACCCGCAGGCCGTCGAGGTTTTCCATGACCGGGCTGATGGCGTAGGTCATCCCTGCGCAAGGACACTTCACCACCAGATTCGAGTAGCCGGCTTTTTTGATGATCAGCAGGTTGGACGCATCGTCGGCCGCTTCGCTGGTCAGTGTCACCTGGCCCTGGGCGTTGGTACGGCCCACGACGTTTTGCGCACCATTACGCTGCAACAGCACTTCGGCATCGGCAATCTTCTGGTCCTTGACCACCGCACTCAGCACCTCAATCGGCAATTGCTCGGCTTGAATTGAAAACGCCACTGCACACAATGACATCGCCGAGGCGACACGAAGCAAACCCATGCTTAACTCCCTTTAAGTGGTGGGCGGAATCGCCCTACGAGATTTTGCGGTGAAACATACGCTGAATTCAGACTGCTTGCGTTTTTTTTATACAGAATGTGACGTGGTTTTTATCCCGCCTGCTCGCTGATGTATCGCAGTGCTATGGCGGCTGTGTAGGGGACGTCTTCGGACGTGTCGGAGTGCTGTTTCCGGCTGGCCAACCCGCTCACAGTCCGCCGCCCATCAACGCATTCGCGCAGCCACGGATCTGCTGGAAGCTGCGCAACACGTTCAACTGCAACCCGCACAACCGCAAATCTAAGCGACACCCTGTGTAGGAGCGAGCTCGATCGCGAAAATCGTCAACGATGACGCGGTAAACCAGAAGGCGCGCGGCCTCATTTGGTTTTTCGCGAGCAAGCTCGCTCCAAAGACCAGTGTTGCCTGTTGAAGCACTGCCAAGCCTTCATGCGATGTGCAATGCCCTGGATATTTCGTCTTCCCGAGGTTGCCATTGTCTTCAGCGATTTCCTCTGTTTCTATTCTTGCCAGGCTCATAACGCCTGTCCTCACCCAATTCTGCGTGCCCCTACCAATGAACCTCGCCCCCAACTTCCCCGAAGACGTCGTTATGCAGCATCTCCTGCAACTGCTGCACGAAGAAATCGGCCTGCCGGAACACAAGACCCTTCGCCTGGAAACCTCGATCAACCTCGACCTGGGTTGCGACGGTGGAGAAGCCAAACTACTGATGGAAGCACTGGAACAGGAATTCGCGCTCGACCTGGGCGACTTCGACACTTATCGTTACTTCAACCCCCCGGTGTTTGATGTGTTTCTCAAACGTCGAGCCAAGGGACGAGGTGACAAAGTGCCGCTGACGATCGGTATGCTGTACCTGGCTATCAAGACCCAAAGCTGGGACACGCAGACGCTGGAAAACCTGAGCTGAAACACAAGGACCTTACATGGACGTAATAATGGGCCTGCTGGCAGCTCTGCTCTGGGGCGGCACGGATTTTCTCGTGGGTCTCAACGCCCGAGCCGTGGGCGTTAAACGCGCCGTCTATTTCGGCCAAGCCCTGGGTTTCCTGATCATGACTCTGTTCTTGGTCATTCTCCCCAGCCTCTTGTTCAAATCCCTGGATGCCCCGCTGAGCGTCTGGCTCCTGGGCATCGCCGCCGCCCTGCTCACTGTCTCCGGGGCCCTTGCGCTGTCCAAGGCCTTCGCCCTCGGCAAAGCGGCCATCGTCGCGCCGCTGGTGACGTCCTACGGCGTGGTGACCACCTTGCTGTCTTGGGCCAGCGGTGAGCACATCAGCCTGACGCAACTGGGCTGCATCGCCTTGTGCGTGGTCGGAGTGATGCTCTCCAGCATCCACAAGGACAACGACCTCCCCCACAACAACCCACGCCTTTCCATCGCCTACGCCATGCTCGCCGCGTTGCTGTATGGCACCAGTTTCTGGCTGCAAGGCCGCTACACACTGCCGGTGCTGGGGCCAATCATTATGCTGTGGCTCGGCTACCTGGTGGGTCTGTGCGTGCTGGTGGTTATGGTGCTTAACATCAAGGACGGTTTGAAAATCCCGCCGCTAAAAAACTGCGCGGCATTGACCGGGGCGAGTTTGATGAACCTGGGCGGTTTCTCGGCGTTTTCGTGGGGAGCGATGGCGGGGTCGGTGTCAGTAGTGACGGTGATCAGTACTTTGTCGGGCGGGATTGCAGCGATTCTGGGGTTTGTGTTCTTCAAGGAACGGCTGTCGGCGGTGCAGGTGTCAGGGGTTGCGTTAGTGCTGGTCGGGGCGATTATCTTGCACCTATAGATCGAGGCAGCAAGAGATTGAAGGTCTCTGATCGAAGAAGCCCCAAAACTTCAAAAATAAAAAAGCCGCCCACTAGGGGCGGCTTTTTTACAACGTTCGAACCTTACAACTTGGGACCCGCGGCCTTGATCGCATCGCTCACTTCAAACTTCTTGAAGTTCTCGATGAACAGGCCGGCCAGTGCCTTCGCCGCTTCGTCGTATGCAGCTTTGTCGGCCCAGGTGTTACGTGGGTTCAACAGGCCGGTTTCAACGCCCGGTACGGCCAGTGGCACGTCGAGATTGATGGTGTCGAGGTGCTCGGTTTGCGCACCAATCAACGCGCCGCTCTGGATCGCTGCGATGACGCCGCGAGTGGTCGGGATGTTGAAGCGCTTGCCGACGCCATAGCCACCACCGGTCCAGCCGGTGTTGACCAGGTAGACCTTGGAGCCGAAGCCACGGATGCGCTTGATCAGCAGTTCTGCGTATTCACCGGCCGGGCGTGGGAAGAACGGCGCGCCGAAGCAGGTGGAGAAGGTCGACTTGATGCCGCTGCCGGAACCCATTTCGGTCGAGCCCACCAGAGCGGTGTAGCCGGACAGGAAGTGGTAGGCCGCTTGCTCTTCGCTGAGGATAGACACTGGCGGCAACACGCCGGTCAGGTCGCAGGTCAGGAAGATCACAGCGTTTGGCTCGCCGCCCAGGTTCTTCTCGGAACGCTTGGCCACGTGCTCCAGCGGGTAGGCGGCGCGGCTGTTCTGGGTCAGGCTGACATCGGCATAGTCGGCGTGCTTGGCGTCGTCGATCACGACGTTTTCGAGCACGGCACCGTGCTTGATGGCTTTCCAGATTACCGGCTCGTTCTTCTCGGACAAGTCGATGCACTTGGCGTAGCAACCGCCTTCGATGTTGAACACCACGCCTTCGCCCCAACCGTGTTCGTCGTCACCGATCAGGTAACGGCTTTCGTCGGCGGACAGGGTGGTTTTACCGGTGCCCGACAGACCGAAGAACAGGGTCACGTCACCGGCTTCGCCGATGTTGGCGGCGCAGTGCATCGGCAGTACGTCGGCGGCCGGCAGCAGGAAGTTCTGCACCGAGAACATGGCTTTCTTCATTTCACCGGCGTAACGCATGCCGGCGATCAGCACTTTTTTCTGTGCGAAGTTAAGGATCACGCAACCGTCGGAGTTGGTGCCGTCACGCTCTGGCACGCACTCGAAGTTGGCTACGTTAAGCACCTGCCACTCTTCACGACCGGCCGGGTTGTACTGGGCCGGGTTGATGAACAGGCAACGACCGAACAGGTTCTGCCAGGCAGTCTGGGTGGTCATTTTCACGGGCAGGTAGTGATCGTGCGCAGCACCGACGTGAACGTGGGAAACGAAATGCTCTTGCGCATTGTTGAAGGCTTCGACACGCGCCCACAGGGCGTCGAACTTGTCGGCCGGGAACTTGCGGTTGATCGGGCCCCAGGCGATGGCGTCCTGGGTGGAAGGCTCTTCAACGATGAAACGATCGACTGGCGAACGGCCGGTACGGTGACCGGTTTCTACGACCAGCGCGCCAGTATCGGCAAGCACGCCTTCACCGCGCTGCAGGGCTTCTTTGACCAGATCATCAACACTCAGATCGGTGTATACAGCGTTATTGGCTTGCGTCATGAGGTTCCCCGTCGGCCTGTAGCCGAGTGCTCCAAACGTTTTGTAGTAGAAAGTTGCGCACTACTACCGCGAAAAAAGTGGGCCGGATTATGCCAGAAAAGCCCAAAAAGAGTAGGGCCCTCCCGTCAGAACTGCGCTAATCCGGCGTTTGTCAGGTGATTTACCTGTGCTTAAACGTTTTAGTGGCGGGTGTCGGAAGGGGTGTCGATGCCTGCGCCGGCGAATAACTGGACTACATCAGCGGCATCGAACAGGTAGCGCTGGTTGCAGAACTGGCAGTCGATTTCAATATGGCCGCCGTGCTCCACCACCAGATTCTGTGCATCCTCAAGGCCCAGGCTGACCAGTGCATTGGCCGAGCGCTCGCGCGAGCAGCTGCAATGGAAGCGCAGGCTTTGGGCATCGAACAGCCGCACAGCTTCTTCGTGATAGAGGCGGTGCAGGATGGTTTCATTGTCCAGCGCCAGCAACTCCTCGGTGGTCAAGGTGCCGGCCAGTGCGGTGAGGTTGCGCCAGCTTTCGGCACGCTCGTCGTCGTCCTTGATGCGATCGGCCGGCAGTTGTTGCAGCAACAGGCCACGGGCACGCTTGCCGTCGGCTTTAAGCCAGAAACGCGTACCGACTTGCTGGGACATCACGAAGTAGTTGGTGAAGCAGTCCGACAGGGTTTCGCCATCGAGGTCGACAATCCCCTGATAGCGCTGGCCCTCGGTCGGGTCAACGGTGAGCGCCAGTACACCATTGGGCATCAGGTCGGCCAGGCACGCGTCCGCGGCAATCCGGTCAGCGTCGTAGCGGGCCAGGCCACGGATGTCGCGCTCGCTGGAGCACTCGATCATCAGCAGCGGAATCGGCCCTTCGGAACGCGCTTGCAGGATCAGCAAACCGTCGAATTTCATGGTACCCACCAGCAGCGCCGCCGCCGCCATCAGCTCGCCGAGCAGTTGCGCGACCGGCTCCGGATAGGGGTGCTTGGCGAGGACTTCGGCATAGCTGCGCTCCAACGAGACCAGTTCGCCGCGGGCGTCGGTCTCGTCGAAGATAAAGCGTTGGGTGAAGTCGGTATCCGGTAGATCAGTCATAGGTCTGGGTATCTGAGTTGAATAATATTGACGCGAAGATGACGCAGTTTATGAACAATCCGGGTTTGTTCCAAGCCAAGTGAAGCCCCAAGCGATTACCGGCGACTTTATTCGTCACCGCCACTGCCACGGAACTTGAACAGATCGCGGCGTTGCTTCTTGCTCGGTTTCCCATCGGTACTGACCCCCAGAGCCCCCGCCTTGCGCATGGCTGCTGCATGCTCACGCTTGGCGATACTCGCATCAGTCTCGGCATACAGCGTCTGAGCCTCGGGAGCGCCACGTCGTACAATCGACAGAGCCTGAACCACAATGGTCTTTTCATCAAAGCCGGTACGAATCTGGAACTCATCCCCTACGCGCGGTTCCTTGCCCGGTTTGCAGCGCTCGCCCCGGTGATGCACCTTGCCACTCTCGATGGCTGCCTTGGCCAAGGCACGGGTCTTGTAAAAACGTGCGGCCCATAGCCACTTGTCCAAACGGACTTTTTCGTCCTCTTCCTGCTTCTGAGCCACTTGAATTCCTCTCGCTGAAAAATGTCGCAACTTAACCGTTGAACCCCTTCGACGCATAAACCCCAAGGCTCACCTAAGATACGCCAGGTAGCACCCTGTTTTCGCGAGGATACGCCGTGACCGACTTCCCCGTTTCACTCACCTCGCCTGGCCAACGCTGCGTGGGCTGCCAGCAAAGCGAGCCGCTGGGTTTCGACTTCGCTTTCGCCTACCAGCCTATCGTAGACCTTCGCGATCATTCCATTTTCGCCAACGAGGCCCTGGTACGGGGGGTCAATGGCGAAGGGGCGCTATCGATACTGGCGCAAGTCAACGAGAGCAACCGTTACCGCTTCGACCAGCGTTGCCGCACCCAGGCGATCGCCGGCGCAGCGGCATTGGGGATGCAAACCCACCTGTCCATCAACTTCATGCCCAATGCCGTCTATCGGCCAGAGCTGTGTATCCGCAGCACTCTAGAGGCGGCTCGGGCACATAACTTCCCGCTCGACCAGCTGATTTTCGAGACACTTGAAAACGAGCATGTAGATAACTATCGCCATTTGACGAATATTCTGCGTGAATATCGCGAATTCGGTTTCAAGACCGCCATCGACGATTTCGGCGCGGGCTATTCGGGGCTGAATCTGCTGGCCGATTTCCAACCTGACTTGATCAAACTCGACATGGCGCTGATCCGCGATGTCGATCAGGACCGTGTCCGTCAGGTGATCGTCCAGGGGATTGTCACAATTTGTGAGCAGTTGGGCGTTACCGTCATCGCCGAAGGCATTGAAAGTGCCGGTGAGCGCGACTTCCTGTCCGACTGCGGAATATTTCTGATGCAAGGCTTCTGGTTCGCCAAGCCTGCATTCAAAGCCCTGGCCGAGGTTTCCCCTCACGCCTGGGCGAATTGACCGGTTACCTATATTGAAGACATTTGACCATTTGACCGTTGTGGGTCTGCGCGAGTGGGTGGCCCTCCCTGATTTGGGGGTAGCGGGCCTGCGCGCGAAGATCGACACCGGCGCCAGCACCTCAAGCCTGCATGCCACCGATATAGAGCCCTTTGAGCGTGACGGTGAAAAGTGGGTTCGCTTTACCGCGCACCTGGGCAGCGTTGTGCAACTGCGTCACCGCCGTTGTGAAGCGCCCCTGGTGACGATGAAAACCATCAAGAGCTCCAACGGGCATGCGCAGGTGCGATACGTGATCAGCACTACGTTGGCGCTGGGTGACCGGGTATGGCGGGTGGAGTTCACCCTGGCCTGCCGCAAGGCCATGCGTTATCGCCTGTTGCTCGGTTCCAAGGCGTTGATTGACGGCCAGTTGGTGGTCAATCCCGGCGTCAAGTACGTTCAAGACAAGCCGGTGTTCCCGGTCTCAACTATTTCTGCCCCAGGTGCTGCATGAAGATCGCTGTGCTGTCGCGAAACCCGCGTCTGTATTCCACCCGCCGCCTGGTTGAGGCCGGTACCGAACGTGGCCACGAAATGGTGGTGATCGACACGTTGCGGGCCTACATGAACATTGCCAGCCACAAGCCCCAGATCCATTACCGGGGCAAACCGCTGGAGGGTTTTGATGCGGTGATCCCGCGCATCGGTGCGTCGGTCACTTTCTACGGCTGCGCGGTGTTGCGTCAGTTCGAAATGATGGGGGTATTCCCCCTCAATGAATCGGTAGCCATCGCACGCTCGCGGGACAAGCTGCGCTCGCTGCAACTGCTCTCGCGTCGGGGGATCGGCCTGCCGGTTACCGGCTTTGCCCACTCACCGGATGACATCCCCGACCTTATCGACATGGTCAACGGCGCGCCGCTGGTGATCAAGGTGCTGGAAGGCACCCAGGGGATTGGCGTGGTGCTGTGTGAAACGGCAACGGCCGCAGAATCAGTGATCGAGGCATTCATGGGTCTCAAACAGAACATCATGGTGCAGGAATACATCAAGGAAGCCGGTGGCGCGGATATCCGCTGCTTCGTAGTGGGCGACAAAGTGATTGCGGCGATGAAGCGCCAGGCCAAACCAGGGGAGTTCCGCTCCAACCTGCATCGTGGCGGCAGCGCCAGCCTGATCAAGATCACCCCGGAAGAACGCATGACCGCGCTGCGCGCCGCCAAAGTGATGGGGTTGAGCGTGGCGGGTGTGGATATCCTGCGCTCCAACCATGGCCCCCTGGTGATGGAGGTGAACTCGTCACCGGGCCTGGAAGGCATCGAGACCACCACGGGCAAGGATGTGGCGGGGATCATCATTCAGCATCTGGAGAAGAATGGCGGGCCGAATATGACCCGAACCAAAGGGAAGGGCTAATGAAGCAGCTGCAAGCGACAAGCTAAAAGCTGCAAGAGAAAGGCAGGCAGCTTTTTCTTGTGGCTTGTAGCTTATAGCTTGCAGCTGCTCCTATACCTATACCGCATCTCTAGGCAGCATCAAGCCAAGCGGCAGGCGCACACGAGCCTCCAGGCCACCTTCCTCACGATTGCGCAGCTCAACATTGCCTCCGTGCATCGAGGCAATCCGCCGCACAATCGCCAACCCCAGGCCTGTGCCTTTGCCCCCACGGGCACGATCGCCACGGGTGAAGGGGTTGAAGATACCTTCCAGTTCCGCCGGGTCGATCCCCGTACCTCGGTCCATCACACTCAACACGACATAGGGTGCGGCGCTGTCGCCGGACACGTAGGCCGCCACTTCCACATCTGAACCGGCATGATGCAAGGCGTTACCGATGAGGTTGTTCAGCAGACGCTTCATCGACACCCGACGCAGCGCAAACGGTTGGATCGGCTCCAGACGCATGCGCACCTGCTCACCGTTCTGGTTATAGGGGGCCACGACTTCACGCACCAGGTCCGTGAGGTCGACCTCTTCAACCACTTCATCGCGTCCATCACGGATAAACGCCAGGAACTGATCGAGAATCGCGTCCATGTCCTCGATGTCGCGGACCATGTCATCCGTCAGATCGTTGTGACTGCCCATCAATTCCAGGGACAACCGCAAGCGCGTCAATGGCGTGCGCAAGTCATGGGATACGCCCGCCAGCATCAGCTCGCGCTCGCGACCCGCCTGCTCGACATCCTCCGCCATCTGGTTGAACGCGCTGTACACCTCAGTCATCTCACTGGGCGTATCACTGACCGGCAGGCGCACGCTACGCCCCTGCCCCAGTTGGCGGGCTGCGAACACCAGACGTTTCAGGGGCTGGTTGAGCTGGCGCACGAAAATCCAGGCGGATGCGGTAGAAAGCAAACCAATGGCCAGGAACCATCCCAACACGTTCCAGATCTTCTGCCCCCGCAGCGGATGCGGGTACAGCGGTACTTTCAGCCAATCCTGGCCCAGGCTGGGCGCCCTCACCCATAGCGCAGGCGACACATGCATGCGCAGCCGCACCTCGGTGTCGTCCCCCAGCTCGGCCTGCATCTGTCGCTGGTAGATCTCGCTGTAGGGCCAATGCTGTTCGCCCTCCGGCACACCCGCACCCGCCACGCGAACCAGCGTCGCGGCCTTGGCGATCTTCTCGCGGTTCTCCGGGTCGGCAGCCCAATAGGCGCGCAGGGTCAGGGCGACGCCGTGACTGTATTGCCGATCAACCAGCACGTCTTCGTTCATCAGCAGATAAACCAGCGTGAGGGCCTTGGAAAACAGAACGACGATCAGCACCAGCCAGAGCGTGCGGGAAAAGAAACTTTGCGGGAACCACAGCGGGGTTTTCATAGAGGACAGCTAGATACCTTGCAGGAACGAGGGGCGCTCGCAGAATTGCAGACGCCGGGCATCCCGTTGACTCTCATGGAGCCAAACACCGAAATACCCGCCCCTGCAAATCATGGATCAACTGGTTTTATTGCCATCCGGCACGAATACATAACCCACGCCCCACACCGTCTGGATATACCGCGGCTTGGACGGATCAGGCTCGATCATCCGGCGCAGACGGGAAATCTGCACGTCGATGGAACGCTCCAGGGCATCCCACTCCCGGCCACGGGCCAGGTTCATCAGCTTGTCGCGGGTCAATGGCTGGCGCGCGTTCATCACCAACGCCTTAAGGACCGCGAATTCGCCGGTAGTCAGCATGTGCACTTCATCGCCACGCTTGAGTTCACGGGTGGCCAGCGACAATTCGTAGTCGCCAAAAGTGACGCTTTCGTCTTCGCTGCCTGGCGCGCCCGGTACCGGCGGAGCCTGGCGACGCAATACCGCCTTGACCCGGGCCATCAATTCGTCCGGGTTGAATGGCTTGGCCAGGTAATCATCAGCGCCAAGCTCAAGGCCCTTGATGCGGCTCAGCTCATCGCCCTTGGCGGTCAGCATGATGATTGGAATCTGGTTGTTCGCACCGCGCAGGCGCTTGCACGCGGTCAGGCCGTCTTCGCCGGGCAGCATCAGGTCGAGTACGACCAGGTTGAACACTTCGCGCCCCAACAGGCGATCCATCTGCTCGGTGTTCGGCACCGCGCGGGCACGGTAGCCCTTGGAGTTGAAGAAGCGCTCCAGCAGGCTGCTCAGCCCTGGATCGTCGTCAACGATGAGAATTTTTTCGCCTTCAGCAGTTTGTACAGTGCTGCTCATTGGATGCTCCTCTTATCTCGGCGCGCATTATGGCTTAGGTGCCGTTATACGCACCGTGTGCATTGTTAGCAGATTTTTCCTCTGCCGCCAGCGAACCCGCGTGCGGCGACCAGCGGCGCAGTACCCCCCAAGGTCGGAACGCTGGTTATAATGCGGCGCCTTCGTGCAGGGCAACGTCAGATCGTTACCGTTTACTGCCGGGCTTTTTTTCATCCGCTTGTCGTGATTTTTTCAATTTCGAGGGTCAATAGGCTGCCTCTTGACCCAGGCAGCGGCGCCAGACGGGCCGCTCAACCAGCCTTGCAAGCCTTGTTTTCCGGGCCTGCGAGCTGCTTTCAAGAATTTCAGGTGGTTTTATGGACAGCATCAACAGCCGCATCGCCGAGGAACTCGGTGTACGCCCACAACAGGTCGAAGCGGCCGTCGCTCTACTGGATGAAGGCTCCACGGTGCCCTTCATCGCCCGTTACCGAAAAGAAGTGACCGGCAGCCTCGACGACACCCAACTACGCCACCTGGAAGAGCGCTTGCGCTACCTGCGAGAACTCGACGAACGGCGCATCAGCATCCTCGCCAGCATCGAAGAGCAGGGCAAGTTGACCCCACAGCTGGAACGCGACATCAAGCTCGCCGACACCAAGACCCGCCTCGAAGACCTCTACCTGCCATACAAGCAAAAGCGCCGCACCAAGGGCCAGATCGCTCTGGAAGCCGGCCTGGGTGAGTTGGCCGACAGCCTGTTCAACGACCCATCGCTGACCCCGGACACCGAAGCGGCCCGCTTCGTCAATGCCGACAAAGGCGTCGCTGACGTCAAGGCCGCCCTCGAAGGCGCCAAATACATCCTGATGGAGCGCTTCGCCGAAGACGCCAGCCTGCTGGAAAAACTGCGCACCTTCCTCAAGCAGGAAGCCACGCTCAGCGCCCGCGTCATCGCCGGCAAAGAGGAAGAAGGCGCCAAGTTCCGCGACTACTTCGAACACGACGAACCGCTCAAAAGCATGCCGTCCCACCGTGCGCTCGCCATTTTCCGTGGCCGCAACGAAGGCATTCTCAGCTCCTCACTGAAAGTCGGTGACGAACTGCCGGGCACCATGCACCCGTGCGAAGGCATGATCGGCCAGCAATTCGGCATCCAGAATCAGAATCGTCCTGCGGACAAATGGCTCGGTGAAGTCGTGCGCTGGACCTGGAAGGTCAAGCTCTACACCCACCTGGAAACCGATCTGCTGGGCGAGCTGCGCGACGGCGCTGAAACCGAGGCGATCAACGTGTTCGCCCACAACCTGCACGACCTGTTGCTGGCCGCCCCGGCGGGCCCGCGCGCGACCCTGGGCCTGGACCCGGGCCTGCGCACCGGTTGCAAGGTCGCCGTGGTCGATGCCACCGGCAAGCTGCTCGACCACGCCACCGTGTACCCCCACGTACCGCACAACAAGTGGGACCAGACCCTGGCGATCCTGGCCGCCCTGTGCGCCAAGCACTCCGTGGACCTGATCGCCATCGGCAACGGCACCGCCAGCCGCGAAACCGACAAGTTGGCCGCCGAACTGATCAAAAAATACCCAGCCATGAAGATGACCAAGGTCATGGTCTCCGAGGCCGGTGCTTCGGTGTACTCGGCGTCGGAATTGGCATCCAAGGAATTCCCGGACCTCGACGTGTCAATCCGTGGCGCGGTGTCCATCGCCCGTCGCTTGCAGGACCCGCTGGCCGAACTGGTGAAGATCGACCCTAAATCCATTGGCGTCGGCCAGTACCAGCACGACGTGTCGCAGCTGAAACTGGCACGTGGCCTGGACGCGGTGGTAGAAGACTGTGTGAACGCCGTGGGCGTGGACGTA
This sequence comes from Pseudomonas sp. R19M, assembly GCF_050312585.1. Classification (NCBI taxonomy): domain Bacteria; kingdom Pseudomonadati; phylum Pseudomonadota; class Gammaproteobacteria; order Pseudomonadales; family Pseudomonadaceae; genus Pseudomonas; species Pseudomonas sp. R19M. The sequence continues at coordinate 102,683 of NZ_JBNPJV010000042.1, forward strand.
AACACCGCATCCGTAGCGTTGCTGGCGCGTATTTCCGGCCTCAACGCCACCCTGGCCCAGAACATCGTCACCCACCGCGATGAAAACGGTGCCTTCAAAACCCGCGCCGCGTTGAAAAAAGTCGCACGCCTGGGTGAAAAAACTTTCGAACAGGCCGCCGGCTTCCTGCGCGTGATGAACGGTGATAACCCGCTGGACGCGTCCGCAGTCCACCCGGAAGCCTACCCGCTGGTACAGCGCATCGCCGCCGAGACCGACCGCGACATCCGCTCGCTGATCGGCGACGCCGCTTTCCTCAAGCGCCTGGACCCGAAGAAGTACACCGATGAAACCTTCGGCGTGCCTACCATCACCGACATCCTGCAAGAACTGGAAAAACCTGGCCGCGATCCACGCCCCGAGTTCAAGACCGCTGAATTCCAGGAGGGTGTCGAAGACCTCAAGGACCTGCAGCCGGGCATGATCCTCGAAGGCGTAGTCACCAACGTGACCAATTTCGGTGCCTTTGTGGATATCGGCGTGCATCAGGACGGTTTGGTGCATATTTCCGCGCTTTCGGAGAAGTTCATCAAAGACCCACGCGAAGCGGTTAAAGCCGGTGACGTGGTCAAGGTCAAGGTTATGGAGGTCGACATCCCACGCAAGCGCGTCGGCCTGTCGATGCGCATGAGCGACACCCCAGGCGAGAAAATCGACGGCGCCCGTGGTGCCCGCCCGGGCTCGGCACCGCGCCAGTCGCAAAACAACGCGCCACGCAAGGAAACCGCGACTGCCGCACCGAGCAACAACGCCATGGCCTCACTGTTCGCCAATGCCAAACAGTTGAAGAAACGCTGATGGAAATCCCGGCCGGCTTGACCCAAAGCGCGTTCAGCGAGCTGATCGGCTGCCGCCTGCAACGCCTGGACGAGGGCGTTGCCGAGGTGGCCCTGACCCTGGAGCCGCAACTGCGCAACCGCGCGGGCAAGCTCCATGGCGGGGCGATTTTCAGCCTGGTGGACATTACGATGGGGCTGGCCTGCTCCAGCTCCCATGGGTTTGACCAGCAGAGCGCGACCATCGAGTGCAAGATCAACTACATCCGTGCCGTGTCTGACGGTGACGTGCTGTGTACCGCCCGGGTGCTCCACGCGGGTCGACGCACATTGGTGGTCGAAGCCGATGTGTATCAGGACGAACGATTAGTCGCAAAAGCACAAGGCACGTTCGCTGCCCTATAGCTCCCCACCCTCGATTTGAGTTAATTTCGGCGCTGCGATAACAGCGTCGGAATTTTCTTGCTGCGCTATAGCCCAATTCATGGAGTGAAGTCGGCTTTTACTGATCGGGTCATATCGACTCTAAACCAGGCGATCACGCCAGTTTTAACTTCACCCTTGTAGACCGTCCTGCCCACCCCCATATTGGGGCGACTGACGCGTGAAGGAATCCAACTTGAGCGAACTTCTCAACCGCCGCCTGGCCTTGCTCGGCAAGCGCGAACACCTCTCCCTGCTAGAGCAGTGCTTGCACGGCATCGAGCGCGAATGCCTACGTGTCACAGCTGAAGGTCGCCTGGCGCAAACACCGCATCCTGAAGCCTTGGGCGCCGCGTTGACCCACGAACAGATCACCACCGACTACTCGGAGTCGCTGCTGGAGTTCATTACTCCCGCCCTGCCCGACCCGGCTGACACCCTGAGCAGCCTCGACAAGATCCATAGGTTTGTCTACACCAAGCTCGGCAGCGAATACCTGTGGAGCCCCTCGATGCCGTGCCCGTTGCCGGCCGAGGAAGACATTCCGATTGCCTACTACGGCACCTCCAATATCGGACAGCTCAAGTACGTTTACCGCAAGGGCCTGGCCCTGCGTTACGGCAAGACCATGCAGTGCATTGCCGGCATCCACTACAATTTTTCCCTGCCGGAAGCGTTGTGGCCGTTGCTCAAGGAGACCGAAGGTTTCGTCGGCACCGACCGTGACTACCAGTCCGATGCCTACATCGCGCTGATCCGCAACTTCCGCCGCTACAGCTGGCTGCTGATGTACCTGTTCGGTGCCTCGCCGGCCCTGGACGCCGGTTTCCTGCGCGGTCGCTCGCACCAGTTGGAAGTGCTGGACGCCGACACCCTGTACCTGCCTTACGCCACCAGCCTGCGCATGAGCGACCTGGGTTACCAGAGCAACGCCCAGGCCGGCCTCACGCCGTGCTACAACGACCTGGCCAGCTACACCGATAGCCTGCGCACGGCGGTGGCGACGCCCTACCCGCCGTATGTCGAAGTCGGCACGCATAAGGACGGTGAGTGGGTTCAGCTCAACACCAACATCCTGCAGATCGAAAACGAGTACTACTCCAACATTCGCCCCAAGCGGGTGACCTACACCGGTGAGCGGCCGATCCAGGCGCTGATGGCCCGTGGTATCCAGTACATCGAAGTGCGCTGCCTGGACATCAACCCGTTCCTGCCGATGGGTATTGACCTGCCGGAGTCGCGTTTCCTCGACGCCTTCCTGCTGTACTGCGCCCTGAACGACAGCCCGCTGTTCGCTAACAACGCCTGCGGCAACGCCACGTCCAACTTCCTCAGTGTGGTCAAGGAAGGTCGCCGCCCTGGCCTGCAGTTGCAACGTGACGGGGCGGCGGTGGACATGAAGCAATGGGCCACCGAATTGCTGGAGAAGATCGCACCCTTGGCCGCGCTGCTGGATGAGAGCCACGGCATCACCGAGCACAGCCAGGCGCTGGACGCCCAGTTGGCGAAGGTCAAGGATTCGTCCCTGACGCCGTCGGCCCAAGTGTTGGCGGCAATGGCCGAGCGTAAAGAGAGTTTTGCGCAGTTCTCCCTGCACCAGAGCCAACTGCACGCTGAGCACTTCCGCAAAGAACCGCTGCCGGCGCAAGAACAGGCGCGCTTTGAGGAGCTGGCACGCACGTCGCTGGCACAGCAAGCGGAGCTGGAACAGAACGAAGTGGGCGACTTCGATGTGTTTGTTGGCTCGTACCAGGCCAGCATCCTGGCCATCAGCAACTAAAGAGACTTCAGTAGTGAGCGGGCTTGCCCCGCGCTGGGTGGCGAAGCCGCCCTAACCAAGGACGCCGCGGTGATTCAGAAAGACCGCAGCGCCTGGATTTGGGGCGGCTGCGCCCCCCAGCGCGGGGCAAGCCCGCTCACTACAGGTCAGCGTTCTTCTCATAAGCTAATTCTAATAAGTTATTTATTTTAGAGTTCTTAGATCATTTAGTCTCCTCACACGCCGACCCTCGGCCGCCTGATTGAGGAGCATCCCCTTTGAAACGTTTAATCCCACTGCGCCTTCTGGCGGCGTTGTCCCTGGCCGGTGCCAGCCTGTTTGCCCAGGCGGCGGATGTGACGATCGCTTACCAGACCACCGTAGACCCGGCCAAAGTCGCCCAGGCCGACGGTGCTTATGAGAAAGCCACCCAGGCCAAGATCAACTGGCGCAAATTCGACAACGGCGCCGACATCATCGCCGCCATTGCCTCCGGTGACGTGCAGATCGGCTACCTCGGTTCGAGCCCGCTGACCGCAGCCATTACCCGCAAAGTGCCGGTGCAAACCTTCCTCGTCGCCACCCAGATCGGCGGCGCCGAAGCCCTGGTGGCGCGCGATGGTTCAGGGATCAACAGCCCGCAGGACCTGATCGGTAAAAAGGTCGCCGTGCCGTTTGTCTCCACCGGGCACTACAGCCTGCTGGCGGCGCTGAAACACTGGAATATCGACCCGTCCAAAGTGACCATCCTCAACCTCGCGCCACCGGCAATCATCGCCGCCTGGAAGCGCGGCGACATTGACGCGACCTATGTGTGGGACCCGGCCCTGGGCGTAGCCAAGGAAAACGGCAAGGTGCTGATCACCTCCGGCGAACTGGCCAAGCTCGGCGCACCGACCTTCGATGCGTGGATCGTGCGCAAAGACTTCGCCGAAAAGCACCCGGAAATCGTCAGTGCGTTCGCCAAAGTCACCCTGGATGCCTACGCCGCCTACCGCAAAGACCCACAAGCCTGGCTGGCCGATAAAGGCAACGTCGACAAGCTGGTGAAGCTCTCCGGCGCCAAGGCCACTGATATCCCCCTGCTGCTGCAAGGCAATGTCTACCCGCTGGCCGCTGACCAGGTGACCCTGCTGGGCGCACCGACCACCCAGGCCGTGACCGACACGGCGGTGTTCCTCAAGGAGCAAGGCAAGGTCGACGCCGTACTGCCGGACTACGCACCTTACGTCAGCGCCAAATTCATCACCCACTGATCGGGAGTCCATAGCGATGGCCTTGCTACAACTGGAGCGCATCAGCGCACAGTACCCAGGCGCCACATCACCGGTACTGGCTGACATTTCACTGGACCTGGGGCCCCAGCAGTTGCTGGTCGCTCTCGGCCCGTCCGGCAGTGGCAAGACCTCGCTGTTGAACCTGATAGCCGGTTTCGTCGAACCCAGCGCCGGGCGCATCACCCTGGACGGCGTGCCGGTCAAAGGCCCCAGCGCCGAACGTGGCGTGGTGTTCCAGGATGACGCGCTGCTGCCCTGGCAGGACGTGCTGGCCAATGTCGGCTTCGGTCTCGAACTGGCCGGTGTGCCCAAGGCACAACGTGAAGTGCGCGCCCGGGAAATGCTGGCCCTGGTGGACCTGGCGGGTTTCGACAAGCGCCGTATCTGGCAACTTTCCGGCGGCCAGAAACAACGCGTGGGCCTGGCCCGTGCCCTGGCGGCCGATCCTCGTGTGTTGCTGATGGACGAACCCTTCGGCGCCCTCGATGCCTTCACCCGCGAACAGATGCAGGAACTGCTGCTGCAGGTCTGGCGGCGCACGGCCAAGCCGGTGTTCCTGATTACCCACGACATCGAAGAAGCGGTGTTCCTCGCCACTGATTTGATCCTGCTGGCCCCCAACCCTGGCCAGATCGTCGAACGCCTGCACCTGGACTTTGGCCAGCGTTACGCCGCCGGCGAATCGGCGCGAGCCATCAAGTCCGACCCACGCTTTATCGAAACCCGTGAGCACGTGCTGGGCAAAGTATTCTCGCAACGGCAGGTGCGCGCATGAGCAGTTACGAACTTTCCTCCACCACCACCGCCAAGCGTCCGGCGCATGCGGTTATCGCGGTGCGTCGCAGCCTGAGCACGCGCTGGATCAGTGTGCTGACCCTGGTCGCGTTGCTGACGCTCTGGTGGGCCGTCACCGCCACTGGCCTGATCGAACCGCTGTTCCTGCCGCCACCGTCTGCGGTGCTGCAAAAAGGCTGGCTGCTGGCGACCACGGGCTACATGGATTCCACCTTGTGGCAGCACTTGGCCTCGAGCTTGAGTCGTATCGGCCTGGGCCTGGGCTTTGCGGTGCTGACCGCCGTGCCGGTGGGCATCGCCATCGGTGCCAACCGTATCGCTCGCGGCATTCTCGACCCGCTGATCGAGTTCTACCGGCCTATCCCGCCATTGGCCTACCTGCCGTTGATCGTGATCTGGTGCGGCATCGGCGAGTTGTCCAAGGTACTGCTGATTTACCTGGCGATCTTTGCGCCGATCGCCATCGCCACGGCGACCGGCGTACGCACCGTCGACCCGGCCAAACTACGCGCCGCGCAATCGCTGGGCGCTACCCGTGCCCAGTTGATTCGCCACGTGATCCTGCCGAGCGCACTGCCCGACATCCTTACCGGTGTGCGCATCGGCCTGGGCGTGGGCTGGTCGACCCTGGTCGCCGCCGAACTGATCGCCGCCACCAGCGGCCTGGGTTTCATGGTGCAGTCGGCGGCGCAGTTCCTGGTCACCGATGTGGTGGTGCTGGGGATTCTGGTGATTGCCCTGATCGCCTTCGCCATGGAAATGGGCCTGCGTGCCCTGCAGCGTAAATTAGTGCCTTGGCATGGCCAGGCACACTGAGTGATGAGAACTGAATTGAGCAGCCTGACCGTTACCCCACTAAGCACTGCCCTGGGCGCACAGATCAGCGGCGTCGATATTACCCAGCCGCTGAGCACCGAACACCGCGATGCCATCGAGCAGGCGTTACTCAGCCACTCGGTGCTGTTCTTCCGTGGCCAGCCGATCACCCCACAGCAACAAGCACGGTTCGCGGCGAACTTTGGCGACCTGCACATTCACCCGATCTACCCCAACGTGCCGGAGCAGCCCGAAGTGCTGATCCTCGATACCGCCGTCACCGATGTGCGCGACAACGCCGTCTGGCATACCGACGTGACATTCCTGCCCACCCCGGCACTCGGTGCGGTACTCAGCGCCAAGCAGCTGCCGGCGTTTGGCGGCGATACGTTGTGGGCCAGTGGCATTGCCGCCTATGAGGCGCTCTCCGAACCGCTGAAGCGTTTACTCAACGGCCTGACCGCCACCCACGACTTCACCAAGTCTTTCCCGCTGGAGCGCTTTGGCAACAGCGCCGAAGACTTGGCGCGCTGGGAAGAAACCCGCAAGAAAAACCCGCCACTCTCGCACCCGGTCGTGCGTACGCACCCGGTGAGCGGGCGCAAATCACTGTTTGTCAGTGAGGGATTCACCACCCGGATCAATGAACTGGAACCAGCGGAAAGCGAGGCGATTCTCAAACTGCTGTTTGCCCACGCCACACGCCCGGAATTCACCATTCGCTGGCGCTGGCAGGAGAATGACGTGGCGTTCTGGGACAACCGTGTGACGCAGCATTACGCGGTGGACGATTACCGGCCGCAGCGGCGGGTGATGCACCGGGCGACAATCCTGGGCGACGTTCCTTTCTAAAGCCTGAAAAAGAACATATGTGGGAGGGGGCTTGCTCCCGATAGCGGTGAATCAGTCAACTTATGCATTGGCTGACTCACCGCCATC
>NZ_JBNPJV010000029.1:0-106447 GCF_050312585.1 Pseudomonas sp. R19M
GCTGGAGTGCGCAGCGCTCCCAAGATTTTTAGGGCCGCTTCGCAGCCCAGCGCGGGGCAAGCCCGCTCACTACAGTGATAGCGGACTAGCCCGGTACGCGGCGGATCTTCGCACCGAGCATCTGCAGCTTCTCTTCGATGCACTCGTAGCCACGGTCTATGTGGTAGATGCGGTCGATCAGGGTGTCGCCTTTGGCGCACAGTGCAGAAATCACCAGGCTGGCCGAAGCACGCAGGTCGGTCGCCATCACCGGCGCGCCCTTGAGCTCATCGATGCCGGTAACGATAGCGGTGTTGCCCTCGACCTGGATCTTGGCACCCATGCGGTGCAGCTCATACACGTGCATGAAGCGGTTTTCGAAGATGGTCTCGATCACGGCGCCCGTGCCTTCGGCAATTGCGTTCAAGGAGATGAACTGCGCTTGCATGTCAGTCGGGAACGCCGGGTAAGGAGCAGTGCGCAAGTTAACGGCTTTGGCTCGCTTGCCGTGCATGTCCAGCTCGATCCAGTCTTCACCGGTGGTGATTTCAGCACCGGCTTCCTTGAGTTTTTCCAGGACGGCTTCGAGGATGGTCGGATCGGTGTCCTTGACCTTCACGCGGCCACCGGTCACGGCGGCGGCAACCAGGTAGGTGCCGGTTTCGATACGGTCCGGCATCACTTTGTAGGTGGCCGAGTGCAGACGCTTTACACCGTCGATGGTAATGGTGTCGGTGCCGGCGCCGCTGATGTTGGCACCCATGGCGATCAGGAAATTCGCCAGGTCGACCACTTCCGGCTCACGCGCGGCGTTTTGCAGGACGCTGCGGCCATTGGCCAGGGCAGCGGCCATCATGATGTTCTCGGTACCGGTCACACTGACGGTATCGAAGAAGAAGTTGGCGCCACGCAAGCCGCCTTCCGGCGCCTTGGCCTTGATGTAGCCACCTTCGACGTCGATGATCGCGCCCATGGCTTCAAGGCCACGGATGTGCAGGTCAACCGGGCGCGAACCGATGGCACAACCGCCAGGCAGGGCCACTTCGGCTTCGCCGAAACGGGCAACCATCGGGCCCAGTACCAGGATCGACGCACGCATGGTTTTCACCAATTCATACGGGGCAACCAGGGTCTTGATGGTGCGCGGGTCGATTTCGACCGCCAGTTTCTCGTCGATGACCGGCTCGATACCCATGCGACCGAACAGTTCGATCATGGTGGTGATGTCGTGCAGGTGCGGCAGGTTGGCCACAGTCACCGGGCCATCGCACAGCAGGGTCGCTGCCAGGATCGGCAAGGCGGAGTTTTTCGCACCGGAAATGCGAATCTCGCCATCAAGGCGGGCACCACCGGTAATAATCAATTTATCCATAAGAATCTCGACGCCTTGGGGGCTCAGGTGCGCTCGGACCAGGCCGCGCGGCTGAAAAATTTCATAGTGACCGCGTGGATGCTGCCATCGGTGATCCACGGGTTCAAATGGGCATAGATCTGCTGTTGACGCTTGACCGGGCTCAATGCCGCCAGTTCATCGCTAATCACGTTCAGCTGGAAATTGCAGCCTTCGCCTTCAACTTCTACGATCGTTTCCGGCAGCTTTCCTTCAAGGAAGCTCTTAACTTCTAGGGCCTGCATGCTCAACCTCTATCGGCGCCCAGTGCGCACGGGTCGCACATCATACAAAAAAGCCCCGCGCCTGCGAACCCCGCATAGCAGGACTCTGACGGGGGGCTTTCTTGATAATAGCTATTAAGGACGCGCCAACAGCTCGGTCAGGCCACTGACCTGGGCAATTTCACGCATATCTTCGGGCAACGCGCGGATACTCACAGGCTTTTTCGCAGCCTCGGCATCCCGCATGAAGCACAGCAACAACGACAAGCCGACGCTGCTGGACTTGGTCACTGCCGAGCAATCGAGCACCAAAGCGGGCGCGGTGCTGGACTTGATCAACGCCTGGCCCTGCTTGCGCAGCGCAGGCCCGGTGCGGTAGTCCAGCACGCCGCTGAGCAGCAGCTCGCCGGCATCGCCAAGACGAACAGCCGACTCGGTCATTGTGCGGACTTCCCAGCTTCTTTATCGGAAGCTTCCTTGGCCTTGGCCACTTCACCCGCCCAACCATTGATGGTCTTGTCCAGGTCGTTGCCGTTGCGCTGCATGGCATCGGCGAACTGGTCACGGAACAGCTTGCCGATATTGATGCCGTTGATGATCACGTTGCGCAGCTTCCACTCGCCGTTGACCTTCTCCAGCGTGTACTGAACAGGGTAGACGGCGCCGTTGTTGCCTTTGACGCTCATGTTCACGCTGGTGCGGTCGCCCGACTCATCGCCGGCCGGAGCAACGGTAATGCCCTGATTGTTGTACTCAAGCAGCGCATTGCCGTAGAACTGGAACAGGCCCCTCTTGAAGTTTTCCTGGAAGGTCTGCATCTGCGCTGGGGTTGCCTTGCGCGAATACTTGACCGTCATGATGCTTCTGGAAATGCCTTCGGCGTCAACCACAGGCCCGACAATAGTGTTCAGGGCGTTGTAGAACTGGCTTGGGTCTTGTTTGTATTGCTCTTTGTTGGCTTTCAAGTCAGCCAGCATCTTGTTGGTCGTGTCCTGCACCAGATCGTGCGCAGAACCTGCCGCGTTGGCCATCAGCGGCAGCGCTGCAAGCAGTACCAGCAGGCCGCGTCGCAAGGTAGAGATCATGAACAGGTTCCTCATTTGGCGTCTTTATTGACCGTATTGAGCAGGAATTTACCGATCAGGTCTTCAAGCACCAACGACGACTGTGTGTCGTGGATTGTCGAACCATCCTTGAGCAGGGCTGTTTCCCCGCCCACGCTGATACCGATGTATTTTTCGCCCAGCAGACCCGCAGTGAGGATAGATGCAGTGGAGTCCGTCGGCAGATTATCTACCTTCTTATCCACTTGCATGGTCACTCGACCGGTGAAGCTGTCGCGATCCAGATCGATTGCCGTGACCTTGCCGATGGTCACACCGGCCATGGTCACTTTAGCTCTGACCGTCAAACCGGCGATATTGTCAAAGTAAGCGTAAAGTTTATAAGTATCGGCGGTGGGGCTGGCCGAAAGGCCGCTGACGCGCAGCGCCAGCAACAGTAAAGCCAGGATGCCAGCCAGCAAGAAAAGGCCGACACCGATTTCCACAGTGCGGTTTTGCATCAGAAATCTCCAAACATCAAGGCGGTCAAAATGAAGTCAAGGCCCAGTACGGCCAGCGAGGCGTACACAACGGTCTTGGTCGTGGCGCGACTGATCCCTTCTGAGGTGGGTTCACAGTCGTAGCCTTGGAATACGGCGATCCAGGTCACTACAAAGGCGAAAACGATACTCTTGATGATGCCGTTGAGCACATCGCCACTGAACGTCACGCTGTTTTGCATGTTGGCCCAGTAGGAGCCGTCATAGACCCCCAGCCAGTCCACCGCCACCCAGGAGCCGCCCCAGATACCCACCACGCTGAAAATCATCGCCAGCAATGGAAGGGAAATGAAGCCGGCCCACAGGCGCGGGGCAACAATGTATTTGAGCGGGTCTACGCCGATCATTTCCAGGCTGGACAGTTGCTCGGTGGACTTCATGTTGCCGATCTCGGCAGTCAGCGCCGAACCGGCGCGCCCGGCGAACAGCAACGCGGTGACCACCGGACCAAGCTCACGCAGCAGCGTCAGGGCGACCATCTGCCCTACCGCCTGCTCCGAACCGTAGCTGGAAAGAATATTGAAGCCCTGCAACGCCAGCACCATGCCGATGAATACGCCCGAGACGACGATGATCACCAGGGACATCACGCCGACCGCATGCAGTTGCTTGACCAGCAACCCAAAGCCGCCGCCGATGCCGCCGCGACCGAGCAAGGCGTGAAACAGGAAAATAGTCGAGCGACCCAGCACTTCGACGATGTCGATGCCTGAGCGGCCGAAAAGGCGAACCTTCTCGATAAGAGATGTCTTGCGCATCAGCGCTTCCCCAGAAGATCTGAGCGGTAGTCCGCTGCCGGAAAGTGAAAAGGCACCGGGCCATCGGGATCGCCGGTCATGAACTGGCGGATACGCGGGTTATCGGCATTCATCAGCTCCTCCGGCGTACCCTGCCCCAGCACCTGGCCATCACCCACTACATAGAGGTAGTCAGCGATGCTCGCGGTCTCGGCCAGATCGTGGGACACCACGATGCTGGTGATCCCCAGCGCATCATTGAGCAAGCGGATCAGGCGTACCAGCACGCCCATGGCGATGGGGTCCTGGCCGACGAAAGGCTCGTCATACATGAGGATCTGTGGGTCGAGGGCAATAGCCCGCGCAAGGGCGACACGGCGTTTCATGCCGCCGGACAACTCGTCGGGCATCAGGTCGATGGCACCACGAAGGCCAACGGCCTGCAGTTTCAACAACACGATGTCACGGATCATCTCATCGGACAGCTGGGTATGCACCCGTAGCGGAAACGCTACGTTTTCGAAAACATCGAGGTCGGTAAACAGCGCGCCGCTCTGGAACAGCACCCCCATGTGCTTGCGCGCATCGAACAGATCGCTGCGCGACAGCGTCGGCAGGTTCTGGCCATTGACCCACACTTCACCGGCACTGGGGCGCAATTGCATGCCCATCAGGCGCAATAAGGTGGTTTTGCCACAGCCGGAAGGCCCCATGATTCCCGTGACCTTGCCACGGGGAATGCGAATATCGACGTTATTGAAGATGCTGCGCGTCCCGCGCTTGAAGGTAAGGCCCTTCAGCTCGACCGCGTAGGCGTTATCGGCACTCATCTAATCTCCTTGGGATGCAGCCTTTCACTCAGACACCCGGTATGCGACTTTCGTTAGCAACGCCTGCGCAATAATTATCCACATGGGCTGAGCGGACCGAACTGGCGGCGAACTATATCACTGCTGGTACAGCGCCCCCAAGGCCGGAACAGCGCTTGTTCAGATTCACGACAGGGAAAAAACGTTGCTGAGCACGAATCTCAAGCGCTCAGCGAATAAAGCCTGACGAACTTGCGTGAGGGAATTGATCATTACCGCTATAATCGCCGACTTTTCGTCAGGCTATACGACTTCAGACATGAGCCAATCCAGCGACCTCATTGAATCCGCACAACGTACCATTCGCCTCGAACTGGAAGCCGTAGAAGGTTTACTGACCCATATCGACGCGGATTTCGTGCGTGCCTGCGAGATGATCCTGGCCAGTAAGGGCCGCGTTGTCGTGGTCGGCATGGGCAAATCCGGCCATGTCGGCAACAAGATTGCCGCCACACTGGCAAGCACCGGCACCACCGCGTTTTTTGTACATCCGGCCGAAGCCAGCCATGGCGACATGGGCATGATCACCAAGGATGACATCATCCTGGCGCTGTCAAACTCCGGCACCACCAACGAAATCGTGACCTTGCTGCCGCTGATCAAGCGCCTGGGCATCAAGATGATCAGCCTCACCGGCAACCCGGAATCGACGCTGGCCAAGGCTGCCGAAGTCAACTTGAACGTGCATGTGGCCCATGAAGCCTGCCCACTGAACCTGGCTCCCACCTCTTCGACCACCGCGGCCCTGGTCATGGGCGACGCCCTGGCCGTAGCGCTGCTGGAGGCTCGCGGCTTTACCGCTGAAGACTTCGCGTTCTCCCACCCGGGCGGCGCCCTGGGCCGTCGCCTGCTGCTGAAGGTGGAAAACGTCATGCATGCCGGCGATGAACTGCCCCACGTCCAACGCGGCACGTTGCTCAAGGACGCGTTGATGGAGATGACCCGCAAGGGCCTGGGCATGACCGTGATCCTGGAGACCGACGGACGCCTGGCCGGAGTCTTCACCGACGGCGACCTTCGCCGAACCCTGGACCGTACCATTGATATTCACACTGCAACCATCGATGCGGTGATGACGCCCCACGGCAAGACGGCCCGCCCGGAAATGCTCGCGGCCGAAGCCCTGAAGATCATGGAAGACCACAAGATCGGCGCGCTGGTGGTAGTCGACAGCGACGACCGCCCGATTGGCGCGTTGAACATGCACGACTTACTGCGTGCGGGAGTGATGTAAATGACCGACGACCTGCTGCAACGCGGCAAGAACATCAAACTGGCGATTTTCGACGTCGATGGCGTGCTGACCGATGGCCGCCTGTATTTCCTCGAGGATGGCAGCGAATTCAAGACTTTCAACACGCTTGATGGCCAAGGCATCAAAATGTTGATGGCCGCGGGCGTGCAAACCGGGATTATCAGCGGTCGAAAGACACCCGTTGTGGAACGCCGCGCACAAAACCTGGGGATTCCTCACCTCTATCAGGGCCGTGAGGATAAACTGGTGGTTCTGGACGAGCTTCTTGGCCAACTCAACCTAAGCTATGAGCAGGTCGCCTACTTGGGCGATGACCTGCCCGACCTGCCGGTCATTCGCCGGGTAGGCCTGGGCATGGCCGTCGCGAACGCCGCAGCCTTTGTGCGTGAACACGCGCATGGCGTCACCACTGCCCGTGGCGGTGAAGGTGCCGCCCGCGAGTTCTGCGAATTGATCCTGCGCGCCCAGGGCAGTCTTGAAGCGGCCCACGCCGCCTACCTATAGAGCGTTTTATGCTGAGCAAAAAGATTCGCAACTTCCTGTTATTCGGAGTCATCGCCGCGATCTTCCTGGCGGTGGGCTACTGGAATATCAGCCCGGAGCGCTTCCTCGACAAACCTGTCGTGCAGGTTGATGCAGGCGCTATCGACTATTACGCAACCAACGCCTACAGCGTGCAGTTCCTGCCCGACGGCAAGGTGCAGTACGAGATGACGGCGGACAAGGTCGAACATTTGAAAGCGTCCGAGGTCACTTTGCTGACCAACCCGGACATGAACCTGTACCGTGGCACCGAGTTCCCTTGGCATGTCACGAGCCTGCGCGGCGAAGTCAACCCGGACGGCACCCAGGTAGAGTTGATCGATTCGGTGCGCATTGCGCGCACCGACGAACAGAAGCGCGACACCATCATCACCAGCAGTCGCATGACCGTATTCCCACAACAGCAATATGCGCAGACCGAGCAAGACGTTAGAATCGACGGCGCTGGCGGTGTATCGACTGGCAAGGGAATGAAAGCGTATTTGAAAGAAAGCAGGATACACCTGCTATCGAACGTAAGAGGACAGTATGAGGCTCGTTAAAACCCTCCCTATTTTGCTCGGTCTGGGCGCAGCACTGGGAAGCGTGAGCGCCTGGGCTCTGCCGAACGATAGCCAGCAACCGATCCACATTCAGGCCAACGATGCCCAATTGGACGACAAGAAAGGCATTGCTACCTACACGGGCGATGTGATCATTACCCAGGGCTCGATGAAAATCACCGGCAACACGGTGACGCTCACTCGCACCCCCGCTGGCGACATCGACGTGGTGACCTCGGTGGGCAACTTGGCTTACTTCGAGCAGAAGCAAGCCGCGACCGATCCGGGACCGATGAAGGGCTACGGCAAGACCATCCAGTACCACGCCCAGCAAAACCGCATCATTTTGATCGACCAGGCCAAAGTGATCAGCACCGACGGCAACTCCACGGAAGGTGAAAAAATCACCTATGACACCGTGAAACAGATCGCCAACGCCGGTCGCGCCAATGGCAACAAGGTCAGCGCACCTCGTCCGCGTGTCGACATGGTTATCCAGCCGAAGAAGAAGGCCGAGTAATGGCAACCCTGAAAGCCCAGCATCTGGCCAAGGCCTATAAAAGCCGTCAGGTCGTGCGCGACGTCAGCTTGTCGATCGACAGTGGCCAGATCGTCGGTTTGCTCGGCCCCAACGGTGCCGGCAAGACCACTTGCTTCTATATGATCGTCGGCCTGGTCCAGGCGGATCAGGGTCGCGTGCTGATCGACGACCTGGATGTCAGCCACCAGCCCATGCACGGTCGTGCTCGGGCTGGCATCGGCTATCTTCCGCAGGAAGCGTCGATCTTCCGCAAACTGTCGGTGGCCGACAACATCATGGCGATTCTGGAGACCCGCAAGGAACTCGACCGTGATGGCCGCCGCAAAGAGCTGGAAAGCCTGCTGCAGGAATTCCACATCAACCACATTCGCGACAACCTCGGCATGAGCCTGTCCGGTGGTGAGCGTCGCCGAGTGGAGATCGCCCGCGCCCTGGCCACCGCACCGAAGTTCATCCTGCTGGACGAACCGTTTGCCGGCGTCGACCCGATCTCGGTTGGCGACATCAAACAGATCATCCACCACCTCAAGGCCAAGGGCATCGGCGTACTGATCACCGATCACAACGTTCGCGAGACGCTGGATATCTGTGAAACCGCCTATATCGTCAACGATGGCCAACTGATCGCCGAAGGTGACTCCGCGACCATCCTGGCCAACGAACTGGTCAAGGAAGTGTACCTGGGCCACGAGTTCCGCCTGTAAACACCGCGGTGTCACGGCTATTGGCCAATGCGCGCGGTAGTCAATAAAAACCTCAGGCTTTTTATTGTTACCGCGCTCTAGGCAAAGCCCCCGATATCAGGCATATAATTTGCTTATGTTTGGCGCTCACGCGCCCTGTCGTGGATGGCGCAATGCGCCGGCGAATAAGGTGTTAAGCCCCTGCCATGAAACCATCGCTAGTCCTGAGAATGGGCCAGCAGCTGACGATGACACCGCAGCTGCAACAGGCCATCCGCCTGCTCCAATTGTCGACCCTGGACCTGCAACAGGAAATCCAGGAGGCCCTGGAGTCCAATCCGATGCTCGAACGCCAGGAAGACGGCGACGACTTCGATAATACGGACCCGCTGGCCGACAACATCGAGCAAAAACCCAACTCCGACGTGCAGGAACCCTCCTATCAGGAAACCGCCCCTACGGTGGACAACCTCGAGGACGGCGAATGGAACGAACGCATCCCCAACGAGCTTCCAGTGGATACCGCCTGGGAAGACGTCTATCAGACCAGTGCCAGCAGCCTGCCCAGCAGCGACGATGACGAGTGGGACTTCACCACCCGCACGTCCGCCGGCGAGAGCCTGCAAAGCCATCTGTTGTGGCAGTTGAACCTGGCGCCGATGTCCGACACCGACCGCCTGATCGCCGTCACCCTGATCGACTGCATCAACAACCAGGGCTACCTGGACGAAACCCTTGATGAAATCCTCGAGGCATTCGACCCGGAACTGGACATCGAACTGGACGAAATCGAAGCCGTCCTGCACCGCATCCAGCAGTTCGAGCCCGCCGGCATTGGCGCCCGTACGCTCAGCGAGTGCCTGCTGTTGCAACTGCGCCAGCTGCCCGCCAAGACCCCCTGGCTGGTCGAAGCCCAGCGCCTGGTGACCGACTATATCGACCTGCTGGGCAGCCGCGACTACAGCCAGCTGATGCGCCGCATGAAGCTCAAGGAAGACGACCTGCGCCAGGTGATCGAGCTGGTACAGAGCCTCAACCCGCGCCCAGGCTCACAAATCGAGTCCAGCGAAGCCGAGTATGTCGTGCCCGACGTAATCGTGCGCAAGGACAATGAGCGCTGGCTCGTCGAGCTGAACCAGGAGTCGGTGCCGCGCCTGCGAGTCAACCCGCAATATGCAGGCTTTGTGCGCCGCGCCGATACCAGCGCCGACAACACCTTCATGCGCAACCAACTGCAGGAAGCCCGCTGGTTCATCAAGAGCCTGCAAAGCCGCAACGAAACCCTGATGAAAGTGGCCACCCAGATCGTCGAGCATCAGCGCGGCTTCCTGGAGTATGGCGACGAAGCGATGAAACCGCTTGTGTTGCACGATATCGCCGAAGCAGTGGGCATGCACGAGTCGACGATTTCCCGGGTAACCACGCAAAAATTCATGCATACCCCCCGGGGTATTTATGAGTTGAAATACTTTTTCTCAAGCCACGTCAGCACCTCCGAAGGCGGCGAATGCTCGTCCACGGCAATCCGCGCGATCATCAAAAAACTGGTTGCCGCGGAAAATCAGAAAAAGCCATTGAGTGACAGTAAGATCGCTGGTTTACTGGAGGCACAAGGCATTCAGGTCGCCCGTCGAACCGTCGCCAAGTACCGCGAGTCCCTCGGGATCGCGCCTTCCAGCGAGCGTAAGCGTTTGATGTGACGGGCGGGCCACAGCGTTCCAGTGGCAGGCACCCCGGCCTGCCGCTTTATGCACTGGCAACGAAGGAGAAGCTGTATGCAAGTCAACATCAGTGGACACCAGCTGGAAGTCACCAAACCCCTGCGTGAATACACCGAAAGCAAGCTGAACAAGCTTGCGGGGCATTTTGACAAGATCACCAACGTGCAGGTCATCATGGAGGTCGATAAGCTCAAGCAGAAAATCGAGGCCACCCTGCACGTACCGAATGCCAAGCTCGTCGCCAATGCGGAACATGAAGACATGTACGCGGCGATCGACTCGCTCTACGACAAGCTCGACCGCCAACTCATAAAGCATAAGGAAAAGAATCTGCACCTGATGCAAGGTACAGGTCGCTAACTCCCCTCCCATGATCCGACTTGAAACCATCCTGACCCCCGGCCGTTCCCTTGTGAACGTGCCGGGCGGCAGCAAGAAAAAAGCCCTCGAACAAATTGCCAACCTGATCAGCCGTGAAGTGCCGGATCTGGAGATGCAGGATGTCTTCGACGCGTTGATTGCCCGTGAAAAACTCGGCTCTACCGGTTTTGGCAATGGCATCGCCATTCCGCACTGCCGCCTCAAAGGTTGTGAAGCGCCCGTGAGCGCCCTGCTGCACCTGGAAGCGCCCATCGATTTCGACGCCATCGACGGCGCCCCGGTCGACCTGCTGTTCGTGCTACTGGTCCCACAGGCCGCCACCGACGCACACCTGGAACTGCTTCGGCAGATCGCCAGCATGCTCGACCGCAAGGAAGTACGCGACAAACTACGCAGCGCCAGCAGCAACGAGGCGCTCTATCAGGTTGTCCTGGATGAACAAAACGGGCAGTAATCATGCGTTTGATCATCGTCAGCGGCCGTTCCGGCTCAGGTAAAAGCACCGCCCTCAATGTTCTTGAGGACAACGGTTTTTATTGCATCGACAACTTACCCGCCGGTCTGCTGCCTGAATTGGCGGAACGTGCGTTGATCCATACCGAACTGGCGCAGCCGTTGGTGGCCGTATCGATTGACGCCCGCAACCTGCCCAGCCACCTCTCCCGCTTCCCGGAGTTGCTCGAGGAAGTACGCGCCAAGCACATTCATTGCGACGTGCTGTATCTGGATGCCGACGAAGAGACGCTGCTCAAACGCTTCTCGGAAACCCGTCGACGTCATCCGCTCAGCAGCCCACATCGATCTCTGGCTGAAGCCATTGAGGACGAAACCACGTTGCTGGGGCCGATCATTGACCTCGCCGACCTGAAGATCAACACCACCAGCCTCAACCTGTACCAACTACGCGACGCGATCAAGCTGCGCCTGTTGAACCAGCCCGAGCCCGGCACCGCGTTTCTCGTGGAGTCGTTCGGCTTCAAGCGCGGCATGCCGGTGGACGCCGACCTGGTGTTCGATGTCCGCTGCTTGCCTAACCCCTACTGGAAGCCAGAACTGCGCGACCAGTCCGGGCTGGATCAACCCGTTATCGACTACCTTGCAGCACAGCCGGATGTAGAGGATATGTTCCAGGATATCTCTACTTACCTGCTCAAATGGTTGCCGCGCTTCGCCGCGAGCAATCGGGCCTATGTCACGATTGCCATTGGTTGCACCGGCGGCCATCACCGCTCTGTCTATTTGACCGAACGACTGGGCCAGGTTTTGCAACACACCCTCAAGAACGTCCAGGTTCGCCACCGCGACCTTAGCTGAAAGGAACACCCCCGCGATGCCCGCTCTGGAAATTGAAATCATCAACAAGCTCGGCTTGCACGCCCGGGCTTCCGCCAAATTCGTCGGCGTTGCCGGGCAGTTCCCCTGCCAGATTCGCGCCGGCCGCACCCCGGAATCGATGGTCGATGGCAAAAGCATCATGGCCATGATGATGCTGGCTGCCGGCAAGGGCACCCGGATCCACCTGAAGACGGAAGGCGAGCAGGAACAGGAAGCGATGGACGCCTTGGTGAAGTTGATCAACAACTACTTTGATGAGGGTGAGTAAACCCACCCGTTGAAAACTGCGTGGAGCTGAAACGGCTTCACCCCAACGCAGTATCCATGACCATCATCAGGCAAAACCCGATACACAGCCCCAGGCTGGCGAGCTTTTCGTGACCATTGCGCCTCGATTCGGGGATCACTTCATGGGTTACCACCAGCAACATCGCACCGGCGGCCAACGCCAGCCCCAATGGCAACAGCACCTCGGCCAGGCTTACCAGCCATGCGCAAAGCACGGCAAAGACAGGCTCGACCAACCCGGATGCAGCACCGATCAAGAATGCCTTAAACCGTGACATCCCTGCCCCCGCTAATACCAGCGCTATCACCAGACCTTCAGGCACGTCCTGCAGGGCAATGCCCATGGCCAAACTGTCGGCATCGGGTACGCCACCCCCAGCGGAGACGCCCACCGCCATACCTTCCGGAATGTTGTGGGCAATGATCGCGAACACAAATAGCCAGATACGCGGCGGCATTACCGGCTTGTCCGGTGTCCCCACCAATATTTCGGGGCTGGCACCAGAAACCTTGCGATCAACCAGATACAGCCAGAAAGCACCCAGCATGATGCCGAAGCTGATCAATCCGCTCGCGCCCCAGGGCGATAACCCGAGGTTCTGGGCGGCAGAGATACCCGGCACGACCAACGAGAACGCGGTCGCCGCCAACATCACCCCCGCACCAAATCCCAGCAGGGAATCACTCAGTGCGACCGGCATGCGCCGAATCACCAGCACCGGGACCGCCCCCAACGCCGTGCCAAGCGCACAGATCGCCCCGCCCTGCAGGGCACGCAGAATGCGTGGTTCCAGGCCCAACCAGGCCAGCCCATGGGCTACCAGCAACGCAGTACCTGCCAATAGCAGCAGCGAGCCAAACGCATAGCGAAACAGGCGCCCGCTGCCGATCGTCAGTGTTTCAGTGCCCATTGGTCACCCTTGGATCTTGTTATAGGGAGGTGAGTGTCAGGCCAAGGCAGCCTGATAACGAGCGGCGACTTCCGGCCAGTTGATGACGCTGTAGAAGGCATTGATGTATTCCGGGCGACGGTTCTGATACTGCAGGTAGTAGGCGTGCTCCCAGACATCCAGGCCGAGGATCGGCGTATTGCCGCTCATCAACGGGCTGTCCTGATTGCCGCTGCTCTCCACCACCAGGGTCTTGCCTGGAGTGACACTGAGCCAGGCCCAGCCACTGCCGAAACGGGTCAGCGCGGCTTTGGTAAAGGCTTCCTTGAAACGCTCAAAGCCGCCCAATTGCTCGTCGATAGCCCGGCCCAGCACGCCCTCGGGCTGGCCGCCGCCCTTGGGTGACATCACTGCCCAGAACAGCGAGTGGTTGGCATGACCGCCGCCCTGATTGATCACTGCCGCGCGCAGTGTTTCAGGCAATTGCTGGACGCTGGACACCAGTTTCTCTACCGGCCAGCCCTCGAACTCAGTCCCGTCAACCGCCGCGTTGAGGTTGTTGATATAAGTCTGGTGATGCTTGGTGTAGTGAATTTCCATGGTCTGTGCATCGATATGCGGCTCGAGGGCATCGTAGGCATAAGGCAAGGCAGGCAAGGTGTAGGTCATATCAATGCGCTCCGTAATAAGGGTTGTTGCGGGTCGACGCATCCGTTTGCGTCGCAGCGCCGCCCAACAAGCGATGAGTACGTGGGTATTCACCGTGATCGCTGATGAAATTCAACAACTCGACATAGGTCTTGCTGCTCTGGCGCAGCGCCGCCTCGCGCAACTGCGGGCTAAGACGCGGGTCCTGCAGGGTCTGCAACAGGCGTTGGTGAATGGCGCAGAGGTATTCCGCGCTTTCTTCCGGCTGGTTCAGGCGCAGGTGCAGGTCCGCCAGGTTGTGATGGGAAATGACGCAGGCCGCCACTGCTTCTTCGGCGTCCGCCCAGCGCTCAAACAGCACTTGAGCCAGGGCCAGGGCTTGCAAATAGGCCTCGCGAGCGTCGACCAACTCACCCTGCATAAAGCAGCGATTGGCGCGTTCGATCGTACGTTTCCAGTGCTCCATGGTGAGCCTCCAAAGCAGAGTCGGTGACTACACGCCGCCGGCCGTGAGTTTTTCCGGGTCCAGCAGCATTTCCAGCTGACTACGGGGCAAGTCAGTGTGCTCAAGGGCAACGTCAATCACCGGCCGGCCTTGTTGATAGGCTTTTTTGGCGATTTCGGCGGCCTTCTGGTAACCAATGATCGGGTTGAGCGCGGTGACCAGGATTGGATTGCGCGACAGCGCTTCCTTGAGTTTGGCCTCATTGACCTTGAAGCTGGCGATGGCCTTGTCCGCCAGCAATCGACTGGAGTTGGCCAGCAATTCAAGGCTGCTGAGCAGGTTCTGGGCGATGATCGGCAGCATCACGTTCAGCTCGAAGTTGCCCGACTGGCCGGCGACGGTAATCACCGAGTCATTGCCAATCACTTGCGCGGCCACCATGGCGGTCGCCTCCGGGATCACCGGGTTGACCTTGCCCGGCATGATCGAGGAGCCCGGCTGCAGCCCTTCCAGCTCGATTTCGCCAAGCCCGGCGAGGGGACCGGAGTTCATCCAGCGAAGGTCGTTGGCGATTTTCATCAGTGAGACGGCGGTGGCTTTCAATTGACCGGAAACGGCGACGGCAGTGTCCTGGGAACCGATCAGGGCAAACAGGTTCTTGCCCGGCGTGAATTTCACGCCGGTCAAACCACTCAGTTGCCGGCTGAAACGTGCAGCGAACTCCGGGTGTGCGTTGATCCCGGTGCCGACAGCCGTGCCTCCTTGAGCCAGGGCCTGCAAGCTTGGCAGCAAGTCCTGCAAATGCCCGATATTGGCCTTGAGTTGCTGCGCCCAGCCGTTGAGCACCTGGCTCATGCGCACCGGCATGGCGTCCATCAGGTGGGTGCGGCCGGTCTTGATGAAGGGATGGACGGCTTCGGCCTTTTGCTCGATCACCTGAACCAGATGCAGCAGGGCTGGCAACGTTTGCTCATGCAGCACCAACGCGGCGCTGACATGGATAGTGGTCGGGATGATGTCGTTGCTGCTCTGGCCGCAGTTGACATGATCGTTGGGGTTGACTACCTCACCGAGCAAGCGGGTGGCCAGAGTTGCAATCACTTCATTGGCATTCATGTTGGAACTGGTGCCGGACCCGGTCTGGAAGATATCCACCGGGAAGTGCGGCATGAAATCACCTTCGAGCAAGCCTTGGGCGGCATCGACGATGGCCTTGCCCTGTGCTTCGCTGATCTGTTTGAGGTCGACATTGACCTTGGCGGCAGCCACCTTGGCCAGGATCAAGGCTCGAATGAATTGCGCCGGCATGCGCTGGTGACTGATTGGGAAATTGTTCACCGCGCGCTGAGTCTGCGCGCCATACAGCGCGTCGGCAGGTACTTGAAGTTCGCCCATGCTGTCGCGTTCGATACGGGTGTTACTCATCGTTAGATCCTTGCACCAGGTCAGAGTGAGAAAGTGATGGCAGCAATTGGCAGGTCGCCAACTGCCAGGCAAAGGTCTGCCAGCGCTTGAGGCGGCAGGCGCAGCGGGAGAGTTTTTCCAGGTCACGCAATGGGCGCCATGCCTGATCCAGGCACAGGGATCGCCAGTGCCATGGCAAGGCGATATCACTGGCGGTGTCGATCAAGAGACGGAATGAGGTTTCGGCGATCGTCCACGGATGGGTCGCAGTGCAGCACGCCAGGTATCGGCCTTCGTTGAGGTAATGTTCGATCAGGCGAGGCTCATTGGGATCAAGGCCGCAGCGGATCTGACGGCTCATCCAGCGCCAGCTTTCCAGGTACGGATCCTCATGCAGGACAGAACTCATGATCTACACTCGCTCGATAATGATATTCATTATTAAATGATATTAAGAATCAAAACAAGACGAGAAATTCAGTTCGACTTTTACATAGCCAAAAAAAAGCACGCCATCTTCGGGATGGCGTGCTTTTTTATGAAGCGCTGTGTGATCAGCTGCCGGCGACGGTCATCCGCTCGATCAGTACCGACCCCGTGCGAATGTTGCTGCGCAGCTCCAAGTCATTACCCACTGCCACGATCTGCTTGAACATGTCACGCATATTGCCGGCAATGGTCACTTCTTGGACGGCAAACTGAATCTCACCGTTTTCCACCCAGAAACCCGCCGCGCCTCGAGAGTAATCACCCGTCACCATATTCAAACCATGGCCCATCAACTCGGTCACCAGCAGGCCCCGGCCCATACGACGCAGCAAGGCAGCCTGGTCTTCGGCACCGTGAGTCACAAAGAGGTTATGCACGCCACCGGAGTTGGCAGTACTCGGCAAGCCAAGCTTGCGCCCGGCGTAAGTGCCCAGCACGTAGGACACCAGCTCGCCCTTCTCGACAAACGGCTTGGCATACGTCGCCAGGCCATCACCGTCGAACGCCGAACTGCCCATGGCACGCATCAGGTGAGGGCGCTCGTCGATGGTCATCCACTCAGGGAACAACTTCTGGCCGATTGCGCCTTCAAGGAACGAGGACTTGCGGTACAGGTTGCCGCCGGAAATCGCCCCCAGGAAACTGCTGAACAACCCCCCAGCCAGTTCCGCCGAAAACAGCACCGGCACTTCACAGGTCGGCACCGGGCGCGCACCCAACCGGCTGGCAGCGCGTTGTGCAGCGCGCTGGCCGATGCTGACCGGGTCCGCCAGCAGATCGCCCTGGCGATTCACGTCGTACCAGTAATCACGCTGCATCTGGCCATTGGCTTCGGCGATCATCACGCAGCTCAAACTATGACGGGTGGACGCGTAACCACCGATAAAACCGTGGCTGTTACCGTAAACGCGGCAGCCCTGATGCGTACTCAAAGTGGTGCCATCGGCGTTCTTGATGCGGGCATCGGCGTCAAACGCAGCCGCTTCGCACTTCAGCGCCTGCTCGATCGCTTGCTCAGGCGTGATATCCCAGGCATGGAACAGGTCGAAATCCTTCAAGTCCTTAGCCATCAACGCTTTGTCGGCCAACCCCGAGCTTTCATCTTCAGAGGTGTGCTTGGCGATGGCCAAGGCAGCCGCGACGGTCTCGCGAATCGCCTCCGGGCCGCTGGCCGACGTGCTGGCCGAGCCCTTGCGTTGCCCCACATACAAAGTAATACCAAAACCCTGGTCGCGGTTGAACTCGACGGTTTCCACTTCGCGCTGACGCACCGACGTAGACAGCCCTTGCTCCAGCGACACCGCCACCTCACAGGCGCTGGCCCCCTGGCGCTTGGCCTCGGCAAGGATCTGCTCGACTTGTTCCTGCAGTGCCGGTAAAGCTTGCGGACCGACGCTTTGGGCTGCACTCATGGTTTTCTCCACTCAAATTCTGCTTTCGGTTAAGGCCATCGAGCGACCGGGCCGGACAAGCGGCCCCCGACTGGTTATCATGGCGGCGTTTCTTTGCGGACTGCCACCATGGTTGATTCTTACGACGACTCCCTCGATGGGGAGAAAAGCAAATCCCAGGTCAAACGCGAGCTGCATGCTCTGGTTGACCTTGGCGAGCGCCTTACAACGCTCAAGAAAGACTTGATTGCGAAACTGCCACTGACCGACGAAATGCGCCGGGCGCTGGCGGATGCGCCCAAGCACACCGCGAATATCGCGCGTAAACGGCATATCGCGTTTATCGGCAGGCTGATGCGCGATCAGGATACTGACGCGATTCTGGCCTTGCTTGATCAAACCGATGCCTCCACTCGCCAGTACAACGAACGCTTCCATAACCTGGAACGTTGGCGTGACCGCCTGATATCGGGCGACGACGCCGTGCTGGAGAAATTCGTGGTGGACTACCCGGAAGCGGATCGCCAGCAACTGCGTTCCCTGATCCGTCAGGCCCAACACGAACTGGCGCACAACAAGGCGCCGGCCACCAGCCGTAAAATCTTCAAGTACATCCGTGAGCTGGACGAGACGCAGCGCGGCCTGCGCTGATCCTCTTCCCCGGGTGGCGACCTTCGCCACCCGAAGCTCCCCGGCTTACGACCCCGTACCCCCGACGGTAATCGCATCAATTTTCAGCGTTGGCTGGCCGACACCCACCGGCACCGACTGCCCGTCCTTCCCGCACGTACCGACGCCACTGTCCAGCGACAGGTCATTACCGACCATCGACACCTTGCTCATGGCCTCCGGCCCGTTACCAATCAACGTCGCCCCCTTGACCGGCGCGGTAATCTTGCCGTCCTCGATCAGGTACGCCTCGCTGGTGGAAAACACAAACTTGCCGCTGGTGATATCCACCTGGCCGCCGCCAAGGTTGGCGCAGTAGATCCCACGTTTCACCGAAGCGATGATTTCCGCCGGGTCGCTTTCGCCTCCCAGCATGTAGGTATTGGTCATGCGCGGCATCGGCAGGTGCGCATAGGATTCGCGGCGGCCGTTGCCGGTACGTGCCACACCCATCAGGCGCGCGTTGAGTTTGTCTTGCATATAGCCTTTGAGTACGCCGTTCTCGATCAGGGTGGTGCACTCGGTCGGTGTACCTTCATCATCAACACTCAGCGAGCCACGGCGGCCGGCCAGGGTGCCGTCATCGACGATGGTGCATAGTTTGGAAGCCACCCTCTCGCCCATGCGTCCGCTGTAGGCGGAGCTACCCTTACGGTTGAAGTCGCCTTCCAGCCCATGGCCCACCGCTTCGTGCAGCAAAACCCCGGACCAACCCGAACCCAGGACCACCGGCAAAGTCCCCGCTGGTGCCGGAATGGCCTCCAGGTTGACCAATGCCTGGCGCAGCGCTTCCCGGGCGTAGCCCATGGCACGGTCGTCAGCCAGGAAATAGCGGTAGTCGGTACGCCCGCCGCCGCCATGGCCGCCGCGCTCGCGACGGCCGTTCTGCTCAACGATCACGCTGACATTGAAACGTACCAACGGCCGCACATCCGCCGCCAGCCCACCATCGGTGGACGCCACCAGGACACGCTCCCACACACCGGCCATGCTCACGGTCACCTGCTGAATGCGCGGGTCCAGGGCTCGGGTGGCCGCGTCGACACGCTTGAGCAGCTCAACCTTTTCTGCACGACTGATGACTTCCAAAGGGTTATCCGGTGCGTAGAGCTGCGCCACATCCTGGGTGCTGAACGCCTGTACCGTGCCGTTTTGACCGGCACGAGAGATCGAACGCGCCGCACGGGCCGCCAGGCCCAGGGCTTCCAGGGTGATTGCGTTGCTGTAAGCAAAACCGGTCTTCTCACCCGATTGCGCGCGCACGCCGACCCCTTGGTCCAGGTTGAAGCTGCCTTCCTTGACGATGCCGTCTTCAAGAGCCCACGACTCGGAAATCTGCCCCTGGAAATACAGGTCGGCTGCGTCGATGCCCGGCCCGGCCAGATCGCCCAGCACGGTTTGCAAGCTTTCGATGGTCACGCCACCGGGTGCCAGGAGGTGTTCACTGACTGAGGACAACAACTCGCTCATAGGTTTGGCCTTAAATTCATCATTCTGAAGCAGGCCGCTGGGCGCCCTGCGAGAAAAAGCGCCGATGGTTCACCACCGGCATGCGCGCCCGTATCGACGCCTGTTCACTGCTATCGCGCTCGGCCAACAACACCGCTTCGCCTTGATCCTGTTGTGCCAGCACTCGCCCCCAAGGGTCGATAATCGCCGCATGCCCAAAGGTTTCCCGCGGCCCGGGGTGCACGCCGCCTTGTGCGGCCGCCAGCACGTAGCATTGGGTCTCGATGGCGCGTGCGCGAATCAACACATCCCAATGCGCCGCTCCCGTCACCGCAGTAAAAGCCGAGGGTGCGCTGATCAGCTCTGCGCCCGCTGCGCGCAACTCACTGTACAGCTCGGGGAAACGCAGGTCATAACACACGGTCAGCCCCAGTCGACCCACCGGTGTATCCGCCACCACCACTTTGCCACCGAAAGCATAGTCGTCAGACTCCCGATAACGACCACGGGCATCGGCGACATCGACATCGAACAAGTGCAGCTTGTCGTAACGGGCGACGATCTGGCCCTGATCGTCGATCAGCAGCGAGCAGGCGTTGGGCTTGGCATTCGGCTGGCCCTCGGGTGGCAATGGCAATGTACCGGCCACTATCCATAAGCTGAGGTCGCGGGCTGTCTGTTTCAACCACGGCAGGATCGGGCCTTCACCCGAGGCCTCGGCGCGACCGATATCGGCCACATCACGACGCCCCATGGCCGCGAAGTTTTCCGGCAGCACGGCAAGCGTCGCACCGCCCATCGCCGCTTGTTCCAGCAAGCGCCGGGCCTGGATCAGGTTGGCCAGCACATCGCTCTGGCTGACCATTTGAATTACCGCAAAGGACATGGGCCCACACTCCATGATTGGCATAGGGCCATGCTACTCCACAGTCTCTCAGTTTGGTTTTTCAAATGGTTTGTCGAACGTGATTTTCGGGTCTTTCCAAGGCCCTTCCACTTTGTATTGCACGCTGGCGAAGCGCGAAACACGGTCACCGATCAATTTGTCGATCAGAAACAACGCCCCCCCAATGGCCGGCGCACCGACAATCAGCGCCGCAATGGGCAGGTTGTTGGTTACAGGCAAAGTCACCAGCAACTTGGCGTCCACGCGGTCAGCCACCAGGTCCAGGGTGCCGTTGAGTTCCAGATTGGTCGACGGCCCGGTCATGGTGATCGGCTCACGGGTCACGAAGACTCCGTCACTGGCCGCCAGCAACCCCTTGACTCGGTCATAGCTCAAGCCCTTGCCGAGCAGGTCCGAGAAGTCCAGGCGCAAACGACGACCGATGGAGTTGAAGTTCAACAGGCCGAACACCCGCAACGCCTGGGCGCCGCCCTCCACTTCCACAAACTGACCTTTACGGAACGAGGCATCGAGGCTGCCGGAGAAGCGCTTGGGCCCGACCCACGCCGGTGAACCCGGCCAACGGCCATCCACGTCCAGGTGGAAGTCCTCGCTGGTCACCGTCGGCGCAAAGCCCCAGCCCTTCAGCACATCGGCGATGTTCTTGCCATCCAGGCGCCCTTTGTACCAACTGTAGCTGGCCCCTGGCGCACCTTCCCAGCCACCGGCGCCCTTGAGCAGCATACCCTTGAGGCCCAGATCCAGGTCGGTAAATGCCAGGCCCTTGGCGGTCGGCCGGATCTTCAGCGACCAGGCCCCCACGAGGTCCGGCCCCTGGAACAGCTTGTCGATGGCGATATCCAGTGCCGGAATATCCTTGGGATCAATATCAGCCAGCGGGTCAGGAGCGTTTTCGTCCGCCTGTACCGTTGGGTCCACCGCAGGCAATTTCACGTACTGCAGGTTGATCGCAATCGGCGCGCCCTTGGCGTCCGGCAGGTTCACCGTGCCTTTGGCCTGCTGGCTGTCGAGCTGCAAGCCCCACGCAGCAGGCTTGCGGTCGAGCTGCAGGCTGACTTGATCCAACTGGGAGCCAAGGCCGGTCAGCTTGCCCACCTTGAAATCGGCACCACTGAGCAGTTGCTTGGCACTGCCGCCCGGATCGTTGCCCGCGTAACGGTTAACCAGTTTTTTCCATGGGTCGATATCCAGTTCCGACAGCACCCCGCGAATGCGCAGGCCTTTGTTCGCGGGCAATAACGCGTTGCCATCGCCGAGGAACAACTCGCCACGACCGTCATTGAGCTTGTCGGGTGGCGCCGCAAAGGTGAAACTCGCCAACTCGCCGTAACTGAACCAATAGCGGCGCTCGGCACCTTGCAAAGTCATGCGAAAGACGCTGTCACGCCCCTGGCTGGCAGGCATGCCAAAGGGGGCGGGCAAATCTACTGCAACGCCCTTCATATTGGAGCTGACCATGAGTTGGCTGTCAGCGCCATCCAGGGTCAGCTGCAGTTGGTAAGGTATGTCGCCGGAAACCGGTAATGGCTGGCTGATCTTCAACCAATCCGTCAGACGCTTCACCGTGACCTGGCCTTTGGCGGTCACGCGGGTGCTGATATTGCCGGGCTTGCCATCGGCAACAATCTGCGCAGTGATGGGACGGTCGAACGCCTGCGCCGAAATGTTCTGGCCGCTCAGGCCCTTGGCGCTGTCGAAGCGGAAGTCACCCTTGAGCTGGGTCAGGTCCAGTGGCGGCTCGGCCAGTTGCAGGCGGGCCTTGTCGGTCTTGAAGTCCACCACGATCTTGGGGTCGTTCCCCTTGGCCAACGGAACATCCAGGTCCAGGCTGCCTTGCAGATCGCCCTCGCCTTTCCAACCGGCGAAGGTCGAGGCTGTGCCTATCGGCGCTTCCTGAAGGATTTTCAGACCATCACCCAGGCCACCGGCAAACCCTCCGGTCAGCAGCAGGTGACTGTCCTGGCCGGCAGGTGCGTGGGGAATATTGACATAGACATCCTTGACCTTGGTGTCGAGCAACTGGCCCTTGCTGGCCAGAATACGCACACCGCTCTCCTCGACGAACACTTCACCGTCGACCTTGCCCACATGAGGCCAGCCCGGCTGGAACGCCAACTCGGCATCATGCACCTTGAAGAACAGGCTGATATTGCGCGAAGCCGGCAGCGCGTCGTGGTTCAGCGAGCCCTGGTACTGGAAGAAACCCTGGTCAACCGCCCCTTTGAGAATCGCTGTGCGCAACCACTCATCCAGCGACGGGCTGAGTACGGCGGGCAGATACTTGGGGGTGAAGCGACCATCACCATCAACCATGCCGACCCGCAGGTCCATGTAGTCTTCCTGGTTATGGTCGAAATGCAGGCGAATCAGGAAGTCGGCAGCGATTTTGCCTTCCTCGCCCAGCACCTTGATGTAAGGCGCTATCAGGGTGAAGCCTTCTTTATCCAGCTTCCAGGTCAGTCGCGCATTGGCCTGGATGTACTGCCAAGGCTTGGCGAAAATCGGGTCCAGATGCAGGGAAAAGTCCTTGCTGTCCATGCGCAATTCGCCATGGCCCAGGTCGCCGCTGATACTACCGGACACGTTACGCGCGGCCGGCGCACCGAAATAAGCATCAAAGCCGATGCGCTCAAGGTTGGCGGCGAAGCTGACTTTCTGGTCGGTGGTGTCCTGGGGGCGCAGATCCACCAGTACATTACGCAGTACCCCCGTGGCCTTCAGATGCTCCAGGGTCTTGGCGAAGCCTTCCGGCAACGGCGCCAAGGCATTCAACAAAGGGGTGATAGGCGTCAGATCGAGGCGATCGGCCTGGAGCTTCCAGACCTCCTGGTCCTTGTCCGTGGCCAGGGTTTGCTGCAATTGCATGTGCGATTCCCAGCGGGTATCGCCCAGGTTCATCGCGAGCGAATCGAACAGCACCTTAAGGCCGCTATCACTGCGTTGCAGATAAGCGGTCAGGGCCAGATTTTCGATATGCACAGGCTTGCGATCGGCGTAGCTGCCCTTCACTTGCGCAGAGTTGAGACGCACAGCAGCACTTTGGACAGTACCTTTGGCCCAGCTCAACCAGAACTCACCGCCGGCCTGGAACTGCGTGAGCTTCCATTGCCGGGTCAGCTTCGCGGGAATCCATTTGGCCCAGTCGCTCTGGGGCAGGCTGAGATAGGCTTCGACTTCTGCGTCTTGCCATTGGCTGGCGCGAATGCGGCTGCGCAGGCTGACGGCAAGCGGTTGACCGTCAGGCAACGTCAAGCGTGCATCCAAACGTTGCCGAGTCATGCCGGTGTGCAGGCTCAAGCCGACGTAAGTCATGGTCAGCGGCGCCTGATCGAACGGCTGGAGGGTGACCTGGCTATCCAACAGCGACACGCGCTTGACCATTTGCATGCGCGTCAACAACTGCCCGGGGTCCAGTGGCTGTTCATCCCGTACCGGCAGACCTTGCAAGGCCCAGTGACCGTCCTTGTCTTCCTTGACGCTCAATTGCAGCCCACTGACTTGCAGATGGGCGATGCGCACTTCAAGGGCCATCAGGCTGGCCCAGATATCCGGCACCACTTCGACCTGATCCAGGCGCAGGGCGCTGCTGCCCTCACCGACCATCACGTCGTGGGCCAGCAATACCGGGGCGAAGCCACTCCAGCGCCCCTCGAGGCTGCCAATGTGCAGGGGCATGTCAACCGCGGCCTGGGCCTTGGCCTCAACTTGCGCACGGTATTCGGCCACCAGCGGCGTCAGTTCACGACCCAGGCTCACGTAGACCGCCGCCATTACCAGCAGCAGCGCACAGAGGCCCAGGCCCCAACGGGTCAAAGCGGCAAAAAAGCGTATCAGACGCTCCATGTCAGGCGACCCTCAAGGCAGTTGGCGGACGGCAGATCATGGCCTGCCGGTCTCACGGAAAGAAAGCGAATGGGGATCAGAGCAGCACCACGTCGTATTGTTCCTGGGAATACATGGTTTCAACCTGAAAACGGATGGTGCGCCCGATAAAACCTTCCAGCTCCGCGACGTTACCGGACTCCTCATCCAGCAATCGATCGACCACTTTCTGGTTGGCGAGCACTCTATAGCCTTCGGCCTGGTAGGCTCGCGCCTCCCGTAAGATTTCCCGGAAAATCTCGTAGCAAACCGTTTCTGGGGTCTTCAACTTGCCGCGCCCCTGGCAACTGCTGCAAGGCTCGCACAGCACCTGCTCAAGGCTTTCACGGGTACGCTTGCGGGTCATCTGCACCAGGCCAAGCTCGGTGATACCGATGATATTGGTCTTGGCGTGATCGCGCTCCAGCTGCTTTTCCAGCGTGCGCAACACCTGACGCTGGTGCTCTTCGTCTTCCATGTCGATGAAGTCGATGATGATGATGCCACCGAGGTTGCGCAGGCGCAGTTGGCGGGCGATCGCCGTAGCCGCTTCGAGGTTGGTCTTGAAGATGGTTTCTTCCAGGTTGCGGTGCCCTACGAACGCGCCCGTATTCACGTCGATGGTGGTCATGGCTTCTGCCGGGTCTACCACAAGATAGCCTCCGGACTTGAGTGGCACCTTGCGCTCCAGGGCTTTCTGAATTTCATCTTCGACGCCATACAGGTCAAAGATTGGACGTTCGCCAGGGTAGTGTTCCAGGCGATCGGCAATTTCCGGCATCAGTTCGGCAACAAACTGCGTGGTGCGCTGGAAGGTTTCCCGCGAGTCGATGCGAATTTTCTCTATCTTTGGGCTGACCAGGTCGCGCAGGGTGCGCAGCGCCAGGCCCAGGTCTTCATAGATGACGCTCGGTGCGCCAACGGTCTTGATCTGCGCGCCTATCTGGTCCCACAAACGCCGCAGGTAACGGATGTCCATCAGGATCTCATCCGCGCCGGCGCCTTCAGCGGCCGTGCGCAGGATAAAACCACCCGCTTCCTTGATGCCCTCAGCGGCCACACAATCACTGACGACCTTTTTCAGGCGCTCACGCTCGGCTTCGTCTTCGATTTTCAGCGAGATGCCGACATGGGCAGTACGGGGCATGTACACCAGGTAGCGTGATGGAATCGATAGCTGGGTGGTCAGGCGTGCGCCCTTGGAGCCGATGGGGTCCTTGGTGACTTGCACGACCAGGCTCTGCCCTTCATGCACCAGAGCACTGATGCTTTCCACCGCCGGGCCTTCGCGCAGGGAAATTTCCGAGGCATGGATAAACGCAGCACGGTCCAGGCCGATATCGACGAACGCTGCCTGCATCCCCGGTAACACGCGCACCACTTTGCCTTTATAGATATTGCCGACGATCCCGCGCTTCTGGGTGCGCTCGACATGCACTTCTTGCAGAACACCGTTCTCTACCACCGCCACGCGCGATTCCATCGGCGTGATATTGATCAGAATCTCTTCACTCATGGCTGGGTCTCGTTCAGGCGTTTTCACAATAGTGGCCGATCGCTTAAGGCTGGGCGCTGGAGTCAAGCGATCAGCGCACGGTGAGGTTTTGCCAACAGGGTATGCCGAATTGGCCAAGCAGTTGCGCGGTTTCGCACACCGGCAAGCCGACCACGGCGGAATAACTGCCATTGAGACCGGTCACAAATACCGAGCCCAACCCTTGAATAGCATAGCCCCCCGCCTTGTCCTGAGGTTCGCCACTGTGCCAGTAAGTTGTAGCCTCTTCGACAGAAACCCCGCGAAAACGTACACGGCTGCTTACACATTGGGTTACGCAGCGCAGCCCATCAGTAACAGCAATCGCGGTGAGGACTTCATGCTCGCGATCAGAAAGCGCCAGCAACATCGCCAGCGCATCGGCCTGATCCACCGGCTTGCCGAGGATCTGGCCGTCGACGATCACAGCCGTGTCGGCACCCAACACACATGCGCCGAAAGAATGTTCAAGCGCAGCAAAACCTGCCATGGCCTTGCCACGCGCAAGACGCTCGACATAGGCAACGGCGGGTTCGTTTGCAAGAGGAGTTTCATCAATAGCGGCGCTGACCACGGTGAAAGGCACACCGATCTGGGTCAGCAGCTCACGTCGCCTCGCAGAGCCCGAGGCCAGATAAAGCGAATTCATTCCAGACTCTCCCTGTAGAGTTCGATAACCAGGCAGAGCCTCGCAATCCATTCAATTGATTTTATAACGACGACGCAGGCCGCGCAGGCCGAAACTGATCCAGGGCCACAGTAGCGCACTGACCAGAGCCGGTAACACCAATGCCAGGGTTGGCTGGCGGTTACCGGTCAAGGCGCTGAGCCATAGTTGCACCAACTGCGCCAGGCCGAAGATCACCAGGATCACCAAGCACTGCTGCCACATCGGAAACATGCGCAGGCGCTGTTGCAACGACAGCACCAGAAAGGTAATCAGGGTCAGGATCAACGCGTTCTGCCCAAGCAAAGTGCCATAGAGCACATCTTCCGCCAAGCCCAGAAACATCGCAGTGACCATGCCCACTTTGTGCGGCAGGTTCAGCGACCAGAAGGCCAGCAGCAATGCCAGCCACAGTGGGCGCAGGATCTCCATGAATTGCGGCAGTGGCGACACGCTGAGCAGCAAACCGATGGCAAAGGTTAGCCAGACGATCCAGCCATTGCGCGAATGAGTACCGGCCATTATTCCTCCCTCTGCCGCGTAGTTGCCGGGGTGGTTGCCGGGGTGGTTGCCGCCGGCCTGGCGGCTGGCGTCGCGGCCGGTGGTTTAGCTGCTGCCGGTTTGGCTGGCCGCGCACTGTGGGCGGCCGGCTTGGCCGGGGTTGCTACGGGCGCCGCCGGAGCGGCTGCCGGCGCAGGCGGCCCTACGAACGCGGGCTTCGGCACCGTCGCCGGAATGATCGGCGCCGTACCGTTTTGCTTGTCTTCCGCCTCTTGGGCCTGCGCGGCGTCATTGGCGCGCTCTTCCGGCGTGCGGTTGTCACTGAAGACCAGCAGCAGGTAACGGCTACGGTTGAGGGCGGCGGTCGGCACGGCGCGAACAATGGCGAACGGCTGGCCGGAATCGTGGATCACTTCCTTGACCGTCGCCACCGGGTAGCCGGCGGGGAACCGCTGGCCGAGACCGGAGCTGACCAGCAGGTCGCCTTCCTTGATGTCGGCGGTATCGGCCACATGCCGCAGTTCCAGGCGCTCCGGATTGCCGGTGCCGCTGGCGATTGCACGCAAGCCATTACGGTTGACCTGCACCGGGATGCTGTGGGTCGTGTCGGTCAGCAACAATACCCGCGAGGTGTAGGGCATCAGCTCAACCACCTGGCCCATCAAGCCACGGGCATCGAGCACCGGCTGGCCAAGGACCACACCGTCGCGCTCACCCTTGTTGATGATGATGCGATGGGTAAACGGGTTGGGGTCCATGCCGATCAACTCGGCCACTTCGACCTTCTCGTTGACCAGTGCGGAAGAATTGAGCAACTCGCGCAGCCGAACGTTCTGCTCGGTAAGGGCCGCGAGCTTTTGCAGGCGCCCCTGCAGCAGCAGGTTTTCAGTCTTGAGTTTTTCGTTCTCGGCAACCAGCTCGGTGCGGCTGCCGAATTGGCTGGCCACGCCCTGGTAGAGACGTTGCGGCAGGTCGGTGATCCAGTAGGTCTGCATCAGCACCAGCGACATCTGGCTACGCACAGGCTTGAGCAGCGCAAAGCGGGCATCGACCACCATCAGCGCGACCGAAAGCACGACCAGCACCAATAAGCGCACGCCCAATGAGGGGCCTTTGGCGAAAAGCGGTTTAATAAGCCGCTCCTCCCAGGCAAATGTTCTCTTTATTCATACGGCATCTAACCGGCCTGGATGCAGATTGAAGAAGATAAACGCCAACAGGCAGCACTGCAAAGTGCTGCCTGCCGACGAAGCATGAACCATCCTGGCGATCTTATTCGCTGGAGAGCAGGTCCATGGTGTGTTTATCCATCATTTCCAGTGCACGGCCACCACCGCGGGCAACGCAGGTCAGCGGGTCTTCGGCGACGATCACCGGCAGACCGGTTTCCTGGGCCAGCAACTTGTCGAGGTCACGCAACAACGCGCCACCACCGGTCAGCACCAGGCCACGCTCGGCGATATCGGAAGCCAATTCCGGCGGCGATTGCTCCAGAGCGCTTTTCACTGCCTGAACGATAGTGGCCAGGGACTCTTGCAGAGCTTCCAGCACTTCGTTGGAGTTCAGGGTGAAGGCACGTGGAACGCCTTCGGCCAGGTTACGGCCGCGAACATCGACTTCGCGCACTTCGCCGCCCGGGTAAGCGGTACCGATTTCCTGCTTGATGCGCTCGGCGGTGGATTCACCGATCAGGCTGCCGTAGTTACGACGTACATAGGTGATGATCGCTTCGTCGAAGCGGTCGCCGCCTACGCGCACGGATTCGGCATACACCACACCGTTCAGGGAAATCAGGGCGATTTCAGTGGTACCGCCACCGATATCGACCACCATCGAACCGCGCGCTTCCTCAACCGGCAGGCCGGCGCCGATAGCGGCAGCCATAGGCTCTTCGATCAGGAACACTTCGCGGGCACCGGCCCCCAGGGCCGACTCACGGATGGCACGACGCTCCACCTGGGTGGACTTGCATGGAACGCAGATCAGCACGCGAGGGCTGGGCTGCAGAAAACTGTTTTCGTGAACCTTGTTGATGAAGTACTGCAGCATCTTCTCGCAGACGCTGAAGTCGGCGATCACGCCGTCCTTCATCGGACGAATGGCAGCAATATTGCCTGGTGTACGGCCGAGCATGCGCTTGGCCTCGGTGCCGACGGCAACGACACTTTTCTGATTACCATGGGTCCGAATAGCCACAACCGATGGCTCATTCAGGACGATACCGCGCTCGCGCACGTAAATAAGGGTGTTGGCAGTGCCCAGGTCAATGGAAAGATCGCTGGAAAACATGCCACGCAGTTTCTTGAACATGGGAAAGGGACCCTAGGCAACGCGTGGGTAAAAAAGTGCGGCAAACTCTAACAACGACAGGGATTTTGGGCAAGGCGCCAATGTGCTAAATTGGCCGACTTTCTGTGCACCAACCCCCACAATCGCGGCCATATGACCGTAGAAATGCGGTAGTGTTCCGACAATCTAACACACGGACGCCCTCCGTTCTGTTTTCCACTGGAGAATCCCATGGCGCTTGAACGCTCCGACGTGGAAAAAATCGCGCATCTGGCCTCGCTTGGCCTGAATGACGCCGATCTTCCACAGACCACCGCAGCCCTGAACAGCATTCTCGGGCTGGTTGACCAAATGCAGGCCGTGAATACCGACGGTATCGAGCCCCTGGCTCACCCGCTGGAAGCCAGCCAGCGCCTGCGCGCAGACGTCGTGACCGAGCGCAATAACCGCGAGGCTTACCAGTCCATCGCGCCAGCGGTCGAAAACGGCCTGTATCTGGTTCCGAAAGTCATCGACTAAAGGGAAAGAGCCTTTCATGCATCACATGACTCTGGCCGAGATCGCCCGCGGTCTCGCCGACAAAAAGTTTTCTTCCGAAGAGCTGACCAAGACCCTGCTGGCGCGCATCGCCGAGCACGATCCCAAGGTCAACAGCTTCATCAGCCTCACCGAGGAACTGGCCTTGAGCCAGGCCAAGGCCGCCGACGAGCGTCGCGCCAACGGTGAACAAGGCGCACTGCTGGGCGCACCGATCGCCCACAAAGACCTGTTCTGCACCCAGGGCATTCGCACCAGCTGCGGCTCGAAGATGCTCGACAACTTCAAGGCGCCCTACAACGCCACCGTAGTCGCCAAGCTGGCCGCCGCCGGGGCCGTAACCCTGGGCAAGACCAACATGGACGAATTCGCCATGGGCTCGGCCAACGAGTCGAGCTACTACGGCGCAGTAAAAAACCCGTGGAACCTGGAGCATGTGCCCGGCGGCTCGTCCGGGGGCTCGGCTGCGGCCGTCGCCGCACGTTTCCTGCCGGCCGCCACCGCCACCGACACCGGCGGTTCGATCCGCCAGCCTGCCGCGTTCACCAACCTCACTGGCCTGAAGCCGACCTACGGTCGTGTTTCCCGTTGGGGCATGATCGCGTACGCGTCCAGCCTGGATCAGGGCGGCCCGCTGGCTCGGACAGCGGAAGACTGCGCAATTTTGTTACAAGGCATGGCAGGCTTCGATAAACAGGACTCCACCAGCATCGATGAGCCAGTGCCGGACTACAGCGCCAGCCTGACTACGTCGATCAAGGGCCTGCGTATCGGCGTGCCGAAGGAATACTTCAGCGCAGGCCTCGACCCACGTATCAACGAGCTGGTGCACAACAGCATCAAGGAGCTGGAAAAGCTCGGCGCCGTGATCAAGGAAATCAGCCTGCCGAACAACCAGCACGCGATTCCGGCCTACTACGTGATCGCCCCGGCGGAAGCCTCCTCCAACCTGTCGCGTTTCGACGGTGTGCGCTTCGGCTACCGCTGCGAAAACCCGAAAGACCTGACCGACCTGTACAAGCGCTCGCGTGGCGAAGGCTTTGGCGTGGAAGTACAACGCCGGATCATGGTGGGTGCCTACGCGCTGTCGGCTGGTTACTACGATGCGTACTACCTCAAGGCGCAAAAAATCCGTCGCCTGATCAAGAACGACTTCATGAGCGCCTTTAATGAAGTCGACGTGATTCTCGGCCCAACCACGCCTAACCCGGCGTGGAAGATCGGCGCCAAGAACAACGACCCGATCGCCGAGTATCTGGAAGATTTCTACACCATCACCGCCAACCTCGCGGGCTTGCCTGGTCTGTCCATGCCGGCCGGTTTCGTCGACGGCCTGCCGGTGGGCGTGCAATTGCTCGCACCGTATTTCCAGGAAGGCCGCCTGCTCAATGTGGCGCACCAGTACCAGTTGAACACTGACTGGCACACTCGCACCCCTACCGGCTTCTGAGGAGAACACTATGCAATGGGAAGTTGTGATCGGGCTGGAGATTCATACCCAGCTCGCCACCCAATCGAAGATTTTCTCCGGTAGCGCCACCACGTTCGGCTCAGAGCCCAACACCCAGGCCAGCCTGGTTGACCTGGGCATGCCCGGCGTACTGCCAGTGCTGAACCAGGAAGCGGTACGCATGGCGGTGATGTTCGGCCTGGCGATTGACGCCCAGATCGGCCAGCACAACGTGTTCGCGCGCAAGAACTACTTCTACCCGGACCTGCCCAAGGGCTACCAGATCAGCCAGATGGAACTGCCGATCGTCGGCAAGGGCCACCTGGACATTCCCCTGGAAGACGGCACGATCAAACGTGTCGGTGTAACCCGCGCCCACCTGGAAGAAGACGCAGGCAAAAGCCTGCACGAAGAATTCCCGGGGGCTACCGGCATCGACTTGAACCGTGCCGGCACGCCGCTGCTGGAGATCGTGTCCGAGCCGGACATGCGCAGCGCCAAGGAAGCCGTAGCCTACGTCAAGACGATCCACGCACTGGTGCGCTACCTGGGCATCTGCGACGGCAACATGGCCGAAGGTTCGCTGCGTTGCGACTGCAACGTGTCGGTCCGCCCAAAGGGCCAGGTCGAATTCGGCACCCGCTGCGAGATCAAGAACGTCAACTCGTTCCGCTTCATCGAAAAGGCGATCAACAGCGAAGTGCGTCGCCAGATCGAACTGATCGAAGACGGCGGCAAGGTCATCCAGCAGACCCGCCTGTACGACCCGAACAAAGACGAAACCCGCGCCATGCGCAGCAAGGAGGAAGCCAACGACTACCGTTACTTCCCCGACCCGGACCTGTTGCCGGTCGTGCTGGAGGACTCGTTCCTCAATGACATCCGCAGCACCCTGCCGGAACTGCCGCAGCAGAAACGCGAGCGCTTCCAGGAGCAGTTCGGCCTGTCGGTCTACGATGCCAGCGTCCTGGCGTCCAGCCGCGAACAAGCCAACTACTTCGAAAAAGTGCTGAGCATCGCCGGTGACGCCAAACTGGCGGCCAACTGGGTGATGGTCGAGCTGGGCAGCCTGTTGAACAAACAGGGCCTGGAAATCGACGAGGCCCCAGTCACAGCCGAGCAACTGGGCGGCATGCTGCTGCGTATCAAGGACAACACGATCTCCGGCAAAATCGCCAAGACCGTGTTTGAAGCCATGGCCGCAGGCGAAGGCAGCGCCGACGAGATCATCGAGCAGCGTGGCCTCAAGCAAGTGACCGACAGCGGTGCGATTTCCGCCGTTCTCGACGAAATGCTCGCGGCCAACGCCGAGCAGGTCGAACAATACCGTGCGGCCGACGAAGCCAAACGCGGCAAGATGTTCGGCTTCTTTGTCGGTCAGGCGATGAAAGCATCCAAAGGCAAGGCCAACCCGCAACAGGTGAACGAACTGCTGAAAAGCAAGCTCGAAGGCTGACAGCGATGAAGAGACCGGGTGAGCTCGGTCTACTGTAGGAGGGGGCTTGCCCCCGATGAGGGTGTATCAGTCAGCAATTTTATGGACTGACTCACCGCTATCGGGGGCCAGCCCCCTCCCACATTTGATAGGGGGATACCTGGAAATGAAGCGTCTATTCGGCCTCCTGGCCCTGTTCTCCCTGTTGACCGGTTGCGCCAGCGGCCTCATTGACCCCAACGGCTACGACGAAACTGGCACCG
The DNA here is from genome assembly GCF_050312585.1 of Pseudomonas sp. R19M. Taxonomy (NCBI): domain Bacteria; kingdom Pseudomonadati; phylum Pseudomonadota; class Gammaproteobacteria; order Pseudomonadales; family Pseudomonadaceae; genus Pseudomonas; species Pseudomonas sp. R19M. Next base: position 32,921 of record NZ_JBNPJV010000029.1, read on the forward strand.
CCTCCTATTACGGTGCCAAGCACCATGGCAAAAGAACCGCCAGCGGTGAACCCTTCAACCAGAACGCCCTGACGGCCGCCCACCGGCGCCTGCCCTTCGGCACCCGGGTCAGGGTGACCAACCTCGCCAACAACAGATCCGTGGTGGTACGCGTGAATGACCGTGGCCCGCATACCCGAGGGCGCTTGATCGATCTGTCGCGCAAAGCAGCCGAGCAACTGGGTATGCTGGGCAGCGGCACCGCACGGGTTCGTGTGCAAGCCATGAGCAACTGATCGAGGCCGCCTTGAGTATTTTTGGATTGAACGCACTCTCGCCCTGGAGCCTGGCCGAACTGATCAGCGGCCTGTTGCTGCTGATCGTCGGTGCCGAAATCCTGGTGCGTGCCGCCGTGCGCCTGGCCGCCAGCCTCAAGGTACGGCCGCTGATCATCGGCTTGAGTATCGTCGCCTTCGGCAGCAGCGCGCCGCAGATGACCGTCAGCCTGCAAGCTACCGTGGCCGGCAACACCGATATTGCCGTGGGTAGCGTAATCGGCAGCAGCATCTTCAACATCCTGGTGACCCTGGGTTTGTCCGCCCTGGTCATTCCATTGCGAGTGTCACGACAACTGGTTCGCCTGGACATCCCGGTCATGATCCTCGCCGGGCTGCTGGTCTTTGCGCTGGCAGCCAACGAAGCGCTGACACCCTTCGATGGCCTGCTGTTGCTCGCCGCCCTGGCGGGCTATCTGGGCCTGTTGCATTACCAGACCCGCCACTCACGCCGCCCACGTACACGGGATACCGTGGCCCAAGCGCCTTGGCTGAGTAGCGTATTGCTGATGCTGGGCGGGTTCCTGGTGCTGGTGCTGGCCGGGCATTTGCTGCTGGGCGCAGCGGTGGATGTGGCCGGTGACCTGGGCCTGTCGGAACGCATCATCGGCCTCACGCTGATCGGCGTCGGTACCTCTCTGCCGTGCCTCGCCACCTCGTTGATTGCAGCCCTGCGTGGCGAGCGGGAAATAGCCGTGGGCAACGTGATTGGCAGCAATTTGTTCAACTTGCTGGGCGTACTGGGTTTTACGGCGTTGATCGCACCGTCGCCACTGTCGGTGTCACCCAACGCCCTGGACTTCGACCTGCCGGTGATGCTCGGCGCAATCACCCTGTGCTTGCCGGTGTTCTATACCGGTTACCGCGTCACTCGCGCCGAAGGCCTGGTGCTGCTGGGACTGTACCTTGCGTATGGCCTGCATGTGATGGCGTTCACCACCGGCATGCCCCTGGCCAATAAGCTCGAACAATTGATGCTGTACTACGTCCTGCCGGTGCTGGTGGCGTTGCTGTTGTTCACATCGCTACGGGCCTGGCGTCGTCAACACAAGAGGGAATCGCAATGACCGATCAGAAAAAGCCCGGGGTTGAAATGCGTCGCCAAGTCATGGGCGACGCGTTCGTCGAACGCGCCCTGGGCAATGCCACCGAGTTCACCCAACCGTTGCAGGATTTCGTCAACGAGCACGCGTGGGGCAGCGTGTGGAATCGCGAAGGCTTGCCCCTGAAGACGCGCAGCCTGATCACCCTCGCCGCCCTGACCGCGCTCAAATGCCCGCAGGAGCTCAAAGGCCATGTGCGGGGCGCACTGAATAATGGCTGCACCGTCGAAGAAATTCGCGAAGCGCTGCTGCATTGCGCGGTGTATGCCGGGGTGCCGGCGGCGATCGATGCGTTTCGTGCGGCCCAGGAAGTCATCGACAGCTACCAGAAGGAAGGTTAGATCCAGCCGCCTGCCTGCAACACAAAGATCCCGATATTCGTGGTCACCGCCGCCATCAGCGTGGTGATCACGATAATCGCCGCCGCCAGTTCATGATTGCCCTCGGCCGCCCTGGCCATCACGAAACTCGCAGCGGCCGTCGGCGCGCCGAAGTACAGAAACAGAATGCCCAGCTCCGGCCCCCGGAAGCCCAGCAACCAGGCGCCTAGCGTCGCCACCAGCGGCAAGCCGAGCATTTTTACCAGGCTGGCGCTGAGCGCCATGTTGCCACTCTTGCGCAGCGCTGCCAGCGACAAGGTGCCACCGATGCAGATCAACGCCAGCGGCAGGGTCATGTCCGCCAAATACCGGGCGCAAGACTCCAGCCAACCCGGCAGGCCGATCTTGAACATCGCAAACGGCGCGGCCGCAATCACGCTGATGATCAACGGGTTGGCCAGCACACTTTTGCAGATACTCCACGGGTCGGACTTGATCACCGGGCTATACACCGCCAGCACGATGGTCGACAGCGTGTTGTAGAACAGGATCACCAACGCCGCGAGGATAGCGCCCAGGGAAATGCCGTAGTCACCGTACATGCTGGCTGCCAGCGCCAGGCCGATGACCCCGTTATTGCCGCGAAACGCACCCTGGGTATAAATGCCCCGGTCTTCACGCGGGCAACGAACAATCGCCCAACCCCAGGCCAATGCAAAGCTGAGCAAGGTGGCAACGGCAAAGTAGATCAGCAAACCCGGCTTGAGCGCCGAATGCAGATCGGCATGCAGGATGCCCAGGAACAGCAGCGCCGGCATGGTGACGTTGAACACCAGGGACGAGGCAGTGTGGATAAAGTTGTCGTTGATCCAGTTGATGCGCTTGAGCAGCACACCAAGGAACAGCATGGCAAACACCGGCGCCGTGATGGTGAGGGTGGTGAAGAAAATAGCCAGCATGCCGGGGAGAACCTTGGTCGACGTCGTCAGGTAGCCAATGATAAGCCACCACAGGCCACCCCGTCCGGTTGTAGTGAGCGGGCTCGCCCCGCGCTGGGTGGCGCAGCCGCCCCAACGAGCCCTCCCAAGACGCTTCAGAAAGACCGAGGCGCCTGGGTTGAGGGCGAGGCACGCCCTAATACCAGCCAGTCAAGGCTTAACGCTGTCACTGTGGGAGGGGGCTTGCTCCCGATGGGCTGCGAAGCGGCCCTAATCCCAAGCGCTTCGGTCTTTCTGAAACACCGCGGCGATTGGGGCGGCTTTGCCGCCCAGCGCGGGGCAAGCCCGCTCACTACAAGGCAAGTTCAGGTGATAGGCGCAGGATTGAACAGGGTGATGTCGTTATGCAGCTTATGCCGTTCGGCCCACGTCTGCTTCTTGCCGCTGGCCACGTCCAGGTAGAAGTGAAACAACTCCCAGCCCAATTCCTCGATACTCGCGCGCCCTGTGGCAATGCGCCCGGCGTCGATATCGATGAGATCCGGCCAGCGCTGCGCCAACTCCGTGCGCGTCGACACTTTCACCACGGGCGCCATCGCCAGCCCATACGGCGTGCCACGCCCGGTGGTGAACACATGCAGGTTCATTCCCGCCGCCAGTTGCAAGGTGCCACACACAAAATCACTAGCCGGCGTGGCGCAAAAAATCAGACCCTTGCCCTTGAATCGCTCGCCGGGGCCAAGCACGCCGTTGATCGCACTGCTGCCGGATTTGACAATAGACCCCAAAGACTTCTCGACAATGTTCGACAACCCGCCCTTCTTATTGCCTGGCGTGGTATTGGCGCTGCGATCCGCCTCGCCCTTGGCCAGGTAACGGTCGTACCAGTCCATTTCCCTGACCAGCTCCCGAGCAACGTCCTCGCTCTGTGCGCGAGAAGTCAGCAGGTAGATGGCGTCTCGGACTTCAGTCACTTCGGAAAACATCACCGTCGCCCCGGCCCGCAACAGTAAGTCCGAGGCGTACCCCAGCGCCGGGTTGGCGGTGATGCCGGAAAACGCATCGCTGCCCCCGCATTGCATCCCCAGGATCAGCTCGGAGGCCGGCACGGTTTCACGACGACGCTGGTCGAGCTTCTTCAAGCGGGTTTCGGCCAGCGCCATGATCTGCTCGATCATTTCAGTGAAGCCGTGGCTGGCGTCCTGCAGGCGGTACAACCACGGCTCGCTCAGGTCGACGGAACTGTCGTGCTCATGCATCACTTGCCCGGCCTGCAATTTCTCGCAACCCAGGCTGATCACCAGCGCTTCGCCCCCCAGGTTGGGGTTGCGTGCCAGGTTGCGCACCGTGCGGATCGGGATATAGGCATCCGTCGCGGTGATCGCCACGCCGCAGCCGTAGCTGTGGGTGAGCGCCACCACGTCGTCAACGTGCGGATACTTGGGCAGCAATTCGTCCTTGATGCGCTTGACCGCATGATCCAGCACGCCCGTGACGCACTGCACCGTGGTGGTGATACCGAGGATATTGCGCGTCCCCACGGTACCATCGGCGTTGCGATAGCCCTCGAACGTAAAGCCCTCCAACGGCGCCTGGGTTTGCGGGACCTCGGTGGACAGCGGCAAGCTGTCCAGCGGTGGCGCGGTGGGCATGCGCAGTTGATCTTCCTGCACCCAACTGCCACGTGGAATCGGCGCCAAGGCATACCCGATGGTCTGGCCATAACGAATGATCCGACCGCCTTCGGGAATATCTTCCAGGGTCACCTTGTGGCTCTGGGGAATAAACTCCAGCGTCACCAGGCCGTCCGGAAACTCGGTCCCGGCCGGTACCCCCTGATCGTTGACCACGATCACCACGTTGTCGCGCTCGTGCAAACGAATCGAGCGTGGCGAATCGGCATGTTCAATCAATTGCATCACACGGCCCCTCAGGAATGCGCTTCGGACAGATGGGTCAGCTCAGGCCCCTTGCTTGGAGGCTCTTTGAGTACTACACGCTTGATCGGGCCAACGATGACCAGGTAGCTGAACACCGCCACCAGCGCGTTGGCGCCGACAAACACCAGGGCCCACTTGAACGAGCCGGTGGTGCTGATGATGTAACCGATGACGATCGGCGTGGTGATCGACGCGAGGTTACCGAAGGTATTGAACAAGCCGCCACTGAGGCCGGCGATCTGTTTCGGCGAGGTGTCGGACACCACCGCCCAACCCAGTGCGCCAACGCCCTTGCCGAAGAACGCCAGGGCCATGAAGCCGACCACCATCCATTCGATATCCACGTAGTTGCAAGCCACGATACTGCTGGAAATCAACAGCCCGCCAATGATCGGCGCCTTGCGCGCGAAGGTCAGCGAATGGCCCCTGCGCAGCAGGTAATCGGAAATCACCCCACCGAGCACGCCGCCGATAAACCCGCAGATCGCCGGCAACGACGCAATGAAGCCGGCCTTGAGGATGGTCATGCCACGGTCCTGCACCAGGTACACCGGGAACCAGGTGAGGAAGAAGTACGTGATGCCGTTTATGCAATATTGGCCCAGGTACACGCCGAGCATCATGCGATTGGTCAGTAACTGGCGGATGTAATTCCACTTCGGGCCGTCGGTTTTCTTGCCTTTGCCTTTATCCTGATCCATATCGACCATCGCACCATTGGCCGCGATGTGATTGAACTCGGCTTCGTTGATCATCGGATGCTGGCGCGGGCTGTGGATCACTTTGAGCCAGATCAGCGAAAACAGAATGCCGATCACGCCCATCACGATAAACACGTGCTGCCAGCCGAAGGTGAAGACGATCCAGCCCATCAGCGGCGCAAACAGCACGGTGGCGAAGTACTGCGCCGAGTTGAAGATGGCCGACGCCGTACCGCGCTCCGCCGTAGGAAACCACGCTGCGACAATACGCGCATTTCCGGGAAACGACGGCGCCTCAGCCAGGCCCACCAGAAAGCGCAGCATGAACAACGCGACCACTGCGGTGGAAACCCCGAACTCACCAACATAGCCTTGCAGCACGGTGAACAAAGACCAGGTGAAGATGCTCAAGGCATAGATTTTTTTCGAGCCGAACCGGTCCAGCAGCCAGCCACCGGGAATTTGCCCAGCCACGTAGGCCCAACCGAATGCGGAGAAGATGTAACCGAGGGTGACCGCGTCGATACCGAGGTCTTTTTGCAGGCTGGAGCCTGCGATGGCGATAGTGGCCCGGTCGGCATAGTTGATCGTCGTCACCAGAAACAGCATGAGCAGGATCAAATAGCGGACGTGGGTCGGCTTGGTCGCTTGCATGAAGAAGTACTCCCACTAATTATTTTTTTTGCGGGTAATCATTTCTGTGTTGAAGGTAGGAGCCGGCAGGCAACCGGCTCCTACGACGGGCGCGTCCTACGACCCGATGTAGCTGGTTTTCACCACGGTGTAGAACTCTTGTGCATAACGACCTTGTTCACGCGAACCATAGGACGAGCCCTTACGGCCACCGAACGGCACGTGGTAATCCACACCCGCTGTCGGCAGGTTGACCATGACCATCCCGGCCTGGGAGTGGCGCTTGAAGTGGTTGGCGTACTTCAGCGACGTGGTGGCAATACCGGCCGACAAACCGAATTCGGTGTCATTGGCCATCGCCAACGCCGCCTCGTAGTCCGCCACGCGGACCACGTTGGCTACCGGACCGAAGATCTCCTCACGACTGATACGCATGGCGGCTTCGCTGTCGGCAAACAACGTCGGCGCCAGGTAATAGCCTTCGGTGTCACAGGTCACCAGGCCGCCGCCACTGACCAGCCGAGCGCCTTCGCTTTGGCCGATGTCGATGTATTTCAGATCCTGGTCCAACTGGGCCTGGGACACGACCGGGCCAATATCGGTGCCGCTTTTCAGCGCGTGACCGACAGTGATAGAGCGCATGCGCTCGGCCATGGCCGCGACGAACCGGTCGTGGATGCCGGCCGTGACAATCAAGCGACTGGATGCGGTGCAACGCTGGCCGGTGGAGTAGAACGCACTTTGTACCGACAGCTCGACAGCCTGCTTGAGGTCGGCATCATCGAGGATGATCTGCGGGTTCTTGCCGCCCATTTCCAACTGCACTTTGGCCTGGCGCGACACACAGCTCACGGCGATCTGACGACCCACGCCCACCGAGCCGGTGAAGCTGATGCCATCGACTTTCGGGCTGTTGACCAACACATCGCCGACCACACGACCACTGCCCATCACCAGGTTGAACACGCCGGCGGGAAAACCGGCGCGAGAAATGATTTCCGCCAGGGCCCAGGCACAGCCCGGCACCAGCTCGGCGGGCTTGATCACCACGCAGTTACCGTAGGCCAGGGCCGGGGCGATTTTCCAGGCGGGGATGGCAATCGGGAAGTTCCACGGTGTGATCAGGCCAACCACACCCAGCGCTTCGCGGGTCACTTCAACGTGGACGCCTGGGCGCACCGACGGCACATAGTCGCCGGACAGGCGCAGGCATTCACCGGCGAAAAACTTGAAGATATTACCTGCACGCGTCACTTCGCCAATGGCTTCGGGCAGGGTCTTGCCCTCTTCCCGGGCCAGCAGGGTGCCGAGTTCTTCACGGCGGGCGAGGATTTCGCTGCCGACTTTATCCAGCGCATCGTGGCGAGCCTGGATACCGGATGTCGACCAGGCCGGAAACGCAGCCCGGGCGGCATCGATAGCGGCATTGACCTGAGCTACGTCAGCCTTGGCATATTCGCCGATGACATCGGACAACTCCGACGGGTTGAGATTGACGCAGTAGTCGGTACCGGCCACCCACTCGCCGTTGATGTAGTTTTCAAAACGCTTGGCTTGGGACACAAATCTTCTCCTGACGCAAAAGGCTGCTGATTGCTCAGCGGCCTTGTTGATAAGTTACTGCGGACCTTGCTGGTCGATCAGTGCCGCCAGGGCTTCGTATTCTTCCGGCAGCAAGTCGGTCAGTGGGGTACGGACCGGGCCTGCGTCATAACCGGCGATCTTGGCGCCGGCCTTGACGATGCTCACGGCATAACCCGCCTTGCGGTTACGGATGTCGAGGTAAGGCAGGAAGAAGTTGTCGATGATTTTGGCGACCGTGGCGTGATCGTCCTTGGCAATCGCGTGGTAGAAGTCCATCGCAGTTTTCGGGATGAAGTTGAACACCGCCGAGGAGTACACCGGAACGCCCAGGGCCTTGTAGGCAGCGGCGTAAACCTCTGCAGTCGGCAGGCCGCCGAGGTAGCTGAATCGGTCACCCAGACGACGACGGATCGACACCATCAACTCGATGTCACCCAAGCCGTCCTTGTAGCCGATCAGGTTCGGGCAACGTTCGGCCAAGCGCTCCAGCAATGGCGCAGTCAGGCGGCAGACGTTGCGGTTGTAGACCACTACACCGATCTTGACCGATTTACACACCGCCTCAACGTGGGCGGCAACCCCGTCCTGGCTGGCTTCGGTGAGGTAGTGCGGCAGCAGCAACAAGCCTTTGGCGCCGAGGCGTTCGGCTTCCTGGGCGTACTCGATCGCCTGGCGGGTCGAACCGCCCACACCGGCGAGGATCGGCACGCTGCTGGCGCAGGTATCAACGGCGGTTTTCACCACTTGGGAATATTCGCTGGCGGCCAGGGAGAAAAACTCACCGGTACCGCCGGCGGCGAACAACGCCGTCGCACCGTAGGGGGCCAGCCATTCGAGGCGCTTGATGTAGCCCGCCTGGTGGAAGTCACCCTGGGCGTTGAAATCGGTCACCGGAAAAGACAGCAGACCGTGGGAAAGGATGGACTTCAGTTCTTGTGGATTCATTATTCGAACACCCTGGGCAAAGACTTCATGTGAAAGGTATTGTTGGTTTTCGTGATGTCGTACGTCATCGTACAACTATAAATAAATTCGTCAACCGCAATTCATCAGGCTGCAGTGCGCGAGATGTCTGGACGCGCCTTCTTGACGTAGGAAAATTTTCCTCTATCCTCAAATTAACTGTATATACATACAGTTATCAAGGAAGATTCCTACGACATAGCAAGGAGCTAACATGTCAGATCTTGAATTCGCAGCACCCGAAAAAAGCCCGCCGACATTGCGCTTCGAAGGGGGTGAACACACCGCCATCGGCGACGACACCCTGTTGCGCTTCGTCAAAGGCGCTCCGGCAATTCCTGCCCACCAGGTCGAGTTGCACCTGCCCAACGGCCTCGCACTGACGTATGGCCAAGTGATCGCCCTGGGCGGCGATTTCTATGGCATCCCCGGTCAGCCCATCAGCGATGGCGCATCCCCTGCCGACCGTGTGCAACGCTTCACGGCAGCGTTTAACTCGCTGGCTGTGCTGCCGGCCTCGCGGGAGGAAGCCAAAAAAATTCTCGCGGTGATGCAAAAGGAGATCAACGCGGTCAACCAGGCCATCAAGGACGGTAAGCAACCCCATGAAGCCTATGACGCCCTGGGTGATACGTTGTCTGAAGAATGGAACCGGATCACTGGCGGCGGCAGTGCGGTTTCGGCGCTGATCCCGCTGGGACGCTACCTGAAACTGGCGGCGGACAATGCCGATCACTTCGGCGAATGGGCGCTTTCGGCCTATCTGGCGGGGCACACGGCGGCACTTCAACAAGCCGTCGTCGCCCATCAGACCGGTACCGACCAGGCATTGGAGCTGGCGTATGCCATGAACAGTTTCGCCGATCACTTTTTGACCGACCTGTTCTCCGCCGGCCATTTGCGTGTACCGCGCAAACAATTGGCGGCCGTGGTGACGCCGGGCGATCTGGGTTCGCTGATCAGTCGTTTCATGCATGACGAAGACAGTAAATTCGGACTCAACGTACGCAATGCCATGGGCGATCAGTGGCATGCCTATGGGGACAAACGCTACTTCGATGCGATTGACGCGGCCAATCGCGTACAGGTCAAACGTGCGGTACAGGCTTCAGCGGATGAGATCTTCGACACGTTTATCAGTGGGGTCGCGCCCTCCCCGGCCAACTACAAGGCACCGCTGTATGTGCCGGACCTGAATGCCGCGCAGAACCCGGCGAATAACTTCTCGCCGCTGTTCAAGATGGAGGGAGACAAGGTGCTGCGCCGAAAGGACGTGAATGACCTGAACGACAAGCACTGGACGAATGATTGGTGGGGGTGGAGCACCTACCTGTTGCTCAAGGACTACAAGCCCAACCAGCCCGCCTGACCCTTAACCGCGCTGCGCCTGCGCCTCTTCATGGGCATGGCGCAGCCGTTCCCGGCTGTTGGTCAGATGCAGCCGCATGGCCGCCCGCGCCGCATCCGAATCCTGCCGCGCAATCGCTTCATAGATTTCTTCGTGCTCACGACTCAAGCGGCTCATATAGTGCTGCTGGTCATCATGGGCCAGGCGCGCCGAATTCAACCGTGTGCGCGGAATGATGCTGGTGCCCAGGTGGGTCATGATGTCGGTGAAGTAACGGTTGCCGGTAGACAGCGCAATTTCCAGGTGGAACGCAAAGTCGGACGCCACCGCATCACCGGCATGAGCCGCGCTTTCATTCAAAGCGTCGAGGGCGGCGCGCATGGCTGCCAACTGCTCATCACTGCGACGTAGCGCCGCCAGGCCGGCAGACTCCACCTCCAGGCTGATGCGCAGCTCCAGGATCGCCAGCACATCACGCAAGGTCACGACCGTGGCCGGGTCAATCCGAAAGCCGCTGGGGCTTGGCGTGTCCAATACGAAAGTGCCGATGCCGTGACGGGTTTCCACCTGCCCTGCGGCCTGCAATCGCGAGATCGCTTCGCGCACGACCGTGCGACTGACCCCGTGGGCATCCATGATCGCCGACTCGGTGGGCAATTTATCACCGCGCTTGAGCTGGCCATCGCGGATCTGCTCGGACAACACCGTGACCAGTTCCTGGGCAAGGCTGCGGCGCTTGCGGGGAAGACGAGGGGCGGTGTGGGCGTTATCCATGATGAATCATCTTTTTCGGCGAACTTGAGCACGCATCATAGCCCATGGTGGTTGTACGATCACCGTCCTGTCGCGACTTTCATCTTTATCATCCGCGCAAAAAAATGCCCCGACCCAGGTCGAGGCATTTTCCAGGCAGACCTCAAGGGTCAACCCATTACTTCACCACTTTCAGACTCGGCCGGCCGCTGGGGCGCGGCGGCTCGGTATCCGGTGGTGGCAAATCATCGCCATCTTCGCCTTCGATCGATTCGTCATCTGCGAGAGATGACTCCAGATCAAACACCATGCCTTGGCCATTTTCCCGGGCGTAAATCCCGAGGATGGCGCCAATAGGCACGTACAGCGTATGTGGCACGCCGCCGAAACGCCCTTCGAAGCTGACGGCCTCGTTGTCCATGTGCAGGTGGCGCACGGCGCTGGGTGATACGTTCAGGACGATCTGCCCGTCACTGGCAAAACCCTGCGGTACCTGAACCGCAGGAAATTCGGAATTGACCAGCATGTGCGGGGTGCAATCGTTGTCCACAATCCACTCATAGAGCGCGCGGACCAGGTAGGGTCGACTGGAGTTCATCAGCGGCTCCTTAAGCCTTAGCGCATATCGCGTTCGGCACCAGACAGACTCGCCTGGAAAGCCTCACGCGCAAACTGGCGCTCCATGTAATCAAGCAACGGCTTGGCCGGCCGCGGCAGTTCGATACCGAGAATCGGCAAGCGCCAGAGTATCGGTAATAGGCAGCAATCCACCAAGCTTTGTTCCTCACTGAGGAAAAAAGGTTTATCGGCGAACAACGGAGAAACACCGGTCAGGCTCTCGCGCAATTCCTTACGCGCCTGCACCCGAGCGGCTTCTTTGGTACGCGAATCCAGAATCAGATCCACCAACCCGCACCAGTCACGCTGGATCCGATGGATCAGCAGGCGGCTGTTGGCACGCGCCACCGGGTACACCGGCAGCAAAGGGGGATGCGGGTAACGCTCATCCAGGTATTCCATCACCACAGTCGACTCCCACAACGCCAAGTCACGATCGACCAGAGTGGGCAAGCTGCCGTAGGGGTTCACTTCGATCAGCTTCGGCGGCTGACGGCCCGCCTCCACACTGATGATCTCTGCGCTGACACCCTTCTCGGCGAGCACGATACGTACTCGGTGGGAATAGTGGTCGGCGGGGTCGGAGTAACAGGCCAACCGATTGGTCACGCCCATGGCGGTCCTCCTCGCTTGTTGAAATTATCGAAAGCTCAAAAACGAGCGCGCCCAGTGAGCATCTCCGTAACGTCCGGTTCAACCAGACTGCTACATGTTCAGAGATGCCGCTGGGCGCGCAAGATTAACAGCAATTGCTTACGGTTGGATCAATGCACATCCTTCCAGTATTCGCGCTTGAGCAGATAAGCGAATACAAAGAAGAAAGCCAGGTACAGCAATACATAGGTGCCGATACGTTGGTGCTGCAGTTTGACCGGGTTGGCCGAGTAGGCCAGGAAGGTCACCAGGTTCTTGACCTTCTCGTCGAACTGCTCTTCATTCAGCGTACCGGTCTTGGGCACAATGGTCAGTTGATCGCACGCTTCGTGGGTCAACGGCGTACCGGTCAACGGATCATATTGCTTCTTGCCGTCTTCAACGACCTGAACCTGCTTGCATCCTACCACTTGCCGGCCCTGCAGGCTTACCAGAACGTTAGGCATGCCGACGTTCGGGAACACCTTGTTGTTCACCCCCCAAGGGCGCGCCGGATCTTCGTAGAAAGATCTCAGATAGCCATACAGCCAGTCAATCCCACGCACGCGGGCCACCAGGGTCAGATCGGGCGGTGCCGCACCGAACCAGGCCTTGGCGTCCGCCGGCTGCATCCCGATGTTCATATGGTCGCCAATCTTGGCGCCAGTGAATACCAGCTTGTCGAGCATCACTTCGTGAGGAATGCCCAGGTCGTCGGCGACGCGCTCGTACCGCTGGAACTTGGCGCTGTGGCAACCCATGCAGTAGTTGGCGAACGTGCGTGCGCCGTCTTGCATGGCAGCCTTATCGGACACGTCGATATCGACTTTTTCCAGCTCAGGACCATGTTCGGCCGCGAAGGACAGGAGCGGCAGCGCCGCAAGCATCAAAGCAACGAATAACTTTTTCATCAGCCAGTCACCCTTTCCGGAACCGGTTTGGTCTTCTCGAGCCGGGTGTAGAACGGCATCAGAATGAAGTAGGCGAAGTACAGGAAGGTGCAGATCTGCGACAGCAGCGTACGCTCGGGGGTTGGCGCCAATACGCCGAGTACGCCCAGGATCACGAACGCGATGCAGAATATCCACAGCCAGATTTTGCTCAGCCAGCCTTTGTAGCGCATGGACTTGACCGGGCTTCGGTCCAGCCAGGGCAGCACGAACAGCAGCGCGATCGAAGCCCCCATCGCCATGACACCCATCAGTTTGTCGGGGATCGCCCGCAAGATGGCGTAGAACGGCGTGAAGTACCAGACCGGGGCAATATGCTCAGGCGTCTTGAAGGCGTTGGCCTGTTCGAAGTTGGGTTTCTCCAGGAAATAACCGCCCATCTCCGGGAAAAAGAACACGATCGAGCAGAAGATAAACAGGAAGACGACCACACCGACAATATCTTTGACCGTGTAGTACGGATGGAATGGAATGCCGTCCAGCGGTACGCCATTTTCGTCTTTGTGCTTCTTGATATCCACGCCATCGGGGTTGTTGGAGCCCACTTCGTGCAGCGCCAGGATGTGCAGTACTACCAGGCCGAGAATCACGATCGGCAGGGCTACGACGTGCAGAGCAAAGAAGCGGTTCAGGGTGATGCCGGAGATCAGGTAGTCACCACGAATCCACTGGGTCAGGTCGTTACCGATCACCGGGATCGCGCCGAACAACGAGATGATCACCTGGGCTCCCCAGTACGACATCTGGCCCCAAGGCAGCAAGTAACCCATGAAGGCTTCGGCCATCAGCGCCAGATATATCAGCATGCCGAAGACCCAGACCAGTTCGCGGGGTTTCTGGTACGAACCGTAGAGCAGGCCACGGAACATGTGCAGGTAGACAACGATGAAGAACGCCGATGCGCCGGTGGAGTGCAGCAGGCGCAGGATCGAGCCGTACTCGACGTCGCGCATGATGTACTCGACGGAGGCGAACGCCTCTTCCGCCGACGGGGTGTAGCTCATCGTCAGCCAGACGCCGGTGACGATCTGGTTGACCAGCACCAGCAGCGCCAGGGAACCGAAGAAGTAGAAGAAGTTGAAGTTTTTTGGTGCGTAATATTTGCTGAGATGGTCTTCCCACATTTTAGTCGCGGGGAAGCGTGCATCCACCCAATCCATGAACTTGCTCATCAGGCTTTCTCCCCTTGGTCGACACCAATGACAATGACACTGTCAGTCTCGTAGTGATGGGGCGGAACCGGCAGGTTCAAGGGTGCGGGTTGTGCCTTGTAGACGCGACCGGCCAGGTCGTAGTGAGAGCCGTGGCAAGGGCAGAAGTAGCCACCTACCCAGTCTTTGCCAAGGTCGGCGGGAGCAACTTCAGGACGGAAAGTAGGCGAGCAGCCCAGGTGGGTGCAGATACCGATCAGCAGCAGGATTTCTGGCTTGATCGAACGGATTTCCTTATCGACGTAAGCGGGTTGGTCGGAATTCTTCGAGTCGGGGTCAGACAGTTGACCTTCGATTTTCTTCAGATTCCCCAGGATTTCCTCGGTACGACGAACGATGAATACTGGCTGACCGCGCCACTCAGCAATCATTTGCTGGCCTGGGTCGATCTTGCTGACATTCACCTTCACCGGTGCACCTGCGGCTTTCGCTTTGGCACTGGGAAACCATGACCCCACGAACGGGACCGCAGCCCCCACCGCTCCTGCAGCACCCACCACGGATGTGGCTGCTACCAAGAAGCGACGCCGGCCTGCATTCACGCCGTCATTGCTCATTCAGTCCTCTCCCATCAGCTTTTTGGCCTGTTAAATCAGGCGTCTACTAAGTGTTGAATCTTTACTTATAAAAATTTTGACGGATGGTAATGAAAAGCCCCACGTATGACAAGGGAATTGCCCGGGGCTCCCTCTCCAAGCCTTGTAGTATAGGGGGTCTACGGATGTGGCAAGTTGTCACGGTAAAATTTCTGCATAAATCGCAGGCAATAAAAAACGCCCAGCTCCGTGAGGAGACTGGGCGTTTTTGTGGAACGTAAAGCGAATTAACGCTTCGAGTACTGCGGACGCTTACGCGCTTTACGCAGACCGACTTTCTTACGTTCAACTTCACGGGCATCGCGAGTAACGAAGCCAGCTTTGCGCAGAGCGCTACGCAGGGTTTCGTCGTAGCTCATCAGAGCGCGAGTGATGCCGTGGCGGATTGCGCCAGCTTGACCACTTACACCGCCACCGATAACGGTGACGTAGATGTCGAACTTTTCAACGGTCTCGGTCAGTTCCAGCGGCTGACGAACTACCATGCGGGCAGTTTCGCGGCCGAAGAAGTTGTCCAGGGAGCGGTTGTTGATCGAGATGTTACCAGTGCCCGGACGCAGGAAAACGCGTGCGGTTGCGGTTTTGCGACGGCCAGTGCCGTAATTTTGAGTCGCCGACATAATGAACTATTCCGTTAAAACTTCAGTTCTTGGGGCTGCTGAGCAGCATGAGGGTGAGCTGCGCCCGCATAGACTTTCAGCTTGCGAAACATATCGCGACCCAGTGGGCCCTTCGGCAGCATGCCTTTGACCGCGATTTCGATCGGGGCTTCAGGCTTCTTGGAAATCAGGCCTTCGAAGTTGGAAGACTTGATACCGCCTGGGAAACCGGAGTGACGGTAGTACATTTTGTCGCTTGCTTTGTTGCCGGTTACACGAACCTGCTCAGCGTTGATGATCACGATGTAGTCACCGGTATCAACGTGCGGGGTGTACTCAGGCTTGTGCTTGCCACGCAGACGGCTGGCGACTTCAGTGGCCAGACGACCCAGGGTCTGACCAGCGGCGTCGACGACAAACCAGTCGCGCTGAACTGTTTCCGGTTTTGCAGTAAAAGTTGTCATTCTTTAATAGCCTCAGGGGCCGCCTGTAAATTAGACGGCGGATCTTACTGAATAGTGCGTACTTTGACAAGGTCAAAGGCAGCCGGATACAGACGCTATCGGGGGCTCGGGTCGGCGCGTCCGTTCAACGGCAAGATTCTTCGGCAGGCGGCGCATCACTTCCACTGCAGAAAGAGGTGGGCAATTATGCAGATTGCGAAAAAAAATTCAACCTGCTTTTATGATTGTTTTCCCTGAAGGAGTACCCGATGGATTATCGACAGCTGGGCCGTACGGATCTGAACGTGAGCGCGATAGCCTTGGGCACCATGACCTGGGGCGAGCAGAACAGCGAGGCAGAGGCCTTTGCGCAGATCGAACGAGCCAAGGCCGCGGGGATCAACTTCCTCGATACGGCCGAGATGTACCCGGTGCCACCCAAGGCCGACACCTACGCCACCACCGAGCGTTACATCGGCAACTACTTCAAGAGTCGCGGCGACCGGGCTGACTGGATCCTGGCCAGCAAGATCGCCGGCCCCGGCAACACCATCGACTACATCCGCGACGGCTACCTGCGCCACAACCGCAAGCACATCGCCCTGGCGCTGGATGCCAGCCTCAAGCGCCTGCAGACCGACTGGATCGACCTCTACCAGTTGCACTGGCCGGAACGCAGCACCAATTTCTTCGGCCAACTGAGCTACAAGCACAAGGACGAAGACGACCTCACCCCACTTGAGGAAACCCTCGAGGCACTGGATGAACAGGTGAAGGCCGGCAAGATCCGCCACATCGGCCTGTCCAACGAAACCCCGTGGGGCACCATGAAGTTCCTGGCCCTGGCCGAAGCGCGCGGCTGGAGCCGTGCGGTGTCGATCCAGAACCCCTACAACCTGCTCAACCGCAGCTTCGAAGTGGGCTTGGCCGAAGTCGCCATTCGCGAACAGTGCGGCCTGCTGGCCTACTCGCCCCTGGCCTTCGGCATGCTCAGCGGCAAGTACGAAGGCGGGGCACGCCCGGCAAAGGCACGCCTGACCGAGTACAGCCGTTTCAGCCGCTACTTCAACCCGCAGTCGGAGGCGGCATGCAGCCGTTATGTGGCCCTGGCGCGCGAGCATGGCCTGGACCCGGCGCAGATGGCGCTGGCGTTCGTGACACAGCAGCCGTTCGTGACCAGCAACATCATCGGGGCTACGTCGCTGGAGCAACTGGACAGCAACATCGCCAGTGCTGACCTGAAGCTGTCCAAAGAGGTGTTGGAAGGGATAGAGGCGATTCAGAAGGATCATCCGAATCCTGCGCCTTGATTGACCTTTAGACTGCTATCGGGAGCAAGCCCCCTCCCCCATTTTGATCTGTGAATACATTCAAATGTGGGAGGGGGCTTGCTCCCGATGGGGCCCTCAACGACGCCCCCCTCAAAGCGCCCGCGCAATGATTTCCTTCATGATCTCGTTGGTCCCCGCATAGATCCGCTGCACCCGCGCATCCGCCCAGGCCCGTGCAATCGGGTATTCCCACATGAAACCGTAACCGCCATGTAGCTGCACGCATTCGTCGAGCACCTTGCATTGCAGGTCGGTCGCCCAGTACTTGGCCATCGCCGCCGTAGGCACATCAAGCTTGCCCTCCAGATGCAACGCCATGCACTTGTCGACGAATACACGGCCGATCTGAATCTCAGTCGCCATCTCTGCCAGTTTGAAGCGGGTGTTCTGGAAATCCGCAATGGCCTTGCCGAAGGCCTTGCGCTCACGGGTGTATTCCAAGGTCCACTCCAACGCGGCCTCGGCGGACGCCAGGGCGCCAATCGCCACGGTCAATCGCTCCTGGGGCAGCTCCTGCATCAAGTAAGCGAACCCCATGCCCGCCTGGCCCAGCAGGTTTTCCCTGGGCACGCGCACGTCCTGGAAAAACAGCTCCGACGTATCCTGGGCCTTCATGCCCACCTTCTCCAGACGCTTGCCCTTGTCAAAGCCAGGCGTATCGGCCTCCACCAGAAAGAGGCTGGTGCCCTTGGCGCCGGCCTTGGGGTCGGTCTTGGCCACGACGATCACCAGCTCGGCCAGGAAGCCGTTGGTGATGAAGGTCTTGGAGCCATTGATCACGTACTCATCGCCGTCCAGAACCGCTGTGGTCTTGACCCCCTGCAGGTCGGAACCGGCACCCGGCTCGGTCATCGCAATGGCCGTGACCATCTCGCCCGAGATCAATTGGGGCAGGTATTTGTGCTTCAGCGCCTCGCTGCCGTAGTGCAGGATGTAGGGCGCGACGATGTCCGAATGCAGAGAGAAACCGATGCCAGTCAACCCCAGGCGACTGATCTCCTCGATCACCACCGCACTGTAGAGAAAGTCCGCGCCCAGCCCGCCATACGTCTCCGGCAGATGGGAACACAGCATCCCCGCCTCCCCTGCCTTGCGCCACAAGCTGCGGTCGATATAGCCCTGCTTCTCCCATTGACTGTGGAATGGCGCCGCCTCTTTTTCGAGGAAGGTGCGCACGCTCTCGCGAAAGAGTTCGTGCTCGGGACTGAACAAGGTTCTGGGAATCATGGGTCACCTGCAAGAATTGTCGGACAAGGACGAGACCCCAGAGACTATGCCCCGATGGCGTCACGGGACACTGGACACATGCGACAAAAAATAAGACGATCCAGCCGTCTGGTGACCACTTTCCCCTATAAGAATAAATGAAATTATGTCTAACCAAATCTCCACGCCCTTGCGGCGCGTCAGCATTTTGGCCATTGATCGGGTATTTGCTTCTACCCTCATGCAAGCCAAGGATTTCTTCCACCTTGCCAGCCTGCGCTATGGCAAACAGCAGGGCCTGGGCCTGACGCCAGCGTTCGAAACGCGCCTGGTCAGCCCCGATGGGCAACCGGTGCGCAGCTTCAGCGACGTGATCATGCCGGTGGATGGCGGCCTGGAAAACGCCGACATCATTGTGCTGCCGGCTTTCTGGGATGATTTCGACGCCCTGTGCACCCGCTATCCGCAAGTGCTGCCCTGGCTACGCGAGCAACATGCCCGCGGCGCCGTGCTCTGCGGCGAAGCCACCGGGGTGTTCTGGCTCGCTGAGGCCGGCCTGCTCGATGGCAAGGAGGCGACCACCTACTGGCGTTTCTTCAACGCTTTCAGCGAGCGCTTCCCCAAGGTCCAACTCAATCAGGACAAACACCTCACCGACGCCGACAACCTGTATTGCGCCGGTGGCACCACCTCGGCGTGCGACCTTTACATCTACCTGATCGAACGCTTCTGCGGCGCCAACATCGCCCAAGCCGTGGCCCGCGATATCCTCTACGAAGTGCAGCGCAGCTACGCGCCGGGGCGCATCGGTTTTGGTGGGCAGAAGCTGCATCAGGACGTGATCATCCTGCAGATCCAGCATTGGCTCGAAGAGCACTTCGCCGACAAGTTCCGCTTTGAAGACGTCGCAAGGGAGCACGGCATGAGCATTCGCAACTTCATGCGCCGCTTCCAGACCGCCACCGGTGACAAGCCGCTGCATTACCTGCAACGCCTGCGAATCGAGACGGCAAAAGGCCTGCTCTCGGGCAGCCGCAAGAGCATCAAGACCATCAGTTACGAGGTGGGTTACGACGATGCGAGTTTCTTTGCGCGGTTGTTCAGGCAGCACACGGAGCTGTCGCCGAACCAATATCGCCAGCAGTTCCAGCAAGCGGCCTGAATCAAGGATACGCACAAGGCAAATGTGGGAGGGGGCTTGCTCCCGATAGCGGTGTATCAGTCAACCTATACAGTGACTGGCACCCAGCTATCGGGAGCAAGCACCCTCCCACATTTTGATCTACGGCGTTCTTAAGGTTTGTGTCCGCGCGACAGGAATTCGTGGGACTGCATTTCCAGCAGGCGGCTCAAGGTACGCTGGAATTCGAAGTTCAAGCGGCCACCGGTATACAGGTCCTTGAGCTCGACCTCAGCCGAGATGATCAGCTTGACGTTACGGTCGTAGAACTCGTCGACCATGTTGATAAAGCGCCGCGCGATGTCGTCGGTGGTGACGCTCATCTGCTCCACGCCACTCAAGATCACCGCATGGAAAATCTTGCCCAGCTCGATGTAGTCGTTCTGGCTGCGCGGGCCATCGCAGAGTGCGCGGAAGTCGAACCAGGCCACGTCATCGCACGTGCGCAGCGCGATGATTTCGCGGTTCTCGATCATCAGCTTGTCGTTTTCCACCGCCTGGGTGCATTCCGGCGTCAGCGCACGGAAGCTCTTTTTCAGGCTCTCGTGGGCCGCTTCGTTCAGCGGGAAGTGGTACAGCTCAGCTTGCTCAAGGTGACGCAGGCGGTAGTCGACGCCACTGTCAACGTTGACGATCTCGGTGTTCTGCTTGATCAGCGCGATGGCCGGCAGGAAGCGCGCACGTTGCAGGCCGTCCTTGTACAGGCCGTCGGGCACGATGTTCGAAGTGGCGACCAGGGTCACGCCGTTCTTGAACAACTCTTCCATCAGGGTGCCGAGGATCATGGCGTCGGTGATGTCGGAGACGAAGAACTCATCGAAGCAGATCACCCGCGCTTCTTCGGAGAAGCGCTTGGCGATGATGGTCAGCGGGTTCTTCTCGCCCGGCAGGGTCTTCATCTCTTCGTGCACGCGCTTCATGAAGCGGTGGAAGTGGGTACGGACCTTTTCCTTGAACGGCAGCGCTTCGAAGAAGGTGTCGACCAGGTAGGTCTTGCCCCGGCCGACGCCGCCCCAGAAGTACAGGCCCTTGACCGGCGTGCGGTCTTTTTTGCCAAACAGCTTGCTGAGCATCCCTGGCTTGCTTTGCGAGGCCGCGAGCAGGTCGTCGTACAGGCGCTGCAAATGACGCACCGCGGTTTCCTGGGCTGCGTCATGGAAGAATTCAGGGCGCTTCAGATCAGCTTGATATCGTTCTAGGGGCGTCATAATTTCGTTAGCAAGGCAACAAAAACGGGCCGTCACTGTAGCGACGGCCCCGGATAATGGCAATCAACCCTTGGTCGGGTTAATCCTCGAGGGGGGTCAGCGCGACGCGCAAGGCCGCGATGGCCGCATCGCGCGACTGTTCGTCGGCGAACTCGGCGCTGTCGGCCACGGCCACGCCGTCCAGCCAGACGCTGAAACCCTGGGCTTCGGTGCGCACGTCCAGGGCGTCGCCACTTTGCAGTTGCTTGGTCACCGCGCCAGCGGCTTTACCGTCGGCAAAGTTGCGCGACAGCAGCAGTTGCTCGCCATCGGCGGCCAGCAGGCGGAAGCGGAAGCTACCATCATCTTCACGGAAGCTCACGAAGCGCGCGGCTTTCGCAGCTTTCTTCTTGGCCGCCACCGGCGCTGCCGCTTGATTTACGAACGAACGCAGGCCCACCGCTTCACGCAACTCAGCCAGGAATGGCGCCGCCACGGCACGGGCTTTCTTGGCGCCGATCAGCAGCAGGTCTTCCATGTCGGACGGGCGCGACATCAATTGATGGTAACGCTCACGGGCTTCGCCCAGCTGGCCATCCAGCAGTTGGAACAGACGGTTCTTCGCCTCGCCCCAGCCCAGCCCTTGCAGCAATTCAGCGCGGAACTCTTCTTCCTGCGCCTTGCTGGCGAACGCCTGGTACAGGGTGAACAGGTGCGAGTTGTCCGGGTCTTTGGCTTCGCCGGGGGCACGGGAGTCGGTGACGATGCGCGAGATCGCATCCTTCATGTCCTTGGCGCTGGTGAACAACGGGATGGTGTTGTCGTAGCTCTTGGACATCTTGCGGCCATCCAGGCCCGGCAAGGTGGCGACGCTTTCTTCGATCAGCGCCTCGGGCATGGTGAAGAACTCTTTGCCATTGCCGAACAGGTGGTTGAAGCGCTGGCCGATATCGCGGGCCATTTCCACGTGCTGGATCTGGTCGCGGCCGACCGGCACCTTGTGCGCGTTGAACATCAGGATGTCCGCCGCCATCAGTACCGGGTAGCTATACAAACCCATGCTGATGCCCGCATCCGGGTCTTCGCCGGCTTCCACGTTCTTGTCCACCGAGGCCTTGTAGGCGTGGGCACGGTTGAGCAGGCCCTTGGCGGCGACGCAGGTGAGCAGCCAGGTCAGTTCGGGGATTTCAGGGATATCGGACTGGCGGTAGAACGTTACCCGGTTCACATCCAGGCCACCGGCCAGCCAGGTCGCGGCGATTTCCATACGCGAGCGCTGGATGCGTTGCGGGTCATCGCATTTGATCAGGGCGTGGTAGTCGGCCAGGAAGTAGAAGGAATCGGCATTGGCGTCCTGGCTGGCGAGGATCGCCGGACGGATCGCGCCGGCGTAGTTGCCCAGGTGCGGCGTGCCGGTGGTGGTGATGCCGGTGAGGATACGGGTACGAGTCGTCATGGGTAATCGCTTATCAGACTGCTATCAATTCGAGAGGCGCGGCAGCACCAGATCCTTGAGATCGGTCAGCTTGCCATGAAAAAAGTGTCCGCATTCTGCCACTTTCAGCAGCTCATGGGGGCGTTTGAGGGCAGCGGACCAGTCATAGACGACCTGCGGGTCGACCACTTCGTCGGTTTCCGGCTGGATCAGGGTCAGCGGACAGCCCAGCGGCAGCAGGTCGGTATCGCGCAGGCGCATCACCGCAGCCGCCACCATGAACAAGTGCGCCAGCTTTTCGCCCTTGGCTTCCAGGCGCCCACCGAGGCTGGCGGCCACATAGCCGCCGAAGGAAAAACCGAGCAGCGTGATCGGCAAGTCCGGGTGCTTTTCCCGCAGCCAGGCAGCGGCCGCTTCGGCATCATCCACTTCACCGGTGCTCATGTCGTGGGTGCCCGCACTGGCACCGACACCCCGGTAGTTGAAACGCAAAGTAATCAAACCGGCATCGCGGGCTGTGCGTTGCAGGGTCGACACGACTTTATTGAGCATGGTCCCACCCTGCACCGGGTTGGGATGACAGATCAGCGCCAGGCCACGTGGCTCGGGGTGATCCAGGTACAAGGCTTCCAATTGACCCGCCGGGCCATCGATCAAAACGGGGGTTTCACGCATGAGCAAGGATGAACTCCGTGACCTCTCAAAGGGTCGACTCGTCTAGCTAAAAGTCTGTGCATGGCATCATTGCGAGCTTAATCGCGGTATACAGCGCAGGTCCGAGCCGTTAACGTAAAGCAAAGCCGTTTATAGAGGAAGGACTCGTGGAACACTCGCTCTTAGTTTGGTTGTTGCCGACTCTCGCCCTGGTTGCCGGTGTCGCCATTGGATTCCTGGTTGCTCGCCTGCTGCCGAATGCCGCGCCTAACCGCACGCAGCGTCAGTTGGATGACATTCAGGAACGTTTTGACAGTTATCAGAACGAGGTTGTTACCCACTTCAACAGCACCGCGACCCTGGTCAAGAAGCTCACCCAGAGCTACCAGGAAGTACAGGATCACCTCGCCGATGGCGCCAACCGCCTGGCGCTCGACGACATCACCCGTCAGCGTCTGCTGGCCGCGCTGCATTCCGATGCACCGCAAGCCCCACGCGAGCGCCTGACCCCGCCACGGGAAAACCAGGAGCCGCCACGGGACTACGCGCCAAAATCGCCGAACGCTCCCGGCATGCTGGATGAGCATTATGGCTTGAAGAAGTAAGTCATTTTTCAAGCACACAAAAAGCCCGGCTGATCGCTGATCAGCCGGGCTTTTTGTTGGGTGCTCACTCTCAAGCACACCAGAGATCCACTGTGGGAGGGGGCTTGCCCCCGATAGAGGTCTATCAGTTACAGATGCTGTGACTGACCCACAGCCATCGGGGGCAAGCCCCCTCCCACACTGACCGAGTACGACCTTAAGCCGGTTGTTGTTCCCGCAGTTGCCCACCCTCGATCCGCACATGCCGCCCATGGAATCGCTTGAGGCTGCTGCGGTGGCCGACGCTGACGATGCTCAGGCCCGGCAGTTCATCGATCAGCGCTTGATAAAGTGTCGCTTCATCCTCTTCATCCATGGCCGAGGTCGCCTCGTCCATGTACAGCCATTGCGGCGCGAACAACAAGGCACGGGCGAAGGCCAGGCGTTGCTGCTCACCCGGTGAAAGCATGCGCTGCCAGTGGTTGGCTTCATCAAGGCGGTCGACCAGATGCGGCAAGCGGCAGGTTTGCAGCACCTGTGCATAACGTTCTGGCGGGTAGACGCTGTCGTCCTGTGGATAACTCAGTACGGCCTTGAGCGTGCCAATCGGCAAATAAGGCTTTTGCGGCAAGAACAAGTAACGTGCGGCCGGCAGGAGAATGCTGCCGTGGCCCGCCGGCCACAGGTGGCCCATGGCCCGCAACAGCGTACTTTTACCGCTGCCGGAACGCCCGCTGAGCATGACGCGCTGGCCGGGCTCCACGGTCATATCCGCATCAGTGAGCAGGTGACGGCCATCGGCCAGGTCCATGCCCAGGTTCTTCACCACCAAGCGTTCGCCTTCGGGGCGGACATCGATAGCGGGCGTACGTTGCTCGTTATCACTCATCGCCTGGTGGAAGCTCAGCAGACGGTCGCTGGTGGCGCGCCACGACGCCAGTTCCGAATACGCGCTGATAAACCAACTGAAGTTCTCTTGCACGTTGCCGAATGCCGAGTTGATTTGCATCAGCTCGCCCAGCTCGATTTTGCCGGCAAAGTAGCGCGGTGCAGCGACAATAAACGGGAAGATGATCGCGATCTGGCTGTAACCGGCGGTGAAGAAGGTCAGGCGCTTGGACACTTTCATGATGTCCCAGAAGTTATGCCAGACCTTGCCGAAGCGCGCGCTCAAGCGTTGATTTTCATTCGGCTCGCCGTTGTACAAAGCGATGCTCTCGGCATTCTCGCGCACGCGCACCATGGAGAAACGCAGGTCCGCTTCGAAGCGTTGTTGTTGGTTGCTCAGGCCGATCAGGCGACGGCCGATCAGATGCGTCAACCAGCTGCCGACGGCGGCGTACAGCAGCGCACACCAGAACATATAGCCGGGGATGGTGACGCCGAACACTTCGATGCTACCGGACACGCCCCACAGGATGATCGAGAACGACACCAGGCTGACCACGTTGCGCAACAGGCCCAGGCCCAGGCTCAAGGTGCTGGAGGTGAAACTGTTGAGGTCTTCGGAAATCCGCTGGTCCGGGTTATCGGTGTAACCGCCCTGCTCCAGTTGGTAGTAGTTCTTGTCGGCGAGCCAACGTGCGAAGTGTTTTTCGGTCAGCCAGGCACGCCAACGGATCGTCAGCATCTGAGTCAGGTACAGCCGATACACCGCGCCAAGAATCGCCACGGCGGCGATGCCGCCGAAATAGCCGATCAATTGCCAGAAGGCGGCCGTGTCCTTCTTCTCCAGAGCGTTATAGAAATCCTTGTACCAGTGGTTGATCCACACGGAGATGGCCACGCTGAACAGCGACAGGCCGATAACTGCAGCCAGCAACAGCCAGGCCTTGCCCTTCTCTTCACTGCGCCAATAGGGGGTGATCATCGCCCAGGTTCGGCGAAAAAAATGCCCACGCACCGCGTCGTTGACCGCGCAATACTCAGCGTTCTGGTTCATTGTTCAGGCTCGGTAGGAAAAAAATGACAGGCGTTTGAACCGATCTTAGACGATCGGTTCAGGGCTCCGTGCAGCCTGAAGCAGATTGTTCAGACTTCGTTCAGCGCCGTACCGGGCGTTTCTGCAATTTGCGCTGCAGGGTCCGGCGGTGCATGCCCAGGGCGCGGGCAGTGGCGGAAATGTTGCCTTCGTGTTCAGTCAGCACACGCTGGATGTGCTCCCACTGCAAACGGTCCACCGACATCGGGTTTTCCGGCACCAGGGTGTCGAGGTCGGCGTGCTCGGAGAGCAAGGCCGCCAACACATCGTCGGCGTCCGCCGGCTTGCACAGGTAGTTGCAGGCGCCGCGCTTGATCGCCTCGACGGCGGTGGCGATGCTGGAATAACCGGTGAGGATCACTACGCGCATTTCCGGGTCGAGTTCCAACAGCTTGGGCAGCAGCACCAGGCCGGAATCGCCGTCCATTTTCAGGTCGAGCGCGGCGTAGTCCGGCAGGTCGGCCTGGGCAATGGTCAGGCCCTCTTCGGCGGAACCGGCAGTGCTCACGCGAAAACCGCGACGGCTCATGGCCCGCGCCATGACGCGGGTAAAGGTAGCGTCGTCATCTACCAGCAACAGGTGTGGCAGTTCTTCGCCTTCGACTTGGATCTCGTCACTCATCGATATCTCCTCGTGCGACACGCGGCAGGCGCAGCTCGGTAAGCGTGCCACCTTCCTCATGACTATAGAGCTTCACTGAGCCGCCCGCGCGGGTCACGCTGGCCTTGCTCAAAAACAGGCCCAGGCCGAAACCTTTGCCCTTGGTGGTAAAGAAGGGTTTGCCGATCTGCTCGGCAATGGCCAGCGGCACGCCCGCACCGTGGTCACGAATGCTGATGGTCACGTTTTCCGCATCCCAATCCAACTGTACGCCCAAGCCCTCGGGGCAGGCGTCGGCCGCATTGTTCAACAGATTGAGCAGCGCCTGGGTCAGGTCCGGCGGTGGCGCCAGGCGCGGTACGCTGCCCTGCCCCAGCAGATGAAAACGGTAACTGGCTTCGGGGCGCATCAAGTGCCAGCGGTTCAGAGCCTCGTCGAGCCACTGGGTCACATCCTGCATTTGCACCGCCATGCGACGATTGGCTTCGGCAGCGCGCACCAGTTGTTGCAAGGTCAGCTTGCACTGTTTGACCTGTTCGCGCAGCACACCGAGATCTTCTTGCAGTGCGGGGTCGTGGTGATCCTGGGTCATCTCGTTGAGCAGCACGCTCATGGTCGCCAGCGGCGTGCCCAGCTCATGAGCCGCACCGGCCGCCTGAGTGGCGACCGCCAGCAATTGCTGGTCACGCAGCCCCTCTTCACGACGAATGGCGCGCAGTTCTTCCTGGCGGCGCAGTTCCTCGGCCATGCGTGCCGCAAAGAAGGTGATGACCGCGGCGGACAATGCAAAGCTCAGCCACATGCCGTAGATCTGCAGGTTTTCCCGGGCGATGGGGAAGGTTTGCAACGGATAGAACTGTGCCAGCAACAAGGTGTAGAGCGTCAGCGCAATGCCCGACAGCACCACCGAGTAACGCCACGGCAACGTCACGGCGGCAATGGTCAGCGGCACCAGGTAATACGACACGAACGGGTTGGTGGACCCGCCGGAGAAATACAGCAACACACTGTGGATAAACAGGTCACAGGCCAGTTGCAGGGCGTATTCAAGCTCAGTCACAGGCCACGTGGTGCGCAACCGGATCGCGGTGAACGCACACAGCACCGTGGAGAAGCCGAGGGTCACGGCCAATTGCAGCCACGGCAACGGCAGCAGGTCGAACCAGTAGGCAAGCCCGACCGAGCCGGCCTGGGCGGCCAGCACCAAGGTACGAATGAACGTCAGGCGCCAGAGGTTCTGGCGGGTGGCGGAAGTCAGTTTTACGGCGGCGAGCATGAGCTCTCCCGATGAGCGCAGCAGGCGGATCGGCAGGAGTATAAACGAAGCGGACCGCCCGGCACGGCATCTGTGGCTCTTTGACGCAGGCCGGGCAAATGACCGTTCGTCGCCATTCCCCAACTTGTAGCGAATGTGTAAACCCGAAGAACCCGACGCCGCCGTCTACAGTCATACCGAACACGAGTATCCCAACACGACTCTCTCAAGGAATTTACATGTCACGTTTGACTCGCAGTGCAGCTGTTATCACCCTCGGTGTCGCCACCCTGGCCAGCCTTCCGGCCGTGGCCGCCGAAGGGCTGAACTACAACCAGATTTCCCTGCGCGCCGAGGCCAGCCAGGAGGTTGCCCGCGACAAGATGATCGTCACCCTCTACACCGAATCGCAAAACAGCGACCCCGCCAAACTCGCTGCCGAAATCACCACGACCCTGAACACCGCCTTGGGCCAGGCCCGCGAAGTCAAGGGCGTGACCCTGCGCCAGGGCAGCCGCAACAGCTACCCGATCTACGACAGCAAGAACCAGAAGATCACCGGCTGGCGCGAGCGCGCCGAACTGCGCCTGGAAAGCGCGGACTTCCCGGCGCTGTCCAAGCTCACCGGCGAACTGCTCAACACACTGAAAATGGAAAACATGGACTTCGCCATCGCCGATGCCACGCGCAAGGCCAGCGAAGATGCCCTGCTCAAAGACGCCGTGGCTGCCTTCAAGGCCCGTGCGCAACTGGCCACCGATGCACTGGGTGGCAAGGGCTACAAGATCGTCAACCTGAACTTCAATACCAACGGTTACCCGCAACCGTACGCCCGCAATGGCGGGATGATGATGAAAGCGGCGATGATGGATTCGGCACCGACACCGGAAGTCGAAGCCGGCACCAGCCAGGTCACCATGAGCGCGGACGGGGTCATCGAAGTGCTTCAATAACCGACGTTTTCCGACAGCAAGAACGGCGCGGCCTCAGGCTCGCGCCGTTTTTTTTGGGCAAGGGGATACACCCGTTTCGTCATATCCAGCTGTACACCCGATGGAATCAAACCATCGGTTCTCGCGACACAGATACCGCCAAGGCTCGCAGGGAGCGCATTGCCGGCTTGTATTTCACTGACGAGAATCGAACCCCATGCCAGTCTCCCTGAACACGCCCCACCTTGCTCTTATCCCCCCAATTTCCAGGCCACCCACTGCGCAGGCCTCGGCTCAGCCTGCAGTAGCGCAAGCCCCAGCGTCGGTGCACCCCGATGAAACAGCACTACTTGCTGCCTATCTCGCCGCCGTTCAACGCAAGGTCCTCCAGCAAAAAGTCGGATTGGTCACCGTTTCACCTCAGACCACCCTGGGGCAATGGCTGCAAGACTATCGCAATCAATTGGAACACCCTGTCGTAAGCGGCTGGATGCGCGATCAAAACATCGACATCGCGAGCGTGTCGATCAACCCCGCAACCGGAGCCCTCTCCGCCGAAGTCGAGGGCGTCAGGAAAACCTTTCTGCCCCGCGATAATAGTGGCTGGGGCCAGGTTTCAGGCCCGCTGCTGGCCGCTGCGAAGGTTATATGCCCCGTCCCTGGCAGCAGCCTGCAGTTGACCGTTGACGGTGAAACCCTAAAAGTGAAAGTCAAGCTGATCGCCGAGTTCTACGGCAAATACCTGCCTAAAAACGGCACCGAAGCCAGGGCACAGATCAGGCGACTCGAGCACAACAAAGCCTTCGACCCGATCGCCCCCAACGACCCGCTGCGCCCGGCTGCCAGCCGCTCGGCACAGGCGCTGGGCGTGCATAAACAGCATGCCGCGCAGTACTACGCGAGCGCTCCCCAGGCTTTGGCTTTCAAGCGTTTGGCCGTGGATGTCGCCAACAACCTGCCCAATACACGGGCGCAAGCCAAGCTGTGGGCCGAAACGCTGATCTTCCAATTGACGGGCAAACAGGTGGATGCCGATACGATCTACCTGAACCGCTTCAAGACAGCAAACACCCCATTGAGCGCCGAGACAGCCACCGCCACAGGCTGGGAGCACCCAGGCGAAGAACCTTACTCATCGTTGCGCCTGCCGGATGCGCTGCTTGAAAACTTCTCCGAACACGATGGCGTGCCAGGCAGCCTGGATCAGGAGGCCGGCTTGTACCTGGCGGGCCCGGGGCAAAGTGCGAAGGGTGGATATGGCGCGCACAACCAATTTCCCCTGGCTCCCTCCGCACTCATGCACGCCAGTTGGAAGACCGACTTCCAGGCAGGGATGACGCAAAAGATCGACAATTTCTGGAGCGCCCACACCGGGGACTACGAGACGGCAATCAGAGGCGAGTTCGCCTACCAGGCCCGCAAACAGTTGAAGGCTGCGCAAACCTGGCCACCGGCTGAACGCACGCTGCAGGCGCCCGAACACCGTTTCACCCGGGAGGATTACCGCCTGGTAATGGGGGCCGTACCCAACCTGCCGAGTGATGAAAACGCACCGCTCAGCGTTGAACAGCTCAAGACGAAGGCTACCGCCAACGGCCGCGTTCAGGCACATGCGCTGAACATTCACGGGTTCATGTCCAGCGATATCCTGCGCTTCAGCGCTGACGGCGGTCGACAAGTCCTCTACATACCAGGGGCGCAGCCCGCCTTCCTCAGATTCGACTCTCTGGAAAAGCTGAACCAATGGGTGACCGAGCAAACCAGGGATCCCAAAAAACGCGAGGCCTTGGTCGCTCACTTTCCGCTGATCTATCGCCAGGACCATGCGGCAAGTTTTGCCGAGAAAACGATAAGGGGCGTGCTGCCCATACTCTGGCTTACCCATGTGGGTGACAAGAAGGAAGGACTGGACACAATCTTCAAGAAAATGGCGACCGGCACGTTGAAGGGTCCGGCCATCAACGATGGTCATTCACCGATTGAAGGGGATGTGTTTTCCACACTCGCCACCGCCGCTAAAGAACGCATGGCGAGCGACGCTGACGTGGTGATCAAATCCAACAGTGAGGTCATTCGCGATACCTGGCTCAACGACATCACGGTAGCTGCCAGCTTACTGGCCAGACTCGCCCCCATCGCGGCACCGGTGGCCGCCCTTGCCGCCGTCACGGGCCTGGCCGAGGGCGTGCTGGGAACGGAAAAGGCCCTCTCCGGCGACACTGAGGCCGAGCGCAACGACGGTGCGTCCAAAGCCTTTGATGGCTTGCTGAATGTGTTGTTCTCGGTCGGGGCCAGCGGTTCTGTGGAGGACCCGTTCCTGCCGCCGGAAGATCAACCGATTGCTCCCGCCCCGGGCGAAGCCCCTGTGGTTGAAAGCCTGCAACCGCGAGTTCCGGTCAACCGTCTGCAACCCAGCCAAGCCGGTAACATCAGCGAACACGCGGTCGCGAACGGTGAGCAGCTCATCGAAAACGCCACGCGCAATGCCAAGGGTATCTACCAGGTAAAAGATCAGGTTTCAGGCTTGGACCACTGGTTTATCCGGTATACCGACACAACGGGCGTCGGCCGAGTGTATGAGGTCAGAGGCGACTTCAAGCTGAGTCATGATTATGTGCAGATCATCAACCGCGAGACAGGCAAGCCGGTAATGACCGTGCATGCCACGGCGGACGGCGAATGGGCTCGTGGTCTTGGCCCAGGCGGCAAGTGGCCGTGGAACAAACCCTCTGCACCACCGGGAAAAGAGGCCAAGCCCCTGTCGAAAGTCTCTGACGCGTTTGTTGATCTGGAAGGCCGAAAGCTTGAAGGCGCCGAGCAGATCGATGAATACCTGAAAATGGACGACAACATGGCTTACGAATACTCCATTCGTAACGTTGAGGAAAATGGCGTCATAAAATCCAAGATCGGTATTTCCTGGGACTTGGCTGAGGACGACTTTCAAATCTATGCGAGCGAGGCTGCCGGCCCGTCGGATTTCAGTTCAAGCGAGTATTCAGAACAGTTCACCAAAGACCTTCCGCGGTTCAATTACTCCGTGGTGGTCAAGAACGGCCTGACTGATACCCGCACGGTGCTTACGAGCACAGCGCAGGACGGCCTGGAAAATACCGCGGAAAAACTTCGCCAATTTGAAGCGCTGATTCCCAACCCGAAGTTGCGGGCGCGCATTTCCGAAGTGGCTCACCAAGGCTCACTGGCGCCGTCTACAAAGTACTTGAACGACGAGGCCACCGGTCTGTACAGCGGCTTTTACCTGGGTGGGAAAGACACCGAGATCATCATCGAATATGACGCCGTGACCCGCCAAGCCAAGGTCAATTTCGTGGGCAAGAGCACTATCAGCCAACCGGAAACTGAACGCTATAAAATTCCGGAGGTTGAAATCATCACCAAACGTACCCTCACGATCACCGAAAGCAATGAGACCCAAGATGCCGCCAACGTCTACGTTATCGACAAAAAAGCGCCATCCAACATTGAGTTCACGCTTGTACTGAAGTGATCACCTAAACAGCCCCTATCTGACAAACGTCAACGGCGGTAACCTCGGTTGCGCCGTTTTCGTTTGGGCAGCTTATATATGCCTGCCATTTCAGGGGTCTCTATGCAAAGAATCGCCTTCAAACCGCTCCTCCTCGCCGCAGGCCTGCTGGCCTTTATGCCCATCGCCCAGGCGGCGAGCACCCTGGTTTACTGCTCCGAAGCCAGCCCCGCCGGTTTCGACCCCAGCCAATACACCAGCGGTACCGATTTCGATGCCTCTGCTGAAACCGTGTTCAACCGCCTCACGCAATTCAAGCGCGGCGGCACCGAAGTGGAACCCGGCCTGGCGACGAGTTGGGAGGTGTCCAAGGATGGCCTGACATATACCTTCCACCTGCGCGAAGGCGTCAAGTTCCACACCACCGATTTCTTCACGCCCACCCGCGACTTCAATGCGGACGATGTGTTGTTCACCTTCAATCGCCTGCTGGATGCCGAAAGCCCATTTCGCAAGGCGTATCCGTCAGAATCGCCCTACTTCACCGATATGGGCTTGAACACCACGATCAAGAGCGTCGAAAAACTCGACGAACACACCGTGCGTTTCAACCTGAACAACGTCGATGCAGCGCTCGTGCAGAACCTGGCCATGAGTTTCGCCTCGGTGCAATCGGCCGAGTACGCCGCCCAGCTATTAAAGGAAGGCACCGCCTCCGACATCAACCAGAAGCCGGTGGGCACTGGCCCGTTTGTATTCAAGCGCTATCAGAAAGACTCGCAGATCCGCTACGCGGCCAATAAGCAGTATTGGAAGCCCGAGGACGTGAAGCTCGACAACCTGATATTTGCCATCACCCCGGACGCCGCCGCACGCCTGCAGAAACTCAAGGCCGGCGAATGCCAGGTCAGCGGTTACCCGCGCCCCTCCGATATCGAAGTCATGAAGCAGGACCCCAACCTGCGCGTGCTGCAACAAGCCGGTTTCAACCTGGGGTTTCTCGCTTATAACGTGACCCACCCGCCATTGGACCAACTCAAAGTGCGTCAGGCCCTGGATATGGCTATCGACAAGCCAGCCATCATCAAGGCGGTGTACCAGAGCGCCGGACAATTGGCGCAGAACGCCTTGCCTCCAGCGCAGTGGTCTTATGACCCGACCATCAAGGACGCCCCCTACGATCCGACCAAGGCTCGGGCGCTACTAAAAGAAGCAGGGGTTGCACCGGGTACCACCATCAATCTGTGGGCAATGACCGTCCAGCGCGCCTCCAACCCGAACGCGCGGATGTCCGCCCAGATGATCCAGCAGGATTGGGAAAAAATCGGCATCAAAGCCAATATCGTCAGCTATGAGTGGGGCGAATACATCAAGCGCGCCAAAAACGGCGAACACGACGCGATGATTTATGGCTGGACCGGCGACAACGGCGACCCGGATAACTGGCTTGGAGTGCTCTACAGTTGTGCCGCCGTCAAGGGCAGTAATTACGCCAAATGGTGTAACCCTGCCTACGACAAACTCGTGCAGCAGGCCAAGGTCAGCAACGACCGTGAGCAGCGTATAAAGTGGTATCAACAGGCGCAAAAAATTCTTAAGGAACAAGTACCTATAACGCCTATTGCAAACTCGACGGTTTTCCAACCGCTGCGCAAGGAGGTGCGGGACTTCAAGATCAGCCCCTTTGGCCTCACGCCTTTCTATGGTGTCAGCCTGGATAAGTAACAGCTGCGCCCCAACCAAGTGCGCCAGACGCCTTGGTTGGGCATTTTTGGTGCGCACCCTGCACCGAAAAAACCCTCTAAATGTACGCAATTATGTAGAAACTTTCAGATTTGCGACATTCCTGTACGTTCGTACCACACTTTCAGTCTCGCAACGGTTCTGCATCTTGCATTGGGTATGGCCCCTGCATAAGTATCCGCAGGCCGACTCACGAGGTCGCCCTCACCACCAAAAATGACAACAAATCATGAGGCCAACATGCTTAAACACGCAGTCATTCCGTTAATTGTGAGCGCTGGCCTTATGGCCGCAGCCCCTTTCGCCCAAGCGGCGACTAACCTGGTGTTCTGCTCCGAAGGCAGCCCCGCAGGTTTTGACCCGGGCCAGTACACCACCGGAACAGACTTCGATGCCTCGGCCGAAACCATGTTCAACCGCCTGACCCAGTTCGAGCGCGGCGGCACCGCTGTGATTCCTGGGTTGGCCACCAGCTGGGACGTGTCCCCGGATGGCCTGACGTACACCTTCCACCTGCGCGACGGCGTGAAGTTCCATACCACTTCTTACTTCAAACCTACTCGTACCTTCAATGCCGATGACGTGCTCTTCACGTTCAACCGCATGATCAACAAGGACGATCCGTTCCGCAAAGCCTACCCCACCGAGTTCCCGTACTTCACGGACATGGGGATGGACACCAACATCAAGAACATCGAGAAAGTCGATGACCACACCGTCAAGTTCACCCTTGGCACCGTGGACGCCGCCTTCATCCAGAACCTGGCAATGAGTTTCGCGTCGATCCAGTCCGCCGAATACGCCGCGCAGCTGTTGAAGGAAGGCAAGGCCGCCGACATCAACCAGAAGCCGATCGGCACTGGCCCGTTCGTGTTCAAGAGCTACCAGAAAGACTCCAACATCCGCTACACCGGCAACAAGGACTACTGGAAACCGGAAGACGTGAAGATCGACAACCTGATCTTCGCCATTACCACCGACCCGTCGGTGCGTATCCAGAAACTCAAGAAAAACGAGTGCCAGGTCACCCTGTTCCCGCGTCCGGCCGACCTCAAGGCGCTGGGCGAGGACAAGGATCTGAAACTGCCGCACCAGGCCGGTTTCAACCTGGGTTACATCGCTTACAACGTGATGCCGGTCCTCAAGGGCCAGACCGCTCCCAACCCGCTGTCCGACCTGCGGGTACGCGAAGCGCTGGACATGTCGGTGAACAAGCAGCAGATCATCGACTCCGTGTACCAGGGCGCGGGCCAACTGGCCGTCAACGCCATGCCACCGACCCAGTGGTCCTACGACACCACGATCAAGGACGCGAAGTACGATCCTGCCAAAGCCAAGGAACTGCTCAAGGAAGCCGGCGTTAAAGAAGGCACCGAGATCACCCTGTGGGCGATGCCGGTTCAACGTCCGTACAACCCGAACGCCAAGCTGATGGCCGAAATGCTGCAGAACGACTGGAAACAGATCGGGCTGAAGGTCAACATCGTCAGCTACGAGTGGGGCGAGTACATCAAGCGTTCCAAAGGCGGCGAGAACCAGGCCATGATCATTGGCTGGAGCGGCGACAATGGTGACCCGGACAACTGGTTGAACGTACTGTTCGGCTGCGACTCGCTGAACGGCAACAACTTCTCCAAATGGTGCGACAAAAAATTCGACGGCATCGTGAAAGAAGCCAAGGCCACATCGGACGTCGCCAAACGCACCGAGCTGTACAAGCAGGCGCAACATATCCTCAAAGATGCAGTCCCGATGACACCTATCGCGCACTCGACGGTGTATCAACCCATGCGCAACAACGTGCAGGACTTCAAGATCAGCCCATTTGGCTTGAACTCCTTCTACGGCGTCAGCGTAAGCGGCAAGTAAGGATCTATGACGGCGACGCTTCACGGCGTCGCCGTTATTGCATCCACCGAGACACTAGGAAACAGACCACAGCGAACTCATTGCCGTCCTACAGCAATGAACTGCGATCCGTGGCTCCGTTACCTACAAGGTCAGTCAGATTTGACGCATTTACTGCAGGATCCACGACCCATAACGTCGTAGGACCGCAGCAGCTTCATTCTGAGAAAGGCACTTGCTGCGTGTGGGATCAGTGAGGTTTCCCTTAGTCCCGGGAAATGGCTCGCTGGTTGATAACTACAAACAAGGATCGGGATCGTCATGCGCCATACCACCGTTCTATCCGCAATTTTTGGCACCAGCCTGCTGGCTGTGGCCACATTGGGCCAAGCCGCCGACAAGAAGAGCCTGGTGTTCTGCTCTGAAGGCAGCCCGGCAGGGTTTGACACCGCGCAATACACCACCGCCACCGACAACGATGCGGCTGAGCCGTTGTACAACCGCCTGGTTGAGTTCGAAAAGGGTGCGACCAATGTGGTGCCTGGGCTGGCAACCAAGTGGGATATTTCGCCAGACGGCCTGACCTACACCTTTCACCTGCGCGAAGGGGTGAAGTTCCACAGCAACAAGGAGTTCAAGCCGACGCGCGACTTCAACGCCGACGACGTGCTGTTCACCTTCAACCGCATGCTTGACCCCGACCATCCGTTTCGCAAGGCCTACCCCACCGAGTTTCCGTACTTCAACGGGATGAGCCTGAACAAGAACATTGCCAAGGTCGAGAAAACCGACCCGCATACCGTGGTGATGACCCTGAACACGGTCGACGCCGCATTCGTGCAGAACATCGCCATGAGCTTTGCCGCGATCCTTTCGGCCGAATACGCCGAGCAGTTGCTCAAGGAAGGCAAGCCCAGCGACATCAATCAGAAGCCGATCGGTACCGGCCCGTTTGTGTTCCAGCGCTACCAGAAGGATTCACAGATCCGTTATGTGGCGAACAAACAGTATTGGGACCCGAGCCGGGTCAAGCTCGACCAACTGATCTTCGCCATCAACACCGACGCCTCGGTACGCGTGCAAAAACTCAAGGCCGGCGAATGCCAGGTGACCCTGCACCCGCGCCCGGCCGATGTCGACGCGCTCAAGGCTGACCCGAAACTGCAACTGCTGACCAAACCCGGCTTCAACCTCGGCTACATCGCCTACAACGTGCGCCACAAACCTTTCGACCAGCTCGAAGTGCGCCAGGCTCTGGACATGGCGGTGAACAAGCAAAGCATTCTGAACGCGGTGTACCAGGGCGCCGGGCAACTGGCCGTCAACGCGATGCCCCCAACCCAGTGGTCCTACGACGACAGCATCAAGGACGCCGCCTACAACCCGGAAAAAGCCAAGGAATTGCTCAAGGCTGCCGGCGTGAAGGAAGGCACCGAGGTCACCCTGTGGGCCATGCCGGTACAACGGCCGTATAACCCCAATGCCAAGCTGATGGCCGAGATGCTGCAAAGCGACTGGGCCAAGATCGGCCTCAAGGTCAAGATCGTCAGCTACGAGTGGGGCGAGTACATCAAGCGCACCAAGAACGGTGAGCACGATATCAGCCTGATCGGTTGGACCGGCGACAACGGTGACCCGGACAACTGGCTGGGCACCCTCTACAGCTGCGACGCCATCGGCGGGAACAACTACTCCATGTGGTGTGACCCGGCGTACGACAAGCTGATCAAGCAAGCCAAGGTCGTCACCGACCGTGAACAAAGGACTGTTCTGTACAAACAGGCGCAGCAACTGCTTAAAGCGCAGGTGCCGATCACGCCAGTCGCCCACTCGACGGTCAACCAGCCGTTAAGCGCCAAAGTCGAAGACTTCAAGGTAAGCCCTTTCGGCCGCAACGTATTCTCGGGCGTCAGTCTCAACCCATAAAAATAAATAACCGGATTGCGCAGAGCGGGAACGGCTCTGCTGCAAACGCGCAGCCTTTTGTTGGGATTTTTCCTACGCCAAACGTTTGCAAAAGCTTGAACGAGTTACACACCAATAGCCGGTTCACCTAAAAAGACCGGCATAAAAAGAGAACCAAAGGAGCTCCACCCATGAAATTGAGCAGCAAAGCGCTTCTGGCCCTGGCCATCAGCAGCATCACGGCAACCGCCTTCGCTGAAACCCAGAGCCAGGACTTCGTTCCAACCACATTGGCCGGCACCAGCGCCCAAAGCGAGGCCAAGGGCTTTATCGACGGAGCAAGCCTGGGCGGTACCACCCGTAACTGGTTTTCCAACGAAAACAAATTCCGTGGCGGTAAATTCTCCTATGAGAAACATGGTGAAACCCGCACTGACGCCTACCGCACCAACTGGGTACAAGGCACCATTCTCAACGGTACTTCGGGCTTTACCCAGGGCACCATCGGCGTAAGCACCGAAGTTGCCGTCTACAACGCTCTGGTTCTGGATCGCAGCAAGCGCGACATCAAGGGTGGTTCCAACCGCACGCTGGCCGACTCCAACGGCGACGCCGTTGACCAGTGGAGCAAACTGGGCCTGGCCAACGTCAAGTTCCGTGCTTCGAACACCACACTGACGGCCGGTCGCCAGAACTTCAGCAGCGGAATCGTCGACACCATCGGCAACCGTGCGCTGCCTTCGAGCTTTGAAGGTATTTCGATCGACAGCCAGGAATTCAGCAACCTGTCGTTCCAAGGCGGTGTTTTCGATCGCGTGTCGCCACGTACCGAACAAAGCCTGTCGAAGTTCCGTTCCGAGTATGGTAACGGCCAGACCACCGACAAGGTGAAAACCCTGGGCTTCAACTACCAGCCGTTCAAGAGCCTGAAAACCAGCGTATTCGCGGCTAACGTCGAGGACTTTTGGAACCAGTACTATGTCGGCGCCACTCACGAGCTGGGCGACAGCAGCGTCCTGGGCCTGACCACCGGCCTGAACTACTATAAAACCACCGATACCGGCAGCAAGAAGATGGGCAAGATCGACAACGACACTTACTCGTTGTCTCTGGGCCTGACTCACCAAGCCCACAGCCTGACCTTCGCCTACCAGGCCATCAACGGTGACGAATACTTCGACTACCTGCACGAAACCAACGGCATCTACCTGGCCAACTCCCTGACGTCCGACTTCAACGGACCGAACGAGAAGTCCTTCCAGATCGCCTATGGCCTCAACATGGCTGAATACGGCGTGCCGGGCCTGAAGTTCAACGTCTACTCGGCTCGCGGCTGGGGCATCGACGGTACTCACTACACCGGCACCGCTTACGGTGAATCGGGCGTACGTCGCAGCGACCTGCGCCTGATGGACGGCGAAACCCACCAGGAATATGGCGTGGGCGCGTCCTACGCGATCCAGAGCGGCTCACTCAAGGCAACCACCATTCGTGGCACCTACGTGACCCACCGCGCCAGTGAAAACCAGGCTGACGGCAACATCCGTGAATTCCGCCTGGTCACCACCATCCCGTTCAACATTCTTTAATTAGCGCCAGGTACACGGCGGGCTCAGGACGAGCCTGCCGTCTACGCTTGTCTGGCTCCATCGATTGCAGAGGGTTCTGAATGAAAATGCTCCCGTTACAAGCCGCCATGGCCGCCGCGCTGCTGAGCGTGGCGATCGGCGTTTCGGCCAAACCGCTGGTGGTCTGCACCGAAGCCAGCCCGGAAGGTTTTGACCCGGTGTTGTACACCACCGCCGTAACCCTCGACGCCGCTGCGGAAACCATGTTCAATCGCCTGGTGGACTTCAAGCCCGGCACCACCGAAGTGGTTCCTGCACTGGCCAAGGCCCTGCCGGAAATCAGTGCCGATGGCCTGACCTACACCTTTCACCTGCGTGACGACGTCAAGTTCCACACCACCGACTATTTCAAACCCACGCGCAACCTGAACGCCGACGACGTACTTTGGAGCTTCCAGCGCCAGCTGGACCCGAATCATCCTTGGCACAACAAGTCCGCTGTGGGCTACCCATACTTCGAAAGCATGGGTTTCAAGGAACTGCTCAAGAGCGTAGAGAAGACCGACGACCACACCGTCGTCTTTACCCTGACCCGCCCTGAGGCACCGTTCCTGGCCGACCTGGCTATGGGGTTTTCATCGATTCACTCCGCCGAATATGCCGACCAGTTGCTCAAGTCCGGCAAGACCGATGACCTGAACGCCAAGCCGATCGGCACCGGGCCGTTCATCTTCACGCGCTATGCCAAAGACGCCCAGGTGCGCTTCAAGGCCAACCCGGAGTACTTCCGTGGCAAGCCGCCGGCTGATCCGCTGATTCTGGCAATTACCACCGATAACAACGTGCGCCTGCAGAAACTCAAGGCCAACGAATGCCAGGTCGCGCTGTATCCCAAGCCCGACGATATCCCGAGCATCAAGAAAGACCCGAACCTGAAAGTCGATGAACTGGCGGCGATGACCACCGCGTACACCGCCATGAACACCACGCACAAGTACATGAGCGATGCGCGGGTACGCCACGCGATCAACATCGCGTTCGACAAGAAAGGCTACAACGAATCGCTGTACGGCAAAGGCAATGCCGTCGACGCCACCGGCCCGTATCCGCCGACCTTGCTGGGTTTCAACGACAAGTTGAAGAACCCGCCACGCGACCTCGACAAAGCCCGCGCCCTGCTCAAGGAAGCCGGCGTGCCGGAAGGTACCGAGTTCACCCTGTTCACCCGTAACGGCGGCGGCCCGACCAACCCTAACCCGCTGCTCGGCGCCCAGCGCATGCAAGCGGATCTGGCCCAGATCGGCCTGAAGGTCAATATCAAGGTCATGGAATGGGGCGAAATGCTCAAGCGCGCCAAAGCCGGCGAGCACGACATGGTGTCGGCCGGCTGGGCGGGGGATAACGGGGACCCGGATAACTTCCTCACCCCGAACCTGAGTTGCGACGCGGCAAAAAACGGCGAAAACTACGCGCGTTGGTGCAACAAAGAGTTCCAGGACTTGATCGACAAGGCCCGTGCCAATGCTGAACCGACCCAGCGCGCGGCACTCTATGAACAAGCAATGGATGTTTTCGAGAAAGACCAACCGTGGATCCCCATGGCCTATCCGAAAATGTTCACCGCCATGCGCAAGAACGTCGAGGGTTATACCCAAAGCCCTCTGACGACCAATAACTTCGCCACTACCCAGGTGAAGTAATAAGAAAAACGCTCGGTGCCGTCGACATCGACGGCGCCGGACCTGCCTAACCGGCTGATTGAGGTACACACCAAGATGTTTAGTTTTATTGCCCGCCGACTGGGGTTATTGATCCCCACGTTTTTCGGCATCACGTTGCTGACATTTGCGTTGATTCGCATGATCCCTGGCGACCCCGTCGAAGTGATGATGGGCGAGCGGCGCGTCGACCCGGAGATGCATGCACAGGCAATGGAACGCCTCGGTCTTAACAAACCGTTGTATGCGCAATATTTTGACTATGTGGGCAAGCTTGCCCAGGGCGACCTCGGCGAATCGTTGCGCACCCGCACCAGCGTGTGGACCGAGTTCACCTCCCTTTTCCCGGCGACCCTGGAACTGTCCATGGCCGCCCTACTGTTCGCCGGTGTCCTGGGCCTGTTGGCCGGGGTGATCGCGGCCTTGAAGCGAGGATCCCTGTTCGACCATGGGGTGATGGGCATCTCCCTAGCGGGATATTCGATGCCGATCTTCTGGTGGGGCCTGATCCTGATCATGTTTTTCTCGGTCAGCCTGGGCTGGACCCCGGTTTCCGGGCGTATCGACCTGCTCTACGACATCGAGCCGCGCACCGGCTTCATGCTGATCGACACCCTGCTGGCTGACGAGCCGGACGCCTTCTTCGACGCGCTGCACCACCTGATCCTGCCGGCCATCGTGCTCGGCACCATCCCGCTGGCGGTCATCGCGCGGATGACCCGCTCCTCCATGCTCGAAGTCTTGCGCGAGGACTATATCCGCACCGCCAAGGCCAAGGGCCTGTCGCCAACGCGCGTGGTCTTCGTGCACGGCCTGCGCAACGCGCTGATCCCGGTATTGACCGTGGTCGGCCTGCAAGTGGGCACGCTGCTGGCCGGTGCGGTATTGACCGAAACCATCTTCTCGTGGCCCGGCATCGGCAAATGGCTGATCGAAGCCATTGGCGCACGGGACTACCCGGTGGTGCAAAACGGCATCCTGTTGATCGCCTGTCTGGTGATCCTGGTGAACTTCGTGGTGGATATCCTCTACGGCTTCGCCAACCCACGCATCCGTCACCAGCGCTGAGATCATGACCATGACCACACCTACTCAAGTGTCAGCAGTCGATCAAAGCCTGCTGTACCCATCGCCGTACAAAGAATTCTGGCAAGCCTTCTCCAAGAACAAAGGCGCGGTTGCCGGCCTGCTGTTCATGTTGCTGATCGTGTTCTGCGCGATCTTCGCGCCGTGGGTGGCGCCGCATAACCCGAGCGAGCAATACCGCGACTTCCTGCTGACCCCGCCGGCCTGGCTGGAAGGCGGCCAGATGCAGTTCCTGCTCGGCACCGACGAACTGGGCCGTGACTTGCTCTCGCGCCTGATCCAGGGCTCACGCCTGTCGCTGCTGATCGGCTTGTCGTCGGTGGTGATGTCGCTGATCCCGGGCATCCTGCTGGGTCTGTTCGCCGGGTTCTTCCCGCGCGTGCTCGGCCCGACCATCATGCGTCTGATGGACATCATGCTGGCCCTGCCATCGCTGCTGCTGGCCGTTGCCATTGTCGCGATCCTCGGCCCTGGCCTGATCAACACCGTGATCGCTATCGCCATCGTGTCGCTGCCGTCCTACGTGCGCCTGACCCGCGCAGCGGTGATGGGCGAACTGAACCGCGACTACGTGACCGCTGCCCGCCTCGCCGGTGCCGGCCTGCCACGCCTGATGTTCATCACGGTGCTGCCTAACTGCATGGCGCCGCTGATCGTACAGGCCACGCTGAGTTTCTCCTCCGCGATCCTCGACGCCGCAGCCCTGGGCTTCCTCGGCCTT
Source organism: Pseudomonas sp. R19M (assembly GCF_050312585.1). NCBI lineage: Bacteria > Pseudomonadati > Pseudomonadota > Gammaproteobacteria > Pseudomonadales > Pseudomonadaceae > Pseudomonas > Pseudomonas sp. R19M. The sequence goes on from NZ_JBNPJV010000029.1 coordinate 74,990, forward strand.
GGCGTACAACCGCCAACTCCGGAGTGGGGCACCATGCTGGCCTCGGCGCGCGACTACATCGAACGTGCCTGGTGGGTCGTGAGCCTGCCGGGGTTGACCATTTTGCTCAGCGTGCTGGCAATCAACTTGATGGGCGACGGCCTGCGCGATGCGCTGGACCCGAAACTCAAGAACGCCGCCTGAGGAGATTCCCATGTCACTGTTAGAAATCAAGAATCTCAACGTCCGCTTCGGCGACAAGACCGCCGTACCGGTGGTCGATGGCCTCGACCTCAAGGTCGACAAAGGCGAAGTACTGGCGATCGTTGGCGAGTCAGGCTCGGGTAAATCCGTGACCATGATGGCGCTGATGGGGCTGATCGAGCACCCGGGCATCGTGACCGCCGACGCGCTGACCTTTGACGGCAAGGACATGCTCAAGCTGAGCAACCGTCAGCGTCGCCAGATCGTCGGCAAGGACCTGGCCATGGTCTTCCAGGACCCGATGACCGCGCTGAACCCCAGCTACACCGTGGGTTTCCAGATTGAAGAAGTGTTGCGCCTGCACCTGAAGATGTCCGGCAAGCAAGCGCGCAAACGGGCTATCGAGTTGCTGCAAAAAGTGGAAATTCCAGGCGCCGCCAGCCGCATGGATGCCTACCCGCACCAACTGTCCGGCGGTATGAGCCAGCGTGTGGCAATCGCCATGGCGATCGCCGGCGAACCCAAGCTGCTGATCGCCGACGAACCGACCACCGCACTGGACGTGACTATCCAGGCGCAGATCATGGACCTGCTGCTGGCCCTGCAAAAAGAGCAGAACATGGGCCTGGTGCTGATCACCCACGACTTGGCGGTGGTGGCTGAAACCGCCCAGCGCGTGTGCGTGATGTACGCCGGCCAAGCGGTTGAAGTCGGCCAGGTGCCGCAGTTGTTCGATATTCCGGCGCATCCCTACAGCGAAGCGCTGCTCAAGGCGATTCCCGAGCACAGCCTCGGCGCCACGCGCCTGGCCACGCTGCCGGGTATCGTGCCCGGCCGCTATGACCGCCCGCAGGGTTGCCTGCTGTCGCCGCGCTGCCCGTACGTGCAGGACTCCTGCCGTACCCAGCGCCCAGGCCTTGACCCGAAAAGCCACAGCCTCGCCCGCTGCTTCTACCCGCTGAACCAGGAGGTGGCGTAATGGCCGTCGTTCTTACTGCCCGCGACCTGACCCGTCACTACGAAGTGTCCCGCGGCCTGTTCAAGGGCCACGCTACAGTGCGCGCCCTCAATGGCGTGTCCTTCGAGCTGGAAGCCGGCAAGACCCTCGCCGTGGTAGGCGAGTCGGGTTGCGGCAAATCCACCCTGGCGCGTGCGCTGACACTGATTGAAGAGCCGTCTTCAGGCTCGCTGAAAATCGCCGGCCAGGAAGTGGCGGGCGCCGACAAGGCCCAGCGCAAGCAACTGCGCAAAGACGTGCAGATGGTCTTCCAGAGCCCGTACGCCTCGTTGAACCCACGCCAGAAAGTCGGCGATCAACTGGCCGAGCCGTTGCTGATCAACACCAACCTGTCGGCCGCCGAGCGCCGTGAGAAAGTGCAGGCGATGATGAAGCAAGTGGGCCTGCGCCCTGAGCATTATCAACGCTACCCGCACATGTTCTCCGGTGGCCAGCGCCAGCGTATCGCCCTGGCCCGGGCAATGATGCTGCAACCCAAAGTGCTGGTGGCGGATGAACCGACTTCCGCACTGGACGTGTCGATCCAGGCGCAGGTGCTCAACCTGTTCATGGACCTGCAGCAGGAGTTCAACACCGCGTACGTGTTCATCTCCCACAACCTGGCGGTGGTGCAGCACGTCGCCGACGACGTGATGGTGATGTACCTCGGCCGCCCGGTGGAAGTGGGCCCCAAGGCCGACATCTACGCGCGCCCACTGCACCCCTACACCCAGGCGCTGCTGTCGGCCACCCCGACCATCCACCCGGACCCGAACAAGCCGAAGATCAAGATCGTCGGCGAGCTGCCCAACCCGCTGAACCCGCCGCCTGGCTGCGCCTTCCACAAGCGCTGCCCGTATGCGACCGCACGTTGCAGCAGCGAGGAACCGCAGTTGCGCGCCCTGGATAACCGCCAGGTGGCGTGCCACTACGCGGAGCAGTTCGTCGCCTGACCACGTAATAAAAATGCCCTGGGCGGTTTGGCCCAGGGCATTGCAGGCGTTCTACCGCCCCGCCCGTCAGATTGCGCATCAGTCTGGCAGGTGGGGCTTTTTTTCAGGTCGACTCAGGTATCGCTGTCACCGTCGCTGTCGTCGCTGTCATCGGGCGGGGCTTGCTGGTCGTCGTCATCCTTGGAGCCGCCCTGGTCTTCATCACCGGGTTCCGATTCACTCTTGGCCAGCTGCAAACCGCCGGTTTGCACCGTATTGGCCGCCACAAACCCCGGGACCTGGCTCTGCACAGCCGTATTGGCCCATGCAGACGAAATGCCCAGGGACAACATCACCAGCACTTTTAGCATCAGCACTAAACGTTGAAAGATAGTCATGGTCGATTTCCGTCCAGTCAGTGAATCATGTGCGCCAGCGTTCGGCCGGCGCTGTGGATCAAGCTAGTTGCGCTACAGGGTTTAAGCCACTTGTGCCTCAGGTATCGCCGTCATCGTAGGTTCCACTGTCCTCGCCTTCGTTGTAAGGGTTTTCCGCATCTTCCTTAGGCGCGGGTTGGGCCTGGGGCTGCCAACCACCGGAGTTGACCTCCTTCTGCTTTTTCTTGCTCACCGCCCCGGTGTCCTTCCACTGGGGGGTGCCTGCATCCGCCAGGGCCCAGGTGGCGCACAGCCCCAAGGCGCCCAGCAGCACCAGTTGAATGGCACGTTGAGTTATACGCACGGGCGTCTCCTGATCCGTCGGTGAGAGAATGAAATAGTTGAAACGCTAGACCGGATGTGGGCTTCTCGCCAATTCGACCGCCGAGTGGAGATCAAGCCGCCATCCACATCGGCTTTTGCAGCGGCCATGAAAAAGGGCGAAGCCATCACAGCTTCGCCCTTTCTCTACCGCTCAGACCTTAATGGTGTTCGCGGGTCGCACGGAATTTCACGTCCGGCCAGCGCTCTTCCATCAGCGCCAGGTTGACCCGGGTCGGGGCCAGGTAGGTCAGGTGACCGCCGCCGTCCATCGCCAGGTTTTCCACGGCCTTGTTGGAGAACTCTTCCAACTTCTTCTTATCGCTGCAATCGATCCAGCGCGCGGAGTACACGGTGATCGGCTCGTAGGAGCATTCGACCTTGTATTCCTCTTTCAAGCGGCTGGCCACCACATCGAACTGCAGCACACCGACGGCGCCGAGAATGATGTCGTTGCTGCGCTCGGGGAAGAACACCTGGGTCGCGCCTTCTTCCGCCAATTGCTGCAAACCTTGGCGCAACTGCTTGGATTTCAGCGGATCGCGCAGGCGTACGCGGCGGAACAGCTCCGGGGCGAAGTGCGGGATACCGGTGAAGCCCAGCGCTTCGCCTTCGGTGAAGGTGTCGCCGATCTGGATGGTGCCGTGGTTGTGCAGGCCAATGATATCGCCGGCGTAGGCTTCTTCGAGTTGTTCACGCTCGGAGGAGAAGAACGTCAGGGCGTCGCCGATGCGTACGTCCTTGCCGGTGCGCACATGGCGCATCTTCATGCCTTTTTCGTATTTGCCGGAGCAGATACGCATGAAGGCGATACGGTCACGGTGCTTGGGGTCCATGTTCGCCTGGATCTTGAACACGAAGCCCGAGAACTTCTCTTCAACCGGCTCCACGGTGCGCTCGTTGGCCACACGCGGCAGCGGGCGCGGGGCCCAGTCCACCACGGCGTCGAGCACGTGGTCGACGCCGAAGTTGCCCAGGGCGGTGCCGAAGAATACAGGCGTCAGCTGGCCGTCGAGGAATTCCTGCTGGTTGAATTCGTGGCAGGCGCCCTGCACCAGTTCCAGCTGGTCGACGAAACGGTCGTACTCGTCGCCCAGATGAGCGCGGGCTTCGTCCGAATCCAGCTTCTCGATGATCTTGGTTTCGGTACGTTCGTGACCGTGGCCGGCGGTGTAGACAATGATGTAGTCGTCGGCCAGGTGGTACACGCCCTTGAAGTCGCGGTAGCAACCGATCGGCCAGGTGATCGGCGCGGCCTTGATCTTCAGGACAGCTTCGATTTCATCGAGCAGTTCGATGGGGTCGCGGATATCACGGTCGAGCTTGTTGATGAAGCTGACGATGGGCGTGTCACGCAGCCGGCAGACGTCCATCAGGGCGATGGTCCGTGGCTCGACACCTTTACCGCCGTCGAGGACCATCAGCGCCGAGTCCACCGCCGTCAGGGTGCGGTAGGTATCTTCGGAGAAGTCTTCGTGGCCGGGGGTATCGAGCAGGTTGACCATGTGGTCGCGATACGGGAACTGCATGACCGACGTGGTAATGGAAATACCCCGTTGTTTTTCCATTTCCATCCAGTCGGAGGTGGCATGGCGGTCGGATTTGCGAGATTTCACCGTGCCGGCCACCGCGATTGCCTTGCCCATCAGCAGGAGCTTCTCGGTGATGGTGGTTTTACCGGCATCGGGGTGGGAAATAATGGCGAAAGTGCGGCGTTTCGCGACTTCGGCGGCCTGGTGGGTCATGGGAAATCGCCTGGCAGGTGAGTCAAAAAAGGGCGGCGAGTATAGCGCAAACCCCGTGGCCCGGACCACCGTTCACCCGATGAGGGGTGGCTAAATACTGCCAAGTATGGAACCTTTAAAAAGGTAGAGACGTCCATTCCCCTGTTATCGCGCTCGTACCAGGGGCTGAAAAATCAGCAAGTTAGCCTGACGAGGCTGCGCTCATGGCTCGATCGCATACCGCGTTGACGGTATCGGCGAGCTGCTTTTCGCCAACGCATTCGAAGACAGCCAGCAATGGCATTGCCGCCACGGAATGTGTTCGCCGACAGAAGAAAAAAAGGAGTCCGCCTGTGGCTATTCGCTATGGCAAAGGGCTGATAGGAGGCGTGGTTGTCGTCGCGCTCCTGGCCCTGCTGGTCCACTGGATCGGCATCAACACGATCGAACTGTACCGCGACGATTTGTTGTTTTACCTGCAAGCTCACCTGATCCTCGTTCTTGTCTCCATGCTGGCCGCCCTCGTTGTGGGCATCCCCGCCGGTATCCTGCTCAGTCGACCGAACATGGTCGGGCGCGCAGAACGCTTCATGCAGATATTCAACATCGGCAATACCGTCCCTCCCCTGGCCGTACTGGCCATCGCCCTCGGCGTCCTCGGCATTGGCAGCGGCCCGGCCATCTTCGCGTTGTTCCTGGCCTCCCTCCTGCCCATCGTGCGCAACACCTACGAAGGCCTCAAAAACGTCCAGGGATCCCTGAAAGAAGCCGCCACCGGCATCGGCATGACGCCGCGCCAGGTGTTGTTTCGTGTGGAATTGCCCAATGCCGTGCCGATCATCATCGGTGGCGTGCGCGTGGCCCTGGCGATCAACGTCGGCACCGCACCGCTGGCGTTCCTGATCGGCGCCAACAGCCTGGGCAGCCTGATCTTCCCCGGCATCGCCCTGAACAATCAGCCGCAACTGCTGCTCGGCGCCGCATGCACCGCGCTGCTGGCGTTGCTGCTTGACGGCCTGGTGACCCTGACCAGCCGCCTCTGGCTGGAACGCGGGCTGCGCGCGTCTTAAGGAACCGACATGAAAACACTGACCTTGATACTGAGTTGCGTCCTGCTGTGTGCAGGTTTCGCACAGGCGGCGGAAAAGCCCGTCATTCGCATCGGCGCCCGGGTGTTCACCGAACAGACCCTGCTTGCCGAAATCACCTCCCAATACCTGCGCACCAAAGGCTATGACACCCGCGTCACCGGCGGCCTGGGCAGCAACCTGGCACGCAGCGCCCAGGAAAGCGGGCAACTGGACCTGATCTGGGAATACACCGGCGTGTCGCTGGTGGCCTACAACCACATCGACGAGAAACTCGACAGCGAACAATCCTACGCACGGGTTAAAGAACTCGACGCGAAAAAAGGCCTGGCCTGGCTGGCACCGTCGCGTTTCAGCAATACCTACGCCCTGGCGCTGCCGGAGAAGGTTGCCGAGGAACACCCTCAAATCAACAGCATCAGCGACCTGACCCAAGCCTTGGCACAAGACGCCAAGGAAAACCGCCTGGTGGCCCTGGACACCGAGTTCGCCAACCGCTCCGACGGCCTGGCCGGCATGGTCAAGCTGTATGACATGAACCTGACGCGCAAAAACACTCGGCAGATGGACGCGGGCCTGGTCTACACCGCGCTGCGCAATGGCCAGGTGTTCGCCGGGTTGGTCTACACCACCGACGGGCGCCTGAACGCCTTCAAATTGAAGCTGCTGGAAGACGACAAGCACTACTTCCCGGACTACACCGCAGCCCCGGTGGTTCGTCAGGTTTATCTCGACGCCCATCCGCAATTGGCGGCGGAACTCAAGCCGCTGGCCGCCCTGTTCGACGATGAAACCATGCGCCAACTGAATGCGCGAGTCGACGTCGACCATGAGAGCCCATCCGCCGTGGCCGCCGATTTCCTGCGCCAACATCCAATCAACTAAATAGGAGAAGACATGGAATTCCTGAACGCCTTTTCCCATCTTGATTGGGCCCAAGTCCTGCACCTGACCTGGCAGCACATCACCCTTGTCGGCATTGCCGTGATCCTCGCGATCCTCATTGGCGTGCCGTTGGGCATCCTGATGACGCGCTTCCCGTCCCTCGCCGGCCCGTTGCAGGCCAGCGCCACGGTCTTACTGACCGTGCCGTCCATCGCCCTGTTCGGCCTACTGCTGCCGTTCTACTCCAAGTTCGGCCAGGGCCTGGGGCCGATGCCGGCAATCACGGCGGTGTTCCTCTACTCCCTGCTGCCGATCATGCGTAACACCTACCTGGCCCTCACCGGCGTCGAGCCGGGCATTCGTGAGGCCGCACGCGGCATCGGCATGACCTTCGGCCAGCGCCTGCGTATGGTCGAATTGCCCATCGCCGTACCGGTGATCCTCGCCGGTGTACGCACCGCCGTGGTGATGAACATCGGTGTGATGACCATCGCCGCCACCATCGGCGCCGGCGGCCTGGGTGTACTGATTCTGGCTTCCATCAGCCGCAGCGATATGTCGATGCTGATTGTCGGCGCCGTACTGGTCAGCCTCCTGGCCATTTTCGCCGACCTGCTTCTGCAATGGCTGCAACGCTCGCTGACTCCAAAAGGATTGCTCAAATGATCGAACTCCAAAACCTGTCCAAGTCCTTCCAAAGCAACGGCAAGACCATCACTGCCGTCAACGATGTCAGCCTGACCGTCAATGAAGGCGAAATCTGCGTATTCCTCGGCCCGTCGGGTTGCGGCAAGAGCACCACGCTGAAGATGATCAACCGCCTGATCAAACCGACTTCGGGCAGGATTCTGATCAACGGCGAAGACACCACCGACCTCGACGAAGTGACCCTGCGTCGCAACATCGGCTATGTGATCCAGCAGATCGGTTTGTTCCCCAACATGACCATCGAGGAAAACATCGTGGTGGTGCCCAGGCTGCTCGGCTGGGACAAGCAGAAATGCCACGACCGCGCCCGCGAGCTGATGAGCATGATCAAGCTGGAACCCAAGCAGTACCTGCACCGCTACCCGCGTGAATTGTCCGGCGGCCAGCAACAGCGGATCGGTGTGATCCGCGCCTTGGCGGCCGATGCGCCGTTGCTGCTGATGGATGAGCCGTTCGGCGCGGTCGACCCGATCAACCGCGAGATGATCCAGAACGAGTTCTTCGAGATGCAACGGGCGTTGAACAAGACGGTGATCATGGTCAGTCACGACATCGACGAGGCGATAAAGCTGGGTGACAAGATCGCGATCTTCCGCGCCGGCAAGCTCCTGCAGATCGACCATCCGGACACCCTGCTGGCCCACCCGGCCGACGAGTTCGTCAGCAATTTCGTAGGCCAGGACAGCACCCTCAAGCGCCTGCTGCTGGTGAAGGCCGAGGACGCAGCGGACAACGCTCCATCGGTGAGCCCGGAGACTCCGGTGGCCGATGCGCTGGAACTGATGGATGAGCATGACCGTCGTTACGTGGTGGTCACTTGCGCCGAGAACAAGGCGCTGGGGTATGTACGACGTCGCGACCTGCACCGTCAGACCGGCACCTGCGGCCAATACCTGCGCGAGTTCAACGCCACCGCCGCGTATGACGAGCATTTGCGCATCCTGCTGTCGCGCATGTACGAATTCAACCGCTCATGGTTGCCGGTCATGGATGCAGAGCGGGTGTTCCTCGGTGAAGTGACCCAGGAGTCGATTGCCGAGTACCTGAGTTCCGGTAAGTCGCGCGGCGGCAAAACCAGCATCGTCTCCCCTGCCGAGACCGCACTGGCTTGACCTGACACAACGCGGTTAAAACTGTGGGAGGGGGCTTGCTCCCGATGGCGGTGTGACAGCTACCGATAAGCTGACTGACACACTGCTATCGGGAGCAAGCCCCCTCCCACACTGATCGTTCCCACGCTCTGCGTGGGAATGCCGCCCGTGACGCTCTGCGTCCCGCCGCTCCTGACGCAGAGCGTCATCGGATGCGTTCCCACGCAGAGCGTGGGGACGATCATTCTTGGCCCATCCAGGGAACATCAATCCGTCACACCGGTCGGTTACATAAGTAGCTGCACGGGGTGCCGCGACGAACGCGTGCAAAAACGCGACATTTTTAGTTGATCTATAGCCCCTCACGTCCTAAAGTTCGCGCCGAACGTCCATGCTGGAAACGATCCATCCGGCTCAAGTACTGACGACGAGACAGCAAGGCCAAGGGAAGCGGTTGATCCCATGGCCTTTTTGCTTTCGGCGACATGCCTTGGGAAGTAGGCGAACCAAAGTGGGGATACGGAGGACGTTCATTTGCACCCATTGCTAATTTCAGTTTGCCCTTAGGAGTTCCCAGCATGTCGATCCAGGTCGAAGATTATTTCGCGCGCGCCACTTTTGACAAAATGAAGGCGTTCGCCGACAAGCAAGAAACCCCGTTCGTGGTGATCGACACCGCGATGATCAGCCAGGCCTACGATGACCTGCGCGCCGGTTTCGAATTCGCCAAGGTCTATTACGCGGTCAAGGCCAACCCAGCCGTCGAAATCATCGACCTGTTGAAAGACAAAGGGTCGAGCTTCGACATCGCCTCGATCTACGAGCTGGACAAGGTACTGGGCCGCGGCGTCAGCCCGGACCGTATCAGCTACGGCAACACCATCAAGAAATCCAAGGACATCCGCTACTTCTTTGAAAAGGGTGTGCGCCTGTTCTCCACCGACTCCGAAGCCGACCTGCGCAACATCGCCAAGGCTGCGCCGGGTTCGAAAGTGTATGTTCGTATCCTCACCGAAGGCTCGACCACGGCCGACTGGCCTCTGTCGCGTAAATTCGGCTGCCAGACCGACATGGCCATGGACCTGCTGATCCTCGCCCGCGACCTGGGCCTGGTGCCGTACGGCATCTCGTTCCACGTGGGTTCGCAGCAGCGCGACATCAGCGTCTGGGACGCAGCGATTGCCAAGGTCAAAGTGATCTTCGAGCGTCTGAAAGAAGAAGACGGCATCCACCTCAAGCTGATCAACATGGGCGGCGGCTTCCCGGCCAACTACATCACCCGCACCAACAGCCTGGAAACCTACGCGGAAGAAATCATCCGCTTCCTCAAGGAAGACTTCGGCGACGACCTGCCGGAAATTATCCTGGAGCCAGGGCGCTCGTTGATTGCCAACGCCGGTATCCTGGTCAGCGAAGTGGTGCTGGTGGCGCGTAAATCCCGTACTGCCGTCGAGCGTTGGGTGTACACCGACGTGGGCAAGTTCTCCGGCCTGATCGAAACCATGGACGAAGCCATCAAGTTCCCGATCTGGACCGAGAAGAAAGGCGAGATGGAAGAAGTGGTCATCGCCGGTCCTACCTGCGACAGCGCCGATATCATGTACGAAAACTACAAATATGGCCTGCCGCTGAACCTGGCGATCGGTGATCGCCTGTACTGGCTGTCGACCGGTGCGTACACCACCAGCTACAGCGCGGTTGAATTCAACGGCTTCCCACCGTTGAAGTCTTACTACGTGTAAGCCCGCCGCACACAAAAAACCCATGACAGGTCATGGGTTTTTTTATGCCTCAAGACAAGCTGGCGGCGCGTTGCCGGTAGGCTTGCGCCATTGCGCGGACCTGCGGATCATTGGCCGCCGCCAACGCCTTGTGCGCCGTCAGCAAAAACTTGCGATTGCCGCCCGCCAATGCTTTGCGCAGCCAACCCAACGCTTCATCGATTTGCGCTCTATCAGCCAGCACCGCCGCGTAACTGAATTGCCCGCGAAAATCACCGCCCTCGGCGGAGCGGCGGTACCACTCGACGGCGGCGTCCAGATCCCTTGGGCAACACTGCCCGTCTTCCAGATAACGGCCCACCAGATTCATGGATTTGGCATGGCCCTGCTCTGCCGCCAGGCGATACAGCCTCAACGCTTGCCGTCGGTCTTCAGCAACACCTCGGCCGGTCGCCAGCAGATTGGCATAGTTGTACTGGCCCCAATCCAACCCAGCCTGCGCCGCCAGGCGATATTCCCGCGCAGCCGCCGCCTCGTCGATGGCACAGCCCCAACCATGCTCCAGGCAACGCCCGGCCATGTTGCGCGCCATTAAATGGCCGCGCTTGGCTGCAATCTGAAACCAGCGCAATGCCAGCGCTTCATCCCGCGCAATACCGCGCCCTTCCAGCAGGATCTGCCCCAGCAACGCCTGCGCGTCAGTCACACCTTCCTTCGCCGCCATCAGGATCGCCTGGGCCGCGCGCACCGGGGAGTCGTCGAGCATGCTTTGCAGTTGCTCGACGTTGAGCACCTCCTCGCGGCGCAATAAAAAACTCATGTCAGACCTCGACCCAGCGACGCAACAGGTTGTGGTAGGTGCCGGTCAGTTGGATCAGGGCCGGGTGGTCGGGGACGTCGCGGGTCAGTTGCTGGATGGCACCGTCCATCTCGAACAGCAAGGTGCGCTGACTGTCTTCACGCACCAGGCTCTGGGTCCAGAAGAACGAGGCATAACGCGCACCGCGGGTCACGGCGTTGACTTTATGCAGGCTGGAGCCGGGGTACAGGACCATGTCACCGGCCGGCAACTTGACCCGTTGCAGGCCGAAGGTGTCCTGGATTTCCAATTCGCCGCCGTCGTACTCATCCGGGTCGCTGAAAAACAGGGTAGACGACAGGTCGGTGCGCACCCGCTCGTGACTGCCCCGCGCCTGGCGCACGGCGTTGTCGATATGGAAGTCGAAACTGCCGCCGGCGGTGTAACAGTTAAGCAACGGCGGGAAGACCTTGTGCGGCAACGCGGCGGACATGAACAGCGGGTTTTTCCACAACCGCTCCAGCATTGCGGCGCCAATTTCCTTGGCCAGCGGGTGGCCTTCGGGCAATTGCAGGTTGTGCTTGGCTTTGGCGGACTGGTGCCCGGCAGTGATCTTGCCGTCGGCCCATTCGGTGGTTTCCAGGGCCTGGCGAATGCGCTGCACTTCCTCACGAGAGAACAGGCCGGGTATGTGCAGCAGCATGGGGCAGCCCCTGAATACGGAAAGGCGCTAATGGTATTGATTCTTATCCTCCATGTAAAACACCCAGACGAATGAGTGCGTGGAAACCGTAAAGCAAAAGTGTAAAGAATGTAAATTAAATGCGAATAGCAATGTATCGCAATTGATAGAAAGTCTTGTTGAGCCTATATTCCGCGGCCTCACATCCTTGGGGAAGGACACGTCATGTCGCGCACCACTACAAAAACACCGGCCAGTTCACCACGCATGCTGGCATCGGCCATCGGCGTCGCCCTCACTGCCGGCTCTGTCGCCCACCTGGCGCAAGCGGCTGAAGCCACTGAACCCAAAGGCGAGCGCAACAGCATCTCCCTGGGTGCCACCAGCATCACCGGCCAGGAACAGGACAACACCTCCTACCAGGTGGAAAAGGCCTCCTCGCAGAAGTACACCGCCCCGCTGGTGGACACCCCGCGATCGGTCACTGTAGTGCCGCAACAAGTCCTGAAAGACACCGCCGCCACGTCGCTGCAAGATGCCCTGCGCACCGTACCGGGGATTACCTTCGGTGCCGGTGAAGGCGGCAACCCTCAAGGCGACCGTCCCTTCATCCGTGGTTTTGACGCCCAGGGCGACACCTATCTGGACGGCGTGCGCGACACCGGCGGCCAGAGCCGCGAGATCTTCGACATCGAGTCGATTGAAGTCAGCAAAGGTCCGAACTCGTCCTTCGGCGGTCGCGGCTCGGCCGGCGGCAGCCTCAACCTGGTCAGCAAGACGCCCCAGGCACGGGACTTCACCAACGGTGGCTTCACCTACGGCTCCGACCAGACCCGCCGCTACGTACTCGACGTGAACCGCCAGTTCCTCGACAACGCCGCGTTCCGCCTGAACCTGATGAGCCACGAGCAGAATGTGGCCGGCCGCGATGCGATCAATTACGACCGTTGGGGTGTAGCGCCGTCGCTGACTTTCGGCCTGGGCACACCGACCCGCGTCAACCTCAGCTACTACCACATGGAAAGCGATGATCTGCCGGATTCGGGCATGCCCTATGGCTACAGCAACAGCGGCGCCAAAGCCGTCCATGTACACGACAAACCCACCGACGGCGGCAACAGCAGCAACTTCTACGGCTTGAAAGACCGCGACTTCCGCAAAACCCGCGCCGACATCAGCACGTTCTCCGTCGAGCACGACTTGAACGACAACATGACGCTGAAAAACACCCTGCGCCACGGCAGCACCGGCCAGGATTACATCCTCACCCAGCCCGACGACAGCCAGCACAACGTCAACCAGTTCGGCACCGTGTGGCGTCGCGCGAACACTCGCGTTTCCACCACCGAAACCACCACCAACCAGACCGACCTGTTTGGTAATTTCCAACTGGCGGGCATGAAGCACTCCTACTCCACCGGCCTGGAATTCACCGGGGAAGAAACCCGCGTCAGCGGCTACACCGTGTCACCCAACGCCAACCCGAGCGGCGGCTGCAAACCCGGCCTGGTCGGCAGCAGCGGCGGGAGTTGCACCTCCCTGGGCAACCCCAACCCGGACGACGCCTGGACCGGTAGCGCCACACGCAACTACATGGGCACCAATACCAAAGCCACCAGCCGCGCGGCGTACGTATTCGATACCATCGAACTCGACCCGAAATGGTTGCTGAACATGGGCCTGCGTTACGATACCTTCGACACCGTGGCCAATAGCAATGCCACCAACGGCCGCAGCAAAATCAAGAACGACAGCCAGTTCTTCAACTGGCAGGCGGGCCTGGTCTGGAAGCCGATGGAGAACGGCAGCATTTACACCTCTTACGCCACCTCGGCATCGCCAGCCGGCGGCCTGGTGGGTGAAGGTGCCGATGGCAACCCACTGTCGGCCGGTGCAGCCACCAGCGACCTGAAGCCAGAAGAAACCGTCAACTACGAGCTGGGTACCAAGTGGGACCTGTTCCACAACCGCCTGTCCCTGACCGCGGCGGTATTTCGCACCGAGAAGAAAAACACGCGAATCCTGGTGGATTCGATGACCTACCAGAACGCCGGTGAGTCCCGTGTTGACGGCCTGGAGCTGTCCGCCAGCGGCAAGCTCACCGACCAATGGCAAGTGTTCGCGGGCTACAGCTACCTGAAAAGCGAGCTGGTCGACGCAGGTCTCAACGGCCGCAACGGTGTCGTCAGCACCGGCTCGAACAAAGGCAATGAAATGCCCAACACGCCGAAGAACACCTTCAGCCTGTGGACCACCTACGACATCACCCCAAAACTGACCATCGGCGGCGGTGCGTTCTACGTCGATCAGGTTTACGGCGATGCGGCCAACACCGTGTACGTACCGTCCTACACCCGCTACGACGCCATGGCCAGTTACAAGCTGACCAAGAACATCGACCTGCAATTGAACGTGCAAAACCTGACCGACAAGACCTATTACGACAAAGCCTACGCGGCGCACTTCGCCAACCAGGCGGCCGGTCGTACGGCGCTGTTGACCACCAGCTTCCACTTCTAAAAGCGGTCAACGCCCTGCCAAAAGCCCCACGTATCGGATGCGTGGGGCTTTTGCATGTAAAAAAGAATGTTTCTCGACAACTCACGGCATAATGCGCGCCGTGACGAACAAATCCAGATGAGCGAGGCAGTCAGACGTGTTGAAGAAAACCCTGTTTCAGTTGCACTGGTTCTTCGGCATTACGGCCGGGCTGGTGCTGGCGTTGATGGGGATCACTGGGGCTGCGGTTTCGTTTCAGGATGAAATCCTGCGGGCGCTCAACCCCAGGGTACTGACCGTGGAAAAACGCGAGGCCGGCGTGCTGCCTCCCGCCGAGCTGGTGCGCAAGCTCGAAGCCCGTGAGGGCAAGAGCGTGTCGATGCTGTGGGTGGAAACCGAAAGCGGCAATGCCGCCCGCGTGTACTTCACCGCGCCACCGGGTGAGCGGCGTGGCCAGATGCGCTACTTCGACCCGTACACCGGCGATGACAGGAGCGATGCCGTCGGCCAGGATGTGCTCGGCTTCACTCTGCAACTGCACCGTTTCCTCGCCATGGGCGAAACCGGGCGCAACATCACCGGCGCCTGCACGCTGATCCTGGTGTTCTTTTGCCTCTCCGGCCTGTACCTGCGCTGGCCACGCCAAGTGGCGAACTGGCGTGCCTGGCTGACCTTGGACTGGCGCAAAAAGGGTCGCAGTTTCAACTGGGACCTGCACTCGGTGTTCGGCACCTGGTGCCTGTTGTTCTACCTGTTTTCGGCGCTGACCGGCCTGTATTGGTCCTACGACTGGTACAGGCAGGGCCTCACCAGCCTGCTGTCGGACGCCCCGCATAACGAGCGCGTGCGCAAGCGCGGCCCGGCGCCTCAAGGTCCGGCCCCGGAGGCCAACTACGACGCCATCTGGAGCAGCATCTACGCGAATGCCGGCCCCGACTTGAGCGCCTACAACATTCGTATGCCGGCCGTCGCCGGGCAGCCGGCCACCGTCTACTACCTGCTTAGCTCATCGCCGCATGACCGGGCGTTGAACCAGATCGATCTGGACCCGGTCACCGGCGAGGTCCAATCCCACGACCAGTACGCGGCCCAATCCCTCAAGTCCCAGTGGCTCACCAGCATCTATGCGCTGCACACCGGCAGCTACTTTGGCCTGACCGGCAGGATCATCCTCACCGTCGCTTCGTTGTCGATGCCGCTGTTCTTTATCACGGGCTGGCTGCTGTACCTCGACCGGCGCCGCAAAAAACGCCAGGTGCGCGATGCGCGCAAGGGCCTGGGCGCCAACCCGGGCAACGCCCCAGCCTGGTTGATCGGTTTTGCCAGCCAGAGCGGCTTTGCCGAGCAGCTGGCCTGGCAAACGGCCGGGCAATTGCAGGCCGCCGGGGTGCCAGTGAAGGTGCAACCTTTGGGTAGCGTCAGCCAAAGCGACTTGAGCCAGTCGGAAAATGCACTGTTCGTAGTCAGCACCTTCGGTGATGGTGAAGCGCCAGACAGCGCCCGTGGTTTTGAGCGCAACGTGCTCGGCCAGGACCTGTCCCTCAAAGGCCTGAACTACTCGGTACTGGCCCTGGGCGATCGTCAATATGAACACTTCTGCGGCTTTGCCCGACGCCTGCATTTCTGGCTGACCCATCAGGGCGGCAATGCCTTATTTGCCCCGGTGGAAGTCGACAGCGGCGATACCGCAGCCCTGTCGACCTGGCAACAGCAACTGGGCCAACTCACCGGCCACGCGCCTGCAGCGGCCTGGCAGGCCGCACCGTATGAAAACTGGACCCTCAGCCAACGCACCCTGCTCAATCGCGACAGCGTCGGCGCCAGCATCTACCTGCTGGGCCTGACACCGCCGTCGCCGCAAACCTGGCTGGCGGGCGACCTGGTGGAAGTGCTGCCGCGCAACAGCCTGGGGGCCGTTGAACACTTCCTTGAGGGCATGGGCCTGGCCGGTGACGACAGCGTGGTTATCGATGGCTTGGCGCAACCCCTCGAACAGGCTCTGGCCACCCGCCAATTACCGACCCACCGTGCGCACCTGGTCGGCCTGCACGCCCAGGCGCTGGTGAACGCGCTGGTGCCCCTGGGCATGCGTGAATACTCCATCGCCTCGATTGCCAGCGACGGCGTGCTGGAACTGATCGTGCGCCAGGAACGTCATCCCGACGGCAGCCTGGGGCTCGGCTCGGGCTGGTTGACCGAGCACGCAGCAATCGGCTCGGGCATCAGCCTGCGCTTGCGGCGTAACAGCGGCTTTCACTTGCCACAAACCCCGGTGCCGCTGATTCTGCTGGGCAACGGCACAGGCCTCGCGGGCCTGCGCAGCTTGCTCAAAGCGCGTATTACCGATGGCCAGCAGCGCAACTGGCTGCTGTTCGGCGAACGCAATATCAAGCACGATTTCCTCTGCCGAGACGAGTTGCATGGCTGGCTGGCCAGCGGCGATCTGGCCCTGCTCGACCTGGCGTTTTCCCGAGATCAGGCAGAGAAAATCTATGTACAGGACCGACTGCGTGAGTCGGCAGACGTACTGCGCAAATGGCTGGCCGATGGCGCAGCCATTTATGTGTGCGGCAGTTTGCAGGGGATGGCAGCAGGCGTGGACCAGGTGCTGCACGACGTGCTCGGCCGTGAAGCGGTGGAACGCTTGATTGAGCAAGGCCGCTATCGTCGAGACGTCTACTGACCCTCGAAAGCCGATGGAGATCCAAATGTGGGAGGGGGCTTGCTCCCGATAGGCCGCGCAGCGGCCTCAAAAATGGGCCTGCTACGCAGTCCATCGGGAGCAAGTCGAATCGTCGCACCGCCCCTCCCACAATGACCGAGTTAAGCCTTAACTGACTGGCATTAGGGCTTGCCCGCTCACTACAGACCCACCAACAAGTCAGGCGGGTTGGAGTTTTTGCTGGAATACGGACACGCCATCCAGGTCGCGCAAAGTCACCGTCAGCTCCGCCGTCTGCCCATCAATCTGCACTTCGCCAAAAAACTGGAACCCGGCAAACGGCGAGCTGTTCTGCGCAGCTGGAGCCTTCTGGAAAACCACCTCAGGGCCGAACGTCTTGTCCAGTGGGTTTGGCCCGAAACTGCCCGCGTTCAATGGCCCGGCGACAAACTCCCAGAACGGCTCGAAATCCTGGAACGCCGCGCGATCCGGGTGATAGTGATGCGCCGCGCAGTAATGCACATCAGCCGTCAGCCACACGTGGTTGCGGACCTGCTGTGCCCTTAAAAAGCCCAACAACTCGGCCACTTCCAGCTCGCGGCCTTGCGGTGCGCCCGGGTCATTGTTGGCGATGGCTTCCCAGCGCGGTACGCCTGGGCTGACCTCACCATCCGGCACGCCGAGGCCGATGGGCATGTCGGCGGCGATGACTTTCCATTGCGCCTGGGACGCTTTGAGCTCACGTTTGAGCCAATCCAGTTGTTCACGCCCCATAAAGGGTTTTTCGCCGCCCAGGTTGTCGTCGTTAGGCCCGCGATAACTGCGCATATCCAGCACGAACACATCCAGCAGCGGACCGTAGCTGAGCTTGCGGTAAATGCGCCCGCCGCCGTCGGCGCTTTGTCGGCGCATCGGCGAATATTCCAGCCAGGCCTGACGCGCACGCCCCACCAGCGTGTTGATGTCCTTGACCTGATAACGCTCGTCCAATTGCTTGCTCGGCGACCAGTTGTTGACCACTTCGTGATCGTCCCATTGCCAGATCTGCGGCACCTCGGCATTGAAGCGGCGCACATTTTCGTCCATCAGGTTGTAACGATAATTGCCGCGGTAGTCATCGAGGGTTTCAGCAACCTTGCTCTTGGCCTCGGTGGTGATGTTGCGCCAGATACGCCCGTCCTCGACCGTGAGTTGCGCCGGCACCGGGCCGTCGGCGTAGATGGTGTCGCCGCTGTGGATAAAGAAGTCCGGCAGGCGCAGGCGCATGGCTTCGTAGATACGCATGCCGCCGATGTCCGGATTGATGCCGAAGCCTTGGCCAACGGTATCGCCGCTCCATACAAAGCGAATGTCGCGACGCTGTTGCGGCACACTGCGCAGGTGGCCGAACCAGGGCTCGCTGGCGACACCGGTCTGGGCATCCTCGAAGTGCACGCGGTAGAAAATCGCCTGATCGACCGGCAGCCCGGTCAGCTCGACGCGAGCGGTAAAGTCACTGCGCTGGTCGGCCAGAGGGGAAACAAAACGACGGGGGTTGCTGAACACGCTGCGGGTGTCCCACTCCACCACCATCCTGGCCGGGCGATCACTGCGGCTCCAGATCATGGCGCGGTCGCCGAGCAAGTCACCGGACTGCACCCCATCGGTGAGTTGCGGGCGGTCCTTGACCGAAGCAATCACTGCCGGGGCCAGGCCCGGCAACAGAATGCCGGCGCCGACGGCTTGCATCACACGGCGACGGCCGAGATCGAAGTGGCTCATGCAGGTGCCCTCTTGAGTATCAAAAGGGCCACTAAAGCATGCGCTTATGACACCGTTGCGACAGCCACCGGCGCCGCGTCCGGACGCTTGATCAACGCATAGACCAGACCGGTCATCAGGCTGCCGGCCACAATCGCCAGCAGGTACAGCAATGCATGGTTCATCGCATTCGGAATCACCAGCACAAACAAGCCGCCGTGAGGCGCCGCGAGTTTGCAGCCAAAATACATCGACAGCGCACCGGTCAAGGCACCACCGGCGACGCTCGCCGGGATCACCCGCAGCGGGTCTTTGGCGGCGAACGGGATCGCGCCCTCAGAGATAAAGCACAACCCTAGAATCATCGCGGCCTTGCCGGCTTCGCGTTCGGTCTGGGCGAACTTGCGTCGCGCCAGGAACGTCGCGATGCCCATGCCGATCGGCGGCACCATGCCTGCGGCCATGGTCGCAGCCATAGGCGCCCCGCTCTGCGCCGCCAACAGGCCGACGGAAAACGCATACGCGGCCTTGTTGATCGGCCCGCCCAGGTCGACACACATCATGCCGCCCAACAGAATGCCGAGCAGCACCGCGTTGGTGGTGCCCATGGTGCTGAGAAAATCGGTCAAGCCCGTGAGCATGCGCGCCACCGGCGGGCCGACCAGATAAATCATCACCAGCCCGGTGAACAGACTGGCCAGCAACGGGATGATCAGGATCGGCTTGAGCGCCTCCAGGCTCTGCGGCAACTGCACCGCGCGGGTGATCAACTTGACGCAGTAACCGGCCAGGAAACCGGCAAAAATGCCGCCGATAAACCCGGCCCCCAGCGTGCCCGCGAGCAAGCCGCCGATCATGCCGGGCGCCAGGCCCGGACGGTCGGCAATCGAGTAGGCGATGTAGCCCGCCAGCAACGGCACCATCAGCATGAAGGCTTGGTCGCCGACGATCTTGAGGGCCGAGGCCAAGGTGCCTTTTTCTTCGAAGGCATGGATGCCGAAAACGAACGACAAGGCGATCAGTAACCCGCCCGCCACCACCATCGGCAACATGAACGACACACCCGTGAGCAGGTGTTTGTACACCCCGGTTTTTTCCGGCTTGGCCACCGCGCCACTGGCGGCGTTTTCCACCGCGCCTTCGGCCAGGGCGTTGTTGAGGGTCGCTTCGGATTGCTTGAGGGCGATGCCAGTCCCACAACGGTAGATCTTCTTGCCGGCGAAGCGCTCGGTGGCGACTTCGATGTCCGCCGCGAGCAACACCACATCGGCATTGGCGATAGCTTCCGGGCTCAGGGGGGTGCGGGCACCGACCGAACCTTGAGTCTCGACCTGCAAGTCATAACCCAAGCGCTTGGCGGTTTGCTGCAAGGCTTCGGCGGCCATGAAGGTGTGTGCGACGCCGGTGGGGCATGCGGTAATCGCGACGATACGCGGCGCGTTTTTTACCGCCTGTTGTGTCTCGACGTACACCTGGGCTTCTTCGGCGCCTAGGCGCAACACCGCCTCGACATCGGCCAAGGCTTGAGCAGGCGTACTTTGGAACACGCGTTTGCCGACAAACCGTTGCATGTCGACCGGCGTGCTGCTGACCAGCAGCACCCACTCGGCGGCATCGATCGTCGCCTGGGACAACTGGCGCTCCGGGCGTGCGACGTCCACCACTTCGACGCTGGTGCTCCAACCCTGGCGTTGCGCGGCGGCGTCCAACAAGCGAGCACACAGCACACTGGTGACCATGCCGTTCGGGCAGGCGGTAACAATGGCTAACTTCATCACAAACCCTCTTATTGTTCTGTCAGCGCGCGCACATCGACGCCGCTTTCCAGACGCGCCAACTGCGCGTCATCGCTGATGCCGAAACCGATCTGCGTGACCGCCATGGCGGCAATCGCGGTGGCGCGGCGCAGGGTCTGCTCGGGCGCGTCGCCGCTGAGCAAACCGTGCAGCATGCCGGCCAGCAGCGAGTCGCCGGCGCCGACGGTACTGGCGACGCTGACCTTGGGCGGCGTGGCGTGCAACGCCACGCCCGGGCTGTACCAGTTCACGCCGGCGGCGCCATCGGAAACCACCACATGCTCCACGCCTTGCCGATGCAGGCGGCTGATGGTGTCTGCGGCGTTATCCAGGGCTTCGGCCAGCTCTTCAGTGTTGGGCTTGACCAACCAGGGACCGGCTTGCAAACCCGCACGCAGGGCTTCGCCGCTGGTGTCCAGGGCCACCTTCAAGCCGAGGTCCTTCAATGTTGCGAGCAAGCCTTGGAACCACTGCACACTGACACCACGCGGCAAACTGCCGGCAACCACCACGGCGTCATGGCCGGGCGCAATCAAGGCAAGCTGATTGAGCAGCGCCAACTGCGCCTGCTCGCTGACCTCTGGCCCCGGGGCATTGATGTCAGTGACCCGGCCGCCCTGTTCGGCGATCTTGATGTTGCTGCGGGTTTCGCCCGGTACGCGGATAAACGCATCGGCAAAACCGCGCCGCGCAATCAGCGCCTCGAAGGCTTGGGGGTTGTCTTCACCGAGAAAGCCGCCGACGGTGACTTGGTGGCCCAAATCGGCCAACACCTGAGCCACGTTCACCCCCTTGCCGGCAGCGTGGGTGAGCAGAGGCTCGCTGCGGTTGACGGCGCCCGGTTCCAGGCACGCCAGGCGCACCGTGAGGTCGAGCGCCGGGTTCAGCGTCAGGGTCAGAATCTTCGCCATTTACACGGCCTCCACAAGGGCACGCACGTCGGCGGGCGAGCCCAGCGCGAGTGCTTTTTGCGCCAGGCCCTGGGCCTCGCTCAGACTGAATTCCCGCACCCGCGCCTTCACTTCTGGAATGCTGCGGGCCGAAACGCTCAATTCATCCACACCCAGGCCGACCAGCACCGGCACCGCCAGCGGGTCGGCCGCCAGTTCGCCGCACACGCCAACCCACTTGCCGCGGGCATGGGCGGCACGCACGGTGATGTCGATCAATTGCAATACGGCGGGATGCAAGCCATCTGCCTGGGCCGACAGCGTCGGGTGGCCGCGGTCGATGGCCAGGGTGTACTGGGTCAGGTCGTTGGTGCCGACACTGAAGAAGTCCACTTCCTTGGCCAGTACCGGCGCCAGCAACGCAGCGGACGGCACTTCGATCATGATGCCCAACTGCAAATCCGCCACCGGGATTTCCAGGCGCAGGCGCTCGGTCATTTCCCGGGCGGCACGCCATTCGTCCACGCTGCCGACCATGGGAAACATGATGCGCAGCGGGCGGTTGTCCGCCGAGCGCAGCAACGCCCGCAACTGGGCTTCCATGATCTGTGGGCGCTGCAAGGTCAGACGAATGCCGCGCACGCCGAGGAAGGGGTTTTCTTCCTGGGCAATCGGCCAATAGGGCAGCGGTTTGTCCCCTCCCACATCCAGGGTGCGCACCACCAGCGGGCGCCCGGCGAGGCCGTCGAGCACGCGACGGTACTCCGCTTCCTGGGTGGCTTCATCCGGCGCCTGCGGGTGGGCCATGAAAATCAGCTCGGTGCGCAGCAGCCCGATACCTTCGGCCCCCTGCTCCACCGCACTGGCAACCCCAGCGCTTTCGCCGATGTTGGCGAAGACTTCCACGCCATGGCCGTCGCGGGTCAGTGCCGGTTGATGGCGCTGGGCCGCTGCGGCTTGCAGGCGCTGTTCGCGGGTATCGCGCTCGACCACGGCACGTTGCAGGGTGCTGGCGTCGGGGTCGACATGCAGGCGGCCGCGCTGGCCGTCCAGTAACAATGGCGTTCCGGACGCCAGCAGCAAGACTGCCGAACCGGCCCCCACCAGCGCGGGAATGCCCAGCGCGCGCGCAACAATTGCGCTGTGGGCCGTAGCGCCGCCCCGGGCCGTCAGGATGCCGGCGACACGCGATGGATCGAGGCGCGCCACATCCGACGGCCCCACTTCGTCCATCACCAGAATGTACGGCTCGCTGGGTTCCTGGGCGGTTTCCACGCCACACAACTGCGCGAGCACCCGGCGACCGATATCCCGCAAGTCGGCGGCGCGCTCCGCGAGCAAGGCGTCCTGCAGCGACTCCTGCTGCCTGGCGGCCGCCTCAATCACGCTCATCCACGCAGCCTGTGCGCTCTCGCCTTGTTTTAGGCGGGTGTCGACTTCGTCGGTCAGTTCCGGGTCGTCGAGCATTTCCTGGTGGGTAATGAAGATCTCGCGGATAGCCTTGGCCTGGCTACGCTCGATCAAACCCTGGATATCGCGGCGTACATCAGCCAGGGCCTGGTGCAGGCGCTGGCGTTCAATGGCCGAAGATTCGCCGCGCAGTGGGTAATCGAACACTTGCTGGATCTGGATATGGGCCGGGCCGATGGCGATGCCGGGGGCAGCCGCAATCGCCTGGACCTGGCTGCCGGACAGCGGCGCATTGATCACCGGCTCACTGTCGAGCACTGGCGCAGGGGCGCTTACAGTCGGCAGCGGTTCGACCTCTTCGCCAAGGCCCTCTTCTACCGCCGCCAGCAAGGCAGGCAACGCATCACCGGCAATCGTCGGTTCGGCGACAAACTCCAGCACCTGGCCACGGCGTGCGCCCAGGCTCAAGAGTTTGCTCAGGCTTTTCACCGACACGGCACCCACCGGGCCATCGACGATGCGTACGCGGATATCACCGTCGAAGCTTTTCGCCAATTGCGCGAGGATCTTGGCCGGACGCGCATGCAGGCCATGGGCGTTGGCCAGGGGAATGCTAGCGCTGGGCCAGTCGGCAGGCAGTTCGCCACCGAGCGCTTCGAGCACGGCACGGCTGCTGGTCGCGCGGCCCAGCTCCTGGCCGCGACCTTCAATCAGCAACGCGCACAGGCGCTCCAGCAACGTCTGGTGTGCTTCGCCCAGGCTTGCCAGGCAGAACAGGCCGTGCAGCGGCTGGCCAAGATAACGCATGGGTTTGTCCGGGGTGACGAACGCCAGGCCCGGACGCTTGACCGTTTGCTCGCTGTGCAACCACCACAGGCCATCACCCAGGGGCAGCGCGTCGACTTGCTGCAATACGGCGGCGAAACCATTGCTGACACAGTCGGCCTGGCGCAACAGCCGGGCACCGCGCCAAACCAGCTCTTCAAAGTCATCGGCGGACACGCCCAGGCTGATCATCTGTGCATCCAGCGCCAGCTCCTGCGGCGCGCCTTGCAGCAGTTTCAGCAAGGCTTCGGCGGAACCGGCGCGGCGCAGCGCCTGGCCGAGGTCGGTCTCGCCGAGGGCGCGGGTCAGCAATTGCAGCAGGCGCAGGTGTTCATCGGATTTGGCGGCAATGCCGATGGCCAGGTAAACGATCTGGCCGTCACCCCAGTCCACCCCTTCGGGGAACTGCAGCAAGCGCACGCCGGTAGAAAACACCTGATCGCGAGTCTCGGGAGTGCCGTGGGGAATGGCGATGCCTTGGCCGAGAAAGGTCGAGCCTTGGGCTTCACGGGCTTGCAAGCCACTGAGGTAACCCTCGGCGACCAGGCCATCGGCCACCAATTTGTCAGCGAGCAAATGCAAGGCGGCAGATTTATCCACAGCCACCTGGCCCATGGATATCTGCTCTACAGTGAGCTCCAGCATGCCGTTCTCCTAGTTAGTGCAAGGCGTGCACTAGGTATTGTTTTGAATAAATCAGCGCAATGTGTTCAAAAATAACTGACTGAGTGGTCAATTGGCAGTAGCCACTTAGTCACGAACGTCGTAAAAATACGCCAGCTGAAACGTTTAATCTAGAATTTATGGCAGGTTACGCGGTAATTGCGCAAGCTTGAAGGGCCGCTCGGCATTTGAGCTCAGGCATGGGCCACGCGCTGGAATCGGTTACGATTAGACAAAATGTCGGGGCGAGCTCCAAAAAACAAGGAAATCCCGGTTTGAAACTCAGTGATATCGCACGCCTGGCCGGTGTGTCCGTAACCACCGCCAGCTATGTCATCAATGGCAAGGCCGAACAGCAACGCATCAGTAATGCCACCGTCGAGCGGGTGCGTGCAGTGGTTGAAGCCCATGGCTTTACTCCCAACCCCCAGGCGGCCGGGCTGCGCAGCCGGCATACGCGCACCTTGGGCTTCATCCTGCCGGACCTGGAAAACCCCAGTTACGCACGTATCGCCAAGCTGCTGGAGCAAGGGGCGCGGGCACGGGGCTATCAATTGCTGATCGCCAGTTCCGACGATGAAGCCGACAGCGAGCGCCAGTTGCTGCAACTGTTCCGCGCGCGGCGCTGCGATGCATTGTTTGTCGCCAGTTGTCTGCCGGCCAGCGACGACAGCTACCGTGAGCTACAAGCCAAGGGTCTGCCGGTGATCGCCATCGACCGGGTCATGGAGCCTGCGCAGTTCTGCTCGGTGGTCAGCGACGACCGCAAGGCCTGCCAGCAACTGACCAGTAGCCTGTTGCTGCCGCTGCCCAAGCAGATTGCGCTGATCGGTGCCCACCCAGAGCTGAGCATCAGCCAGGAACGTGCCGCAGGCTTTCGTGAAGCCCTCAAAGGGTTTGCCGGCGAGGTGATCGTCGAACACGGCGAGGCCTTCAGCCGCGATTGCGGCCGTCAGTTGATGGAGCAACTCCTGCAGCGCTTGGGGCACTTGCCCGATGCGCTGGTGACCACTTCCTACGTGCTGCTGCAAGGCGTATTCGACGCACTGCATGATTTCCCCCTTAAGTCCCGGCCATTGCGCCTGGGCACGTTCGGTGACACCCAACTGCTGGACTTCCTGCCGTTGCCGGTCAACGCCATGGCCCAACAACATCAATTGATCGCCGATACCGCCCTGCGCCTGGCGCTGGCGGCGATTGAAGACGAGCAGTATCAGCCTGGCGTGCACGCCATCGGCCGGACCTTCAAGCAGCGCATTCACGAGGCTTGAACGTGAAGCTGATCGACACCCATACCCACCTGGACTTCCCGGATTTCGATGATGATCGCCGGGCAGTCCTCACCCACAGCCGCCAACTCGGCGTGCAGCGCATGGTGGTGTTGGGGGTGTATCAGCAGAATTGGCAGCGGCTGTGGGATCTGGTGCAAACAGATGACGGCTTATTCGCCGCCTTCGGCCTGCATCCGGTGTATCTCGATGAGCACCGCCCCGCCGACCTGGAGGAATTGGGCGATTGGCTGAACCGCCTGCATGGCCACCGGCAACTGTGCGCCGTCGGCGAGATCGGCCTGGATTACTTCCTTGAGCAACTGGATCGCGAGCGCCAGCAAAGCCTGTTCGAAGCCCAACTGAAACTGGCGGTGGACTTCCAGCTCCCGGCCCTGCTGCACGTTCGCCGTAGCCACGCGACGGTCATCGCCACGCTCAAGCGCATTCGCCTGCCACGCGGCGGCATCATCCACGCGTTCGCCGGCAGCGCCGAAGAGGCCCGCGAATACATCAAGCTCGGTTTCAAACTGGGCCTGGGCGGCGCCGCCACCTGGCCCCAGGCACTGCGCATGCACAAGGTGCTCGCTCAACTGCCCCTAGAGGCGGTCGTGCTGGAAACCGATTCACCGGATATGGCGCCGGTCATGTACCCGGGCCAGCGCAACAGCCCGCAACACCTGCCGGACATCTGCATCGCCCTGGCTGAACGCATGGGTATCGACGCGTCACGCCTGGCCGAGGCGAGCACACGCAACGCGTGCCAGCTGTTCAATTGGCAGCCGGCTGACAGCCTGTAGATTCAAGGTGATCTTTTGCCGGTGGCGGGCGTAACGCACGCTCAGGCAATGCACCAACACCGTCGCCAGTGAAATATTGAACTGCCCGACCACACTGAGCAGCCCCACCCACTCCGCCACCAGCGCCATCAGCAAGGTCGCGCAGGTCAGAATGACCATGCCGGGACGCACCAGCGCCCAATGGTCCAACGCTCGGAATTGACGCAGTTGCTTGTGGCAACACAGCTGCAGGCACGCGTGACAGTACCTGCAGTCAAAGGGCTCATCGATGGCAATGGCATTCAACTGCCAAGGCTTGAGCTCGAATGTCATTTCACAGTGAGCACAATGCCCTTTGATGCCGATGACAGCGGTCATGACTGTGCCTCCACGAGACGGTTACTAGGTGATACAAACTTCTCACCGATTCACCTCACAATGAAGGCCGACAGGGAAAACAAGACAAGCACCACACCGCAAAAATCTTATTCCTACACGAAAGCCCTACACACGAAACGCACCGCCCCTGCGGGACTGTGTCAGGGCAACACGGTCCAGATAGCAAACCCGGCGTACCACAACACCGCCGCACGCAGCAGCAGTTCCCACAACTGATCCAGGCTATTGATACCGTCGACGCCCACCACGGGCGCAGGGATTTCTGCGGCCACCAGGCCGACTTTTTCCAGCAGTTGTGCGGCGCTGATATCCCAATTCAGCAGCTCGTGCAGCATCACCCGGCTGACCGCTACGAAATTACCGACCAAGGCAAAACTGGCCGCCAGCAGGCGTACCGGCACCCAGTCGAACGCGTGCCGCAGTTGCCCGGCGCGCTCGGCCACCAACGGGTTCTGGCTGTATTCATTGGCCAGCGCCAGCAAGCGATAAGCCAACGCCGCCACCGGGCCCAACAGGAAATACCAGAAAATCACCGCAAAAAAGCTCTGATAGGCCTGCCAGAGCAGATGCCCCTGAACCCGCTCCAGTAACTGCTCGCCGCTGTCGGCGCCGATGCTCAGGTCACGCTCGGCCACGTGCTCGGCAGCCTGCAGGTCACCGCGGCGCCAGGCATCGCGGAAAGGTCCGAGCTGCGCCAATAGATCGCCACGCCCCAGGCTATAGATCACCACCAGCAAGTGCACCGGCAAAGCCAACAAGCCGTAGGCCACCGGCTCCAGCACCAGCAACAACAGCGCCAGCAACAGTACCGGCAGCAATACCAGCAACAACAGAATCAGCCAGGGTCGCTTGCCCATCCTGGGGCTCGACTCCAACTTGGCCAGCTCACGCAACCAGCCACCATCGCGCTGCAACCGCTGGCGCAGGGCCGAGAACTTCTCGATCCACACCGCCAGAACCAACACCAGGAAACTCATCGTGCGTGTCCTCCATCCTGCAGGGCGCTGCGAAAGCGCGTCCAATCAAAAGCCGGGCCGGGGTCGGTCTTGCGACCCGGGGCGATATCGCTATGACCGCAAATACGCGAGTGCGTTATGTCGGGATAAGCCGCCAACAACTGGCGTGTCAGTTCGATCAGCGAATCATACTGGGCATCGGTAAAAGGCAGCTCGTCCGTTCCCTCCAACTCGATCCCCAGGGAAAAATCGTTGCAGACCTCACGCCCCTCGAAACTGGAAACCCCGGCATGCCACGCCCGGTCACGGCACGAGACAAATTGCGTCACTGTGCCGTCACGCTCAATCAGAAAATGCGCAGATACCCGTAGGGCGGCAATCCCTTCAAAATAGGGATGCTCCGTAACATCGAGGCGATTCTGGAAAAATTCCTGCACCTTGCCCGTGGCAAACTGCGCAGGTGGCAAGCTGATGTTATGCACCACCAACAGCGAGATTTCACCAGCCGGGCGCTCGTTGAAGTTGGGCGAAGGGCAATGACGGATGCCCTGGCACCAACCGCTGGCGGGGTCCAACTGCATACTGGCTCCTTGAATGAGACGAAGTGTTACCAGTATGCCGCGTTCCGCCCTGCGGTTGCGATCACTTGCCGCGATTGAGTTGACGCAGGTTACCGATCACCGAAGCCAACGCACGATCAAACAGCAAGCCCTCGTCCAACGTGCGCAGTACACCCTGCTTGAAAGCCATGGCCAACTGCGCAGCACTCTTCTCCAGCACCTTGAGCCCGGAGCGACCGACAAAAATATAGGTATTGGTCGGTGCCATGATCGCCGTCAGCTTGCAACGCAGGGTGCTGGCCGCGCTGGTCTGGAACTCGAACCAGCTTCCCAGCCGCAACTGATAGACCTTGAGCAGGTCCGGGTCATCATTGGGCAAGTTCGCGGCCGGATCAGACGCCCCGGCACCGAGTACGAAGGGCTCGCGCACTTCAACCAACGTCTCGACCCCCTCGCCACCGAAAGACTGCACATGCATGGCTTGCAACCGATCGAAGAATTCGCGCGTGCTGAAGGGATCGAACGCGGCACTGGTCAGGCCGTCGCGCAATGCCTTGAGCAGCCCGGGCAACTGCTCCAGCAGGTGGCGACCGGCCTCGGTGTCCTTCTGCAGCCCCACGCTCCAGATCAATTCATCCATGGTGCGCAGCCCCGCCTGCCATTGCACCGACTGCTCGCCGTGCTTGAGATTGGCCAGCAACAGCACCTGGCTCCAGGCTTGCTGGATAAATTGCACCACCGCCTGGGGCAACACCTTGCCCAGCAAGCGCCGGTTGAGCACCTCGGCCACACGTTGACGAGCGGCGTCAGCCCGCACACGCCCTTCTTCGGCAACGTAAGTGTGTTGTTCAAGTAGCTCGCTGCGGCGACGCTCATCCGAGATAAACGCAGTGAACTGCGTCAGCAACTCGGAAAAAATCGTCATGTCGTCGACGAAATCATTCAGCAAGCGCTGCACCACCTGCTCGATATGCAGGTACAGGCTGTCGCGCTGATAGTCATCCCGTGGGCTCCAGCTCATGGCGGCAGCGGCTATTTCATTTAGCAAGCGTCGCGCCGGATGGCTGGTACGGCTGAAGAAGCTCTTGTCCAGCACCGCCACTTTCAGCATCGGAATCTGCAAACGACCGATCAGTGCCTTGAAGGCATCAGGCACGGTGCGGTCACTGAGGATGTATTCGAACAGCAGCGCGACCAGGTTGATCACATCCTCATCGGCGTCTTCCACCACACGGGATTTGCCGCTTTTGACGCTGACCCGGGTCAACAGCTGTTCAAGCTGGTTACGCAGGTCAAAATCGTCTTCGGCCTCGGGCTCCGGCACGTACTGTTGCAGGTGAGAAAGCAGACGCAGCAGGTCGCGGGAGGCAATCGGTTGCGGCTCGGCGCTGGCTTCCAGGGTGGGGGCAACGCTGCCACGAACCGCCGCCAGCAGCTTCTGCAAAGCGGCAAAGGCTTCCTGGCCACTGTCATCGCCCGCAGGCTCCATGGATGGCGAGCGCTCCTCGCGCTGCTGGTCACGCGACGCCCGCCCGCCGGGTCGGCGCGAGGGTACCGCCTTGAGCTCGGGCAATACCCCGGTGGCAACCAACAGTTGATTCGCGCCGCCGTACAACAGGTCGGCGTCACTGAGCACGTATTTTTCAAAGAGCTTGAGCATGATCAGCTTGACGCGAATCTCCACGCCCAGGCTGCGCCCCGCCTGCAAAAAGAACTCGCACAGCAGGGCCGGCCCCAAGGGGTTTTCACGCTCGTCCAGTGGCTTGCCCAGCAAAGCACTCAAGCGGGCCGTCAGTTGCCCCAGCGCCAGGCCGTCACGGTGGTGTACCCGCCCCAACATGGCCTCCAGCGCCACGGCCTTTTCCAGTGCATCGCCGGACTTAGCGACGCCGGTTTCGTATGACACCCTCGGCACCAGCTGCACGTCACCGCGCCCGACCTGCCCCAGATGGGCGAAGGCGGCAAACAGCTGCTCCATGAATACGCGCTCGAAATTCTTGCGTTTGAGCCGCAGGTCGCGCATGGCTTCAAAGAATATGTGGTGGTCAGCGTTACTGCGGGCCTTGTCGGCCATCTCGAACAGGGTGTCGTCGGCGTTGTCGAACAGCTCCTGCAACCCTTGTTGCAGCTGTTGCGCGGCCTTGTCACGCACCTGCAGCAACACCACAGGCAGGCGCGCGAGCGGCGATGGCGTGGCCTGTGCCTTGTTGATCGGCACCACCTTTCCGTCATTGTGCATCCTGGCCTCCTGAAACGGTGGAGTTGAAAATATCGAGGGCAGGCCTGGGCGGGCACTGCAAATATCCCGGCATCACCCCTACGTCAAAGCTATGACGCCAATTGCAAGGCGCTGGATTATCTTGCAAGTGAGGGCCGTTGCGCCAGCAAACTCTGCCATTGCGTGGCAAATGAGTAGTGAGCCTGGGTTCGGGCGCGTGCTGGCCCTATAATCCCTGCACTTTGTTTGTGGAGCCTGTTATGCCGAATCTCCGTCTTGCCGACCTCACCGCCGAAATCGAAGCCAACGTGCGCCGTGCACTGCTGGAAGATATCGGCAGCGGCGATATCACCGCGCAATTGATCCCGGCCGAACGGCTGGCCAAAGCCACGATCATTACCCGTGATGCGGCGGTTATCGCCGGTACCGCCTGGGTAGACGCGGTATTCCGCCAGCTCGACCCGCGCGTCGCCGTACATTGGCAGGTGGCCGACGGAGATCGCGTCAGCCCCAACCAGGCGTTGTTTCATCTCGAAGGCCCGGCGCGCTCGCTGCTCAGTGGTGAGCGCTGCGCGCTGAACTTCCTGCAAATGCTGTCAGGCGTAGCCACGCGGGCTCAGTACCTGGCGGACTTTGTCGCGAGTACCCAGGTCAAGCTGCTCGACACCCGCAAAACCTTGCCGGGCCTGCGCTTGGCGCAGAAGTACGCAGTGACCTGCGGCGGCTGTCACAACCACCGTATCGGTCTGTATGACGCGTTCCTGATCAAGGAAAACCATATCGCTGCGTGTGGCGGCATTGCCCAGGCAATTGCGGCCGCCCACAAGATCGCCCCGGGCAAGCCGGTGGAAATCGAAGTGGAAAGCCTGGAAGAACTGCGTGAAGCACTGGCGGCGAATGCCGACATCATCATGCTCGACGAATTGAGCCTGGATGACATGCGTGAAGCCGTGCGACTGAACGCCGGCAAGGCCAAGCTGGAAGCCAGCGGTGGGATCAATGAAAGCACCCTGCTGCCTATCGCTGAAACCGGAGTGGACTACATCTCCATCGGCGCGATGACCAAGGATGTAAAGGCGGTGGATTTGTCGATGCGACTGAGCATCTGACCTCCCCCGGAATGTTGTAGTGAGCGGGCTTGCCCCGCGCTGGGGGGCGCAGCCGCCCCAAACCCAGGCGCCTCGGTCCTTCTGAAACACCGCAGCGCCCCGATTGGGGCGGCTGC
>NZ_JBNPJV010000088.1:0-105391 GCF_050312585.1 Pseudomonas sp. R19M
GGTGGTTCAGATTCAACTCTGTGACTGACACACCGCTATCGGGAGCAAGCCCCCTCCCACAGTAGATCCTTATTTATTTTGAGATCTTCACGAATCCAGGCTTGAGTCCGAACACCTCCACACCTTGCGGTGTCGATTGCCCCGTCTTCACCGTCACCCGCTCCACCGGCTTATCCATCGCCGCTCGATACGCCACCGTCATGTCCGGCTCGATCGCCTGGCTTGGAATTACCATCGCCTGGTCATTGTTGTAAGTCACGATGGTCAACCGCGCGCTCATCCCCAAGCGCACACGCTGCAGTTGCTGCGGCGTCAGCTTGGGAATCGACAAGGTCACCGGAAACTGCGCGCTGCCCTGGTTATCACTGGCAATCGCCAACCCGCTGACCACGCTGACGGACCCCGTCAACCGCTCGCCATCGAAGCCGTCTCCCATCACTTCCACCGCCTGGCCCTGGTGCAGTTGGTTGATGTCCAGCTCGGAGACCTTGGCGACGATTTTCAGTCGCTCGATATTGGCCAGGCCGAACAGCACCTGGCCCTGGCTGACCTTGCTGCCCGCCTGCACCGGGGTATTGTTGGTGTTGCCGCCCTGGGGTGAACTGTTGTTGCCCGGCGCCGGCACCACGATGCCGGAGAACGGTGCCTTGACCTCCTGGCCGTCGAGCAACGTGTGCAGGGCCTCGTATTTCACCGTGGCGTTGGTCAACTCCATGTCCGCGATCTGGCGGTAGGCGCCTTTGCCCTGGTCCAGCGCTTGTTGCAATTCGCTGCGCGCGGCGACCAGGTCCAACTGCTGCTGTTGAGCCTGTTGCTTGAGGTCATCGAGCTCGTTGCGCGGGATGATGCCGCGCTTGAACAGGTTCTCGCTTTCCGTGAGTTTGCGCTGGGTGTTGCCGGCCGTCATTTCGGCGGTGCGCAGGCTGCGACGGGCACGGCTGACGGTGGGGCTGCTGTCCCAGTCCTGCATTTCCTGCACGGTGCGCCGCGCCTTGAGTTGGAGGGAGAGGGCATCGCGCAGTTGCACTTCGAGGGTGGCCGGGTCCATGCGCAGCAGCACCTGGCCGGCTTCGACGCGCTGGCCTTGCTCAACCAGGTTGGCCAGGACATTGCCGTCGAAGGGCGCCGTCAGGGTGACGGTAGTGTCAGGCTCGATCTTGCCCACCAGGCCGATCTGG
The DNA here is from genome assembly GCF_050312585.1 of Pseudomonas sp. R19M. NCBI lineage: Bacteria > Pseudomonadati > Pseudomonadota > Gammaproteobacteria > Pseudomonadales > Pseudomonadaceae > Pseudomonas > Pseudomonas sp. R19M. Next base: position 1,179 of record NZ_JBNPJV010000088.1, read on the forward strand.
TGCACCAGCGGGTCCGGCTTTACCGCCAGCCACTGCTCGGTGGGCGCGGGCGCGTCGGCGCCCGGGCTGCGCAGCGCCACCCCGGCACCGGCCAGGAGCAGCACCAGTACGGCGCCGATCAGGTACTTCTTGTTAGTAGTCATTGAGGGCGATTTCCCAACTTTCCAGCGTCATGCCCAGGGTCAAGTCGAGCTGGGTCTGGGCGTTCAAATAAGCGATCAGGGCGTTGAGCTGCGCATTTTCGGCGTTGCGCAGGTCGGTCTCGAAACTCAGCACCTGGAAGTTGGTGGAGCGCCCGGCGCTGAGTTTTTCCCGTTCGATCTCGATTTTGCGTCGTGACAGTTCCACGGCGCGCTGGGAGATTTCATATTGGCGCCAGCGGGTACCGAGGTCGCGCACCACATCGTTGACGCTGCGCTCCAGTTCCTGGCGGGCGTCGGCGATACGAATCTCCTGGTCTTCCACGTTCACCCGCGCCCGCACTTCGGCCTGGCGCGTGCTGATATCGCCGATGGGGATCTGCACCTGCACTCCGGCGTAGCTGTCCCAGGTACGCTGGTTGGTATTGCCGTTGTCACTATTATTGTAGGCGTCGCGTATCTGGTTGGCCCCGGCGACCAGGTCGACCTGCCAGCGCCCGGAGTCCTTGGCGATGACCAGGTTCAAGTCCGCCTGCTGGCTGCCCAGCAACGCGGCGAGGTATTCCGGTTGCTGGGTTTGCGCCAGGTTGAATGCCTGGCGCCGGTCGATGCTCATCGGTTTGGCTTCCAGGGCTTCACTGGCACGGATCTGTGTGGACAGGTCCAGGGCCAGTAGGCGCAGCAAGGCGAGGCGGCTGGTGTCCAGCTGGTTTTGCGCCTCTTCCACGCCCAGTTGTTGGGTGGCGATATCGGCTTCGGTCTGCACGATTTCGAATTCGGCCATGCGCCCGGCGCTGATCAACGCCTTGTTCACCTCCAGCAGCGTGCCGGAACGCTTGAGCGCGTCCTGCACGATGCTCAATTGCTCCTGGGCGCGCAGCAGGTCGCGGTAAGTGGCGATGATCTGGCTGATGGTCTGCGCCACGGTGGCCTTGAGGTTCAGGCGGTTGGCCTGTTCCGCCAGGCGCGACAGGCGCAACGGCGCGGTGGTGGCGTCCCAGCCGGCGCCGCGCATCAGCGGCTGGATGATCGACAGGTCCAGGCCGTCACGGCGGTAGCGGCCGGCGCGATCGGCGTTGTTCAGTTGTTGGGTCCAGTTCATGCTCAACCGGGTGCCGTACTCACCGAGCAAGGTTGCATTGGGGGCCAGGTTGGCGTTGCGTGCGTTGTCCGCCGAACCCCGGGTGGCGCGGTAATAGCTGTTGAGCGTGAGCTTGGGGTTGAAGGTGTCTTCGGCCACGCGCAAGTCGAACTTCTGCGCCACCCGTTGCAGGTAGGCGCTGCGGATCGCCGGGTTATTGCGCAGGCCCAGGTACACGGCGTCGCCCAAGGTGATGTCGGTGACCTGGGCCTTGAGTGACACACCGCGATCGTAACCGCTGCGGGTGGTGCTGGGCGCCGAGGGGTTGATCACCACGTCGGCGGCCATGACCGGCAGGCTCACCAGTGCCAGTAGCCATAGCCATTTACTCATCGCGCAAGGCCTCCACTGGCTGCAGCCGCGAGGCCGAGACCGCCGGGTAGATGCCAAAGAACAACCCCACCAGCAAGGTGCTGCCGACCCCCAGGGGCAGGGCGGCGACCGCCAGGGAAAATGCCCAGCCCGACAGCCAGGCGTAGAGCCAGGCGGCAGTCATGCCCAGCACTGCACCGCAGAGTGCGCCGACGGCCGTCAAGGTCACGGCCTCCAGCAGGAACAGGTTGCGGATATCCCGCTGCCGTGCGCCCAAGGCCATGCGGATGCCGATCTCGCGGCGGCGCTCCGACACATTCATCAGCATCACGTTCATCACGCCCACGCCGCCGCCCACCAGGGAGATGGCCCCCAACGCCAGCAACAGATAAGCAAAGGTGCGGCTTTGCCGGGTCATGCCATCGATCATTTGCTGGGGCACCTGGATGTCGACGTCGTGGTCGACCAGTTGGCGTTGCAAGGCGGTGGCGGCGTCGTGGGCAATGCGTTCCATATCCTGGCCGGCGGCGGCGCGGATGATCACGCTGCCGATCTGCGGGGTGGCATAGATGCGGCGCATGCCTTCGGCGGGGATGAACAGCGATTCATTGGCCTGAACCGGGATCAGCATGGCGCGAGGCTGGCTGTGCAAAATGCCGACGATCAGGAACAGGTAGTCGTTTATGCGTACGCGGTCGCCCAGTTTCAACGGGCTGCCGGGTTGGCTGAGGGCCTGGGCCAACGAGTCGCCGATCACGGCGTAGGTTTCATTGGTGTCGAAACTCGACAGGAAGCGCCCGTCGCGCACGGCCAGGCGCATGGCGTCCTGGATGTCGGGCGTAATGCCGACGAAGTTGGCGTTCACGGCGTGCCCCTGGAACACAAGCAGCCCGCTGAACAAGGTGAGCGCGCCGATATGGGCAATGCCTGGCACTGCCTGGCGCACCGCCTCAAGGTCGAGGCTGGCGCGCATGGCTGCGTTGCTGTTGCCTTTGGGCGGGAACTGGGCGACCAGGGTGTCGGTGCCCATGTCCTTGAAGATCATCGCCGCGTCGGTGGCGGCGTTATGGCCGATGTTGATCAATGCCACCACTGACGAGCTGCCGATGACGATGCCCAGCAAGGCCAGGATCGAGCGTTTGCCCAAGGTGCGCAGGCTGACGAAGGCTTCATGCAGCAGTTGGCTCACGCTCTGTTCGACCCGCAGGCTCATAGGCGCCCGGCCTCATGCACCGTACCGTTGCGCACCAGGATCTTGCGCTCCAGGCGTTCGGCGATGTGGGCGTCGTGGGTGACGATGATCAGCGTCACTTGTTGTTGGCGGTTGAGCGCCAGGAGCAGGTCCATGATCTCCTGGGCCGTGGTGCTGTCGAGGTTGCCGGTGGGTTCGTCCGCAAGAATCACTGAGGGTTTGCCGACCAGCGCCCGCGCAATCGCCACCCGTTGGCGCTGGCCGCCGGAGAGGTCGGCGGGGCGATGGTGAGCGCGTTCGGCCAGGCCGACTTGTTCGAGCATGTGCAGGGCGCGTTCCAGCGACTCATGACGTGATATGCCCCGGTAGCTCAGGGGCAGGGCGACGTTGTCGACGGCGCTGAGGCGCGGCAGCAGGTTGAAGCTCTGGAACACGAAACCGATTTGCTGGTTGCGCAGGGCGGCGAGCTCATCGGGCGTGGCGCTGAAAATATCGTGGCCGGCAAAGTGGTATTGGCCGCCGTTGGGCAAGTCGAGCAGGCCCAGGATATGGAGCAGGGTACTTTTGCCGGAACCGGACGCACCCAGGATGCCGCAGCTGTCACCGCTGGCGATGGACAGGCACACATTATTGAGAATGGACAGTTCCTGCCCGGCGAGCTGATAGCGTTTGCCGATGCCTTGCAGGGAAATCAAGCCTGGGTGCGCGGGGGTCTGTGTCATCATGACTACGCCTGCAGTCTCGACGGTGCCGCCATGCGCCCGTAAATCTTTGTAACAAGTTCGGGAGCTGTCTGGTACGCGTCACGGACTGGTTTTATTTCTTGTTTTTAAAATATTGTTTGAATAGTAACCGCCTTCCTGCGGCTCCGCCAGCCATGGATATAGAGCGGTTTAACGCTTTGAAATGACTTGTTGGTGGGCTGGTCCAGCCTTTTGAAAATACCTTGGACTCGCCCCGATAGCCCCATTTATACAGGCTTTTGATAGCATTACGCAGTGTCGCTGCTTGCATTCGATTGGCCGCCCCGGTATAAAAAATCAAATTATTTTTTAAAACAATATTTCCCCCGTGGAACTCTTATGGTCGCGAAGAAACTCAGCGCTCCAAACGTTACCAAGACTCGACTGCTGGATGCGACAGAGGCTCTCTTCATCAAATACGGTTATGACGCGGTCTTGTTGCGGCAGATTACCGAGCGTGCCCAGGTCAACCTGGCTGCCGTGAACTACCACTTCGGGGACAAGGATTCCCTGATGCAGACCCTGCTCAAGCAACGCCTGGAGCCGCTCAACGAGCAGCGCCTGGAATTGCTGGCGCGCTGTGAGGCTGAAGCCGACGGGCCACTGGACTGCGACACCTTGCTCGGCGTGCTGTTCGCGCCGGCCATGGGCCTGGAGCGCAGCGATCCGGCCAGCGGGGAAGGGCGCTCGTTCATTCGTTTCCTGGGCCGGGTCTACAGCGATACTTCGCCGTTTATCCAGGAATACCTCAAGGTACATTACCAGCCAGTGTTCCAGCGCTTCTTCGAAGCCTTCGCCCTGGCCTTGCCGGACCTGCCGCGCAACGAACTGGGGGTGCGCCTGCAATTTGCGCTCAAGGCGATTTCCGGGGTGATGGCCGGCACTGAACTGCGCCTGCTGATGAACTCCATGAGCCTGGGTCGCCCGGCCACGGATGCGGAAGTGATGGCTAAGTTGATCACGCTGGTGTCGGCGGCGATTCGGGTGCCGCAGCAGAGCCCGGAAGCGGAAACCGCGCTGGCCAAGGTGCTGGATACCCAGCGGGCCATCCGCGAACAAGCGGCAACCCCCGCCGCCAAGGCATCGGGCTAGGTCAAATCCAAGGCAAAAAAAGCCCGCTGGGGCGGCGGGCTTGATGTGCAACGTTTGTAACGGATGAGGCTTCACACTACGGCCGCAGATGTGAATAAAGCGTGAAAAATATGTAAGAAAAAGTGTGAAGTTTGTGCATGACTTACGACCACTTGTCGGGACTGTCATTTCTCACAGGTTACCGAGGGTCGTCCCAAGGTGTTTGATTTCTCCTGGCGATTCCCTGCCCAGGAGACTGACGATGGCGACCAAACCCACCCGCGTTAAAAAAACCGTTGTAACACAATCAACGGAAGAACCAGCCGGCACTAATACCATCAAGAAAGCGGCAGAAAAACCGCTTGCCCCGGCGAAAAAAAAGCGCGTCCCACCTACTCCGCCGAATCCCCCCAGCGTCGTTGAGGATCTGGAATCTCCCTATCCGATCCCTATGTCGGTCGTCCCTGTGTTGGGAGCGGCTTACGGTCTTGGCCGTCGCCATATCAAGGATGGCTTGACTTACGCCTTCGAGCGCTGGACTCAATGCCGTGCGGGGGACGAGTTTATAATTTGGATGAACGGCATTCGGATGGCCGAGGACAGAGTCTCCCCGGCCAATGAAAGCGATCCACGATTCTTTCTGGTCATTCCCAGGTCGAGCTTGTTACTGCATTTTGTCGACGACGTCTATGGAGAGGTGCGGCGGGTCGGCGCCGGTACGGTCAGTACTTCAGAGCGCCAACGAATCCTGATACTGGATACCCTGCCAGGTGGGGAAGGGAATTGTGATGGCACTTATCACACGGGCCTCACCTTTACGCTTTCCCACACGATTATTGACAGCGTCGTTGCCTCACGGGGTGTGGATGTCACTATTCGTGCGTGGGCCAATATGCGTGTCAATGATCTGGTGATGTTTTACTGGGGCCCCCACCGTTTTGAACTCCCACCCCTCCAGCCAAGCGAAGTCGGGCGTGACCTGAGCTTTCTCATCACCCCCGATTTTCTGCGCGCCGTCGGGGACGGCCGTCTTGTCGTGCAATTCTACTTGTATGACGAAGTGCTCGATGAGTCTGGACCGTGCCATCGCTGGAGCAAGCCGGTCCCGGTCGAGGTCGTCCTTAATACTACCCTTCTGGAGGAGCCGGAGATTATCGAGGCGGATCCTGATTTACTGATTGTGGACGCCGACTCATTGCATGGGGCGCCGGCTAACGGGTCTGTATTCATTCGCAGAAATCATCCGGCCTTCGCGGCCGGGGATCACCTTATCTGGACGGTGATGGGCAACACGCCAGAGGGGGAAGAGGTCAGCTACAGTTTTCGCCTGCCCGTGACGCTGGCCAGTTACAACGATATCTCAATTCCCAATGCAATTGTCCGGTCATTGATCCAGAGTACGCTGAGAATTTCCTACGTCAGGGAAAGAGAAATGTTGCCTTCACGGCCAACTGTCTATGCGGTCGCGGGCGTTCGCCACACGTTGCCCGAGCCTGACGTGCTTCAACGACATGGGCCATTTGTCGAACCGGATTTGCGTCTTATCACCGTAGCAATGCCTGACTATGACCCACCAGGCAATTCGGGCGACGATCTGCAAGTCAATATTCTGGGTGAACACCTGGATGGTAGCGTGGAGCGTGTGTTCAGTCACCGGGCGGCGGGTGTCCATCCCCGCTTCCGCGATTTTTTAAACGCGCAATATGCGCGATTTGAAGGTCTGCTCCGTACTCGCGTCTATTACCTGGTTACTGGCCCGGTCACTGTACGAGAATCCGAACGTCGATATATCCAGATCGGGCGGCCGGCGCGTACGCTGGTTGCGCCGAGTATCCAAGAGGCGGATGTCACGAACAATATTGATCCCGCCACAGTGGGCAGTGTCGCTACCTTTGAGGCTCGTGCGGAATTCAGGGCGGGAGATGAAGTCATCATCAAGTATGTGGGCTCGGTAACGGGAAGCTCCACGATTGAGTATGTGCTGGCGGTTGGTTCCAACCCTTTCCTGGCGGATGTCCCCAAAAAGCTGATTGACGATAACCTGGATGGCACACTCCGTGTCAGCTATGTGCGCCGGCGATTTGGTGTTGATGAGTTGTCCGAAGAAAAGGCCTACACCATAGGCCGGGCGTTGGGCGAGTTGTTTCCACCTGAAGTGGTGGAGGCTACAACAGGGCCGGATGAACTCGACCCCCGTTTGGTTGCGATTTCGGGGGCTACCGTTCGGTGTCGCTACGAGCACCCCAAGGACGGCGATCAGGTCGAGGTCTGCTGGCGTGGTCTGTCGGGTGCCGGGACGCACTTTGAAAGCAAGGACGCCAACCGGGGGGACACGTTTGTCGAGGTCATCGTTCCGCCCTCTGCAATTGGTTTCAATATCCACCCCCAGGGACGAGATATTGACGTGTCTTTCAAAGTTATCCGCAATGGCGTTCCCACCGACTCGCCGGTACTTACGTTGAACCTGCTCACGCTGAGTCATTTGCCTGGAGCGACAATCGACAGCATCGGTGAAAGTGCGATTCTCGAGATACCGAAGTTGGATGACCTTGACCAGACTCGAGTTGCTCCCTGGCCATATATTGAGATTAATCAGCGTATGTGGTTGCGTAATGAAGGCACCCTGGATACCGACGCTGCCTATTTGGAAGAAACTTATGTCGGCCGCGAGGTCTCGGTAGCGGATGTCAACAATGGGCCTGCTCCGTTTACACCCGTAAGCCGGCTGCGGCGTTTGAAAGAGTGGACGCCATTCACCATTGACTTCGGGGTAACCTTCAATCACACCAACAACCCTGCCGATATCGTGTGGTTTGAAACCCGCCACCATATGGTCCAGACGCAGCCTAACGTATTCCCCCATCCGGAAATCAAGTATTCGACGCCGCCCAGTGGGCCGGAAGTCGTTATCAGCCCGATCACCGTCGAGAACAAATGCCAGGTGCTGGTGACCTACCCCAATATGAACCAGGGTGGGACCGACATGATTACGCTGTACTGGATCGGTGATGATGGTGTTCCGGTTGAAGTTGGCACGCAGACAGGCCTGGACGGTGGCACGGTGACGTTCAACGTCAGTAATGAGTTGGTCGGCGTGAGTATCCACACCACGATCCAGTTGCAGTATGAAGTGATATTGGGTCGAGGCGGGGAAGGTTCGTCGGAAGTGCAGATGGTGCATGTTCAGGCAATTCCACAGGCCAGTTTGCCTACGGCTTTGATCAACAATGTGGCGAATGGGGGATCCATAAACCCGGCCAGTTTAACGGGCGATGCGATGCTGAGGATGATCAAGTGGCCTTACAGCGCCAAAGATCAAGTTGCCTGGCTGACCCTGGCGGCGCCAGGCGCGGTGACGCAGAATCTACTGGTGGAGCATCGGGTTTCCGAGAATGAAGCCATCAACGGTTTTGCCAATATCACGGTGCTGCGCAGTTGGCTGATGACTGTGCCGAACAATGGCACGGTGACGATCAACCCCCTCGTTAACTTTAATCGGCAGAATGATAAGGGAATGGCGGTCGTCTTCCCGCCGACTCAGTACAGGATTGCTCACACCACGGCCCTGGTCTTTGATTCCTCGGCTGTTTACTTCAATAGGAAGACCTACTTTTTGGACGGTTACCCTAACGTCTTGCCCATTTTCGGCCCCGGGAATTCGATTCAGCGCGTGGCAAGCGGGGGGACGAGGCCATATTTGTACTCAACCTCCAATGCTGGCGTCGTGCACGTTGACGCCAATACGGGCTATGCCACCATGCGCGGCAACGGCAGTGCGGTAATCAGTGTGCGAGACTCGTCGGTGCCTGCACAAGTCCGTAGTTACACCGTGTATGCAAGCCAGGCAGTACGTTGTGTCGGTTTGGGTCGCAGTACGCTTGGCAACATCCGATCCTCCGCGAATAACGCCGGGGCACGGTTGCCGAGCCTTGATGAAGCCCGTGAGTTGCATCAGGTCTTCGGCTATTTGTGGCCGATGGGCAATGGGCTCTATTGGACATCGACCTTCTCCCACAGTTTTTTCTTTACCAACTACTACTACGGCTTGAATATCAATACGGGAGAAATATTGGCAGGCAAGGACCATATCGCTGGAGACCACTTCAATGGTGTCGGGCTCAGGTAGCGGGATAGGGCGTTAAAGGCACAGAGGAGAGAGGTTCACGACAAGTCGGGAACCTCTCTTTTTTGCTTGGTGCTGCGCAAAGTTGTCAGATTTTCCAGCGCTTTGCGCATTGCCCTAAACGTAAACGCATCGTGTCTACATTCGCTGCCAACTGCATCGTCAACAACCGATACCCATCCAACTCAGTGTAAATCGGTGTACCCAGAGTAGGCTCCACGACCGCGCTATTCCCCTCCCGCTCCAACCGCTCCGTCACTCCGGATTTCAACGCCCGCGCCATCCCCACCAACTGCACGCGGATCTGCCGGTGTTCGGCCTTCAACATCATTTGCATCCGCGCCATCGCCTGTTCATCCCGTGGGTCCGGCCGCGTATTGCCCAAGATCTCCAACGTGCTGATGCACATGCGCAGATGCCGCTGGATCGCGTCCAGCTCGGTCATGGAGATCCGCACCTCCTTGGACACCGACGGCATCAGCGAGCGCAGTTGCACCATCGCGGCGTTCAAGCGATTGAGCAGTTTGAGGTGTTCATCATCGGTGACCGACTGGCCATTGATGATCCGGCTGTAAATAGCCGCGCAGTCGCGCAACGCACTGGCCAGGTTGTAGCGCCAGGAGTACACGGCATACAGCGGCAGGGCGAAGGAGAATGCCAGCGCCAATACAATCCCGATCAGGATATCCACGGTGCGCCACAAACCATCGGAGATCGGGTTGTCGCCGTGGCCGGCGACGATGAATACCGTGATCGCCGACAGCAGCGCGATATAACCGCCCTTGCCGATGGCGTGATAGGAAAAGAACCCGCACACCACCGACATCAGCAGGTAGGTCAGCAGCGGCTGGCCCAGCCAAGCCTGTTGCACCACCAAGGCCAGGCCGACACTCGCGCCGATCAAGGTGCCATAGGCCCGCTCCACGGCTTTTTTGCCGATATTGCCGTGGTGCTGCAACCCGCCGATCACGATCAGCATGGTCACCGACGCCCACTCACCGTGGGGCAGGTTGATGCCCGTAGTAAGCAGGATGGTTGCCAGCAGGCCGATGGACACGCGCACGGCGTGGATCAGCTTGGCATGGCGATAGCGCCGATACGGGTCGAGCAACGGGCGCAGCAGGCGCCGGGCGAACAGGGGCAGGTTCATCGGTACTAAAGTGGCCTCAAAAGTCAGGGCGTACGCGGTTCAAGTGTGGGAGGGGGCTTGCCCCCGATAGCAGTCTCTCAGTAACAGATAGGCTGACTGACCCACCGCTATCGGGAGCAAGCCCCCTCCCACATTTAAATCAGCATGCTTCTTAGAAGATGTAGTCGGTTGTCAGGAAGCTTGAGTCACGATTACGCAGGATGTCGCTGACCAGCGCCTTGTTGCTTTCCTGGAACTTGGTCGCCACCAGGGTACGGATCGAGAACACGCGTAACGCGTCATGCACCGACAGTGTGCCCTCGGCCGAGTTCTTGCGCCCGTTGAACGGGAAGGTGTCCGGCCCACGCTGGCATTGGGCATTGATGTTGATGCGCCCAACCTGGTTGGCGAAGGTGTCCACCAGCGTGCCGACGGCCTCGGGGTTGGTGCCGAAGAGGCTCAGTTGCTGGCCGAAATCCGAATCCAGCACATAGTCGATCACGGTTTCCAGGTCACGGTAAGGCACGATCGGCACCACGGGGCCGAACTGTTCCTCGTGGTACACGCGCATCTGCGGGTTCACCGGGTAGAGCACCGCGGGGTAGAAGAACGAGCCGCGACTGACACCGCCGTTGGGGTTCACCACGTGGGCGCCGTGCGCTGCGGCATCGGCCACCAGGCCGTTGAGGTAATCCACCTTGCCCACTTCGGGCAAGGGTGTCAGCGCAACCCCGTCTTCCCAGGGCATGCCGGGCTTGAGGGTGGCGAGTTTCTGGTTGAATTTCTCGATAAAGCGCTCGACCACATCCTCATGCACAAACAGGATTTTCAGCGCGGTGCAGCGCTGGCCGTTGAACGACAGCGAACCGGTGACGGCTTCGCTCACCGCATTATCCAAGTCGACCTCGGGCAACACGATACCGGGGTTTTTCGCATCCAGGCCCAGCGCTGCGCGCAGACGGTGGGGCTTGGGGTGCAGCTTTTTCAGGTCACTGGCGGCCTTGTTGGTGCCGATAAATGCAAAGATATCGATCTTGCCGCTGGCCATCAGCGCGCTGACGGTTTCGCGGCCGCTGCCGTAGATCACGTTGATCACCCCGGCAGGGAAGCTGTCGCGGAAGGCTTCCAGCAACGGGCGGATCAACAGCACGCCGAGCTTGGCCGGCTTGAACACCACGGTGTTGCCCATGATCAACGCCGGGATCAGCGTGGTGAAGGTTTCGTTCAGCGGGTAGTTATACGGCCCCATGCACAGCGCTACGCCCAGCGGTACGCGGCGGATCTGGCCGAGGGTGTCCTGCTCCAGTTCGAAGCGGCTGGAGCGGCGGTCGAGTTCCTTGAGCGCATTGATGGTGTCGGTGATGTAGTCGCAGGTGCGGTCGAACTCTTTCTGTGAGTCCTTGAGGTTCTTGCCGATCTCCCACATCAGCAGCTTGACCACCGCGTCGCGCTGTTCGCGCATACGGCGTAAAAAGGCTTCGACGTGCCTGATGCGATCAACCACGCGCATCGTCGGCCATTCGCCCTGGCCACGGTCGTAGGCGCGCACGGCGGCGTCGAGGGCGGTGAGGGCGGTGTCGGCGTCGAGCAGCGGGGTGCTGCCGATATGCACGCGTTCTTCGCCGAACTGCACCGGGCTCTGCACCTTGGCGAGCGGGCCGTTCCACACGTGCAACTGGCCGTCTACCAGGTAGTCACGCTGTTCAATGGGCGCGCCCAGGCGGAAGGCTTCGGGAATCTCGGTGACGGAGGCGGGAAACAGCTCGGCGAGCAGGTTGCTGGTGGTCATATCGCTACCCCTGGAAAAGTTACAAAACATGACTGGGACATGACTAGAGAGTCACCCAACACAGGGCTCTATGGCAAGGCTTGCGCGCTTTCTTGTACGCATGGCAGTGCGCCGCGGTTAAACTGCGCGACTTTCTGGAAGGAGTTCACATGAGTCAGTACCAGCCGGGCATTCTTGCCGCACCGGTGCCATTGCAGGCACGCCATCTGTTTTTTGCCGTGGACTCCCTGGGCGGCGTACCGGCCGCACTGGACGCACTGGTGCAATTGGCCGATTCGGCGGCGGTGGTCGGCTTGGGTGAACCGCTGGTCGCGGCATTGGGCGCGCATATCGACGGGCTGCGTGCATTCCCCGCCGTCAGCGGCCCGGGCGCGCACAACCCCTCGACTCAACAGGCGCTGTGGGTATGGTTGCATGGCGTGGATCGGGGGGAGTTGCTGTTACGCAGCCGCGCCTTCGAAAAAGCCCTGGCCCCGGCCTTTCGCCTGGTGCAGATGACCGAAGGGTTCCGCTACAAGACCGGCTTCGACCTCACCGACTATGAAGACGGCACCGAAAACCCCCACGATGACGCTGCGGTCGAAGCCGCACTGACCGACAGCGGCGCCAGCTTCGCCGCCCTCCAGCAATGGCAACATGACCTCGACGGCTTCGCCGCCTTGCCGGCCCTGGAGCGCGACCACATCATCGGTCGCCGGCATGGCGACAACGAAGAGCTGGACGATGCCCCCGCGTCCGCCCACACCAAGCGCACCGCGCAGGAAAATTTTACCCCGGAAGCCTTCGTGGTACGCCGCTCGATGCCATGGGCCGAGAACGGCCAGGCCGGGTTGATGTTCCTCGCGTTTGGCCACTCCTTCGACGCGTTCGAGGCGCAATTGCGGCGCATGAGCGGCCTGGAAGATGGAATTGTCGATGGGCTGTACCGCATCAGCACGCCGTTGACCGGCGGTTACTACTGGTGCCCGCCGATCCAGGACGGGCGTCTGGACCTGAGCGCGCTGGCACGCTGATCGACTGCGCGAACCGCTGCCTGAAAAGCGTCCTGACCCGAACGGTCAGGGCGCTTTTTTTTGTGGCTGTGTATCACGCTGTATCTGAGCACCCTCCTGATACACCGGCATGACGTTCTATCGCGTTCGCGACACAGAGCGGATACACGCCTGGCTTTAACTCTGTTCACCAGCTGGCGCAGGCGGTCATCGACCCCAAGGCGCCCTGGCCACACTCAGTCAAGCCAGGAGATTCACCCATGAAGCGTTCTTACGCAGCCCTTGCGGCAACCCTCGCCCTGTCCCTCAGTGCCTTCGCGGCCGTGGCCCATGCCGATGAGCCCAAGCCCCAGGAGAAATGCTTCGGCGTGTCCCTCGCGGGTGCCAACGATTGCGCCGCAGGCAAAGGCACCTCGTGTGCCGGCACCGCCACCGCCGACTACCAGGGCAACGCCTGGGTGCTGGTGGACAAGGGCACCTGCACCCAGATCAAGACCCCCAAAGGCTACGGCAGCCTCACGGAGCAACCATGAGCCGAGCGGCCCCAGCGTTGGTGATCCAGCGCCTGCTGCCCCAGGCCCTGCTGTTGCTGGTGGCCCGTCTGGGCATCGCGGCGGTGTTCTTCCTGTCGGGGCGTACCAAGGTCACTGGTGTGCTTGAACTCAAGCCGTCGACCTACACGCTGTTTCGCTCGGAATACGCCTTGCCGCTGATCCCGCCGGACTGGGCCGCGCACCTGGCGACCTACGCCGAACACCTGTTCCCGTTGCTGTTGGTGCTGGGCCTGCTGACCCGTCCGGCCGCTGCCGCACTGTTGGGCATGACCCTGGTGATCGAGGTGTTTGTGTACCCCGACGCCTGGCCGGTGCACCTGACCTGGGCGGGCCTGTTGCTGCCGCTGCTGGCGTATGGCGGTGGAGCCTGGTCGCTGGACCGCCTGCTGGCGGCTAAACGTGGCTGACTTTTCTACAACCTGAATGGAGCTTTCCCATGCGTATGCTTTCTTCTCTGGCCATTGCCATGGCCTTGACCGTTCCCCTGCTGGCCCAGGCGGCGCAGGCCCCACAGCCTCCACAGCCCGGCACCGGTAAGAACGTGGTGATCGTGCCCGGATCATTTGTCGACGGTTCCGGTTGGCGGGTGGTGCACGACATCCTGATTCACAAGGGCTACAAGGTCACGGTGGTGCATCAGGGCCACGAAAACCTCGCGGCCGATGTGGCCGAAGCCCGCGAAGTGCTGGAGCAACAGGTCGGCCCGGTGGTGCTGGTGGGCCACAGTTCCGGGGGTGGGGTGATCTCGATTGCCGGTGACCGCGACAAGGTCAAGGCGCTGGTCTACGTCTCGGCGTTGCAGCCGGAGGTGGGCGAGAACATGGCCCAGTTGATCGGCTCCATGCCGGCGCCCAGCGATGACATCCAGCAGAAGCGCGACGGTCATCTGTTCTTTGATCGCGCCAAATTCAACGCGGACTTTGCCGCCGACCTGAGCACCAACCGCACTGATTTCATGGCCGCCTCCCAAGTGCCGGCCACCACCGCACTGTTTGGCGGCACCGTGTGGGCCGCGGCCTGGCACAAGAAGCCGACCTACGCGGTGGTGTCCACCGAAGACCGCGCCCTGAGCCCCGACCTGCAGCGTTGGATGTACCAGCGCGCCGGTTCCAAGGTCACCGAAATCAAAGCCAGCCACGCGGTGTACATCTCCCAGCCCGAGGCTGTGGCGAAGGTCATCGAAGACGCTGCATCCGTTATCCAATAACCCACGACACCCTGGAGAAACACCCATGAACACTGCACTCAAATCCCGCTTGAGCCTGGCTGCCGCCGCCGCACTGATCGCCATGGCCTCGGCTTCATTCGCCACTGCCGCCAGCGCCGCCGACGCGCAGGAAAAGCCCGGCCGCTGCTACGGCGTCAACACCTGCAAGGGCACCAGCCTGTGCGCAACCGCCAAGAACGACTGCAAAGGCCTCAACAGCTGCAAAGGCGAAGGCGTGATCGTCAAGACGCCGTCTGAATGCCTCAAGGCCGGCGGCACCTTGACTGAACCGAAGTAATCCACTCGGCGAGCCCTGCGCGGGCTCGCCACTTTTTTTGCGGGGATCCGCCATGCCGACACCTAATCCTCACTTTTCCGGCTACGGCCTGGGGCTGCGCAAGGAGCATTACTGCGACTTTCTGGAAACCTCGGTCCCCGTGGACTTTGTCGAAGTGATCTCCGAAAACTTTATGGTCGCGGGCGGCCAGCCCCGGCATATTTTGCGCCAGGTCCGCGAGCGGCACCCGGTGGCGCTGCATGGGGTGTCGATGTCGATCGGCACCGCCGAAGGGCTCGACGCCCACTACCTGCGGCGCCTCAGGTCGCTGGTCGATGAGATCGAGCCGCTGTTTGTCTCCGATCATTTGAGCTGGTCACGCAGCGGTCACTTCAATGCCCACGATTTATTGCCGGTACCCTATACCGAAGAGGCGCTGGACCGGGTGTGCGCCAATATCGATCAGGCCCAGGAGGCGTTGGGTCGCACGCTGCTGTTCGAAAACCCGTCGAGTTACCTGGCCTTTGATGGCGCCGTCATGAGCGAGTGGGCATTTATCGACGCCATGACCAGGCGCACGGGCTGTGAGTTGCTGCTGGACATCAACAATGTGTTTGTCAGCGCCAGCAACCACGGCTTTGATGCCGACGCGTTCCTCGACGGCATCCCCGCCGAACGGGTACGCCAGGTGCACTTGGCCGGGCATAGCCAGGGCCGCGAATTGTTGATCGACAGCCATGACAGCCCGGTGTGTGACGGGGTGTGGGCGCTGTATGCCAAGGCCAGGGCCAAATTGGGCCCGGTGGCGACCATGATCGAACGTGACGATGAGATTCCGCCATTGGCCGAGTTACTGCGGGAGTTGGCGATGGCCCGCACGCTGGGAGCGCAGCCATGAACCTGGCCGAGTGGCAGCAAACCTTTCGGACCTGGCTGGTGAGCGCGTCGGATGAGTCCGCTCAACGGCTGGGCAATCACCACGCCGGGCTTGCGGTGTACCAGAACAACTACCGTGCCCAGTTGGTGGGGTGCCTGGAGCAGGCGTTCCCCAACCTGCGCCGTTGGCTCGGTGAGACGGCGTTCCTGGCGGCCAGCATGACTTACATCGACCAGCAGCCACCCCACGCCTGGACCCTGGATGCCTACCCCGAGGGCTTCTATCACAGCTTGAAAAGCACGTTTGCACACAATCCCGATGTGCACGAACTGGCCTGGATCGAGTCGGCCCTGAGCGAAGCCTTTGTGGCTGCCGATGCTCAACCCGTGCCGTTGGAGGCGCTGGCCGGGGTGGACTGGGACACGGCCCACCTGCGGTTGACTCCGTCGCTGCGTTGCCATGCCTTGACCACCAATGCCGAGGCGATCTGGTCAGCCCTGTGGCAAGAGGCCGCGGCCCCCGAAGCGGTCATGCTTGATGTCCCGGGTGGTGTGCTGGTGTGGCGGCGGCAGTTCACCTCGCGCCTGCGCCAGGTGGATGCGCTGGAACTGCACGCATTGTTGCAGGTGCAGGGCGACGGCAGTTTTGCCGGGTTATGTGAGTGCCTGGTCGAGCGCCTGGGGGAAGAGGCCGGTGTGATGCAGGCCGGTGAGTACCTGGCCGGGTGGCTGGGCAGTGAGTTGATTGTGGAGGTGGGCCATGTTTGATCGTCGTGATTTTCTGCTGCTGGCGGCAGTCACCTTGTCCGCGCCGGCGTTTGCCGTGCAACAGGTCAGCACCGATGAGCAGGATATTCGCTATGAACAGGCCGGGCCGGAGGAGGGCCGTGCGATCATCCTGCTGGCGGCCGACGCCAATGCCTTTGCCGCAGTCATACCCGCTCTGGCCGCCCAAGGGTTTCGGGTGATTGTGCCGTACTTGCGCGATGCGCACGACGCAGCGCTTGGCCAGGATGTGCTGGAACTGATGAATGCACTGCATATCCCCGAGGCGGTACTGGCGGGTGTGGAATTGGGCGCACGGGTGGCTTCGCATGCTGCGCTATTGAAGCCGAGTCGCTGTGTCGGGCTGGTCACCTTGAACACCGCGCCCCAGCCCGGTTTTGCCGAGGCGGTGGGGCTGATGGCGAAGACCGGACACTGGCGAACATGAAAATATTGACAGCCAGGTGATCGGCCACTGAAAAAAATCCCCGCTGCCCGTAACCTAGAGGCCTTTGTCTCCTGCGGGAAGTGTTCATGTCTTCTGTTGCCGATGGGTTGCCCTCCCATAAACGCTGGCCGGCGGTGATTGCCCTGTCTCTGGGGATCGGCATGGCAACCCTCGACACGGCCATCGTCAACACCGCGTTGCCGACGCTGGCCGAGGGTATCGGCACCGATTCGGCCTCGGTGATCTGGGTGGTCAACGCTTACCAGTTGGCGATCATCGCCACGGTGCTGCCCTTTGCATCATTGAGCGATGTGCTCGGGCACCGGCGGGTCTATCTGGGCGGCTTGTTGCTGTTCATTGTCTCGTCGCTATTGTGTGGGCTGGCCGGTTCGCTATTGACCCTGACCGCCGCACGCGTGGCGCAAGGGCTCGGTGCGGCGGCGCTGATGAGCGTGAATACCGCGTTGCTGCGGCATATCTACCCGTCAAAAATGCTTGGGCGCGGGCTGGGCTACAACTCGCTGGTGGTGGGGCTGGCGTTTACCCTTGGGCCGACCGCGGCGTCGGCGATTCTGTCGGTGGCGACCTGGCATTGGCTGTACCTGATCAACGTACCCTTGGGGCTGTTGGCACTGGGCCTGGGGTTGCGCGCGCTGCCGGTACTGCCGTTGACCGGGCATGCCTTCGACCGTCTTGCCGCGCTGTTGTGTGCCGGTCTGTTCGCCTTGCTGGTGTTGGGGCTGGGCACCGCCGTACACGGCGCCCAGGGCGCATTGACCCTGGGCCTGCTGGCCTTGGCGCTGGGTTGCGGTGCCTGGCTGCTGCGCCGCGAGGTCGGTCACCCGGCTCCGATGCTGGCGGTGGACCTGTTCAAGCGCCCGGTGTTTGCGCTGTCGTCCCTCACGGCCATCTGTGCGTTCAGTGCCCAGGGGCTGGCCTTTGTGTCGCTGCCGTTCCTGTTGCAGGCGGTGCTTGGGCATAGCCAGGTGGAAACCGGGTTTTTGATGACGCCGTGGCCGGCGGTCGTCGCGGTGATGGCGCTGGTGGCGGGGCGCCTCGCGGATCGAGTGTCGCTGGCGGTGTTGTGCGGCATCGGGCTGTTGATGCTCAGTGTGGGCATGGCGACGTTGGCCACGCTGGGCAGCGGCGCATCGGCCTTTGAGATTGGCTGGCGCATGGCCTTATGTGGTGCCGGATTCGGCTTCTTCCAGTCGCCCAACCTCAAGGCAATCATGACCAGCGCCCCCTTGGCCCGCAGCGGCGGCGCCAGCGGCATCGTGGCAATCTCGCGCTTATTGGGGCAGACGCTGGGGGCGTCGCTGGTGGCGTTCTGTTTCCATCTGTCTGTGGGCAGTGGTCCTGAGTACGCGCTATGGCTGGGTTGTGCGTTTGCCTTGGTCGGCGCCGTGGCCAGTGGCTTGCGTCTGTTGCCCTATGACAAAAAGGTCGGATAAATCGTTGTAAAACGCCGGTCGGGAAGGCTACCGTGGCGACCTGAATATTTCGGAATGTTTCAGCATTATGTCGGTCCAGGCTCAACGCACTGCTGATGTGTCCTCCCGCCGCGCCGCGCTGACCCTCGCGTTATGCCTGCCCAGCGATGTGCTGCTCTACCTGCTGCTGCCCATGGAGTCCCAGGCCTTTGGCATCACCCTGGCCCAGGCCGGCGTGCTGCTGGCGGCTAACCGGCTGGTGCGGATTTTCGGCTATCGCCATGTGCTGAACTTCTATGCACGCCATGGCGATCGGTTGACCTGCATGATCGCGGCGGGGGCGGCGACCGTCTGCGCCGTGGGCAACTCGATGCTCTCGGGTTTCGCTGCGTTGCTGGGGTTGCGGCTGATCTGGGGCCTGTGCTTTGCCGCGTTGAACCTCTCCACCCAGGTGCTGGCGACTTCGGAGCCTGGCGGCGCGGCACGCCGGGCCGGGCGCTCACGGGCGATGATTGCGCTCGGGCCAATGCTGGCCTTGCCCCTGGGCGGCTGGCTGACCTTATGGGCCGGGCCACGGCCGATCTTCCTGATTCTGGCCGGCAGCTGCTTGTTGGGGGTGTGGGCGGCGCACGGCCTGCCCAGGGTCGGCCATGACTTGCACAGTGCGGGGCGCCGTTTCAAATGGCCCGACAGCGTGGCGACCTGGTCGTTTATCGAAGGCGTGGCGCTGGACGGACTCTTTATCTTTGGCCTGTCGATCCAGGCGCAGAAGCTGCTGGGGGGCGATGCAGTGCTGATCGCCGGTGGCCTGATGGCCCTGCGGTATGCCTCGGAGATGCTCCTCAGCCCGCTCGGCGGTCGTGCGGCGCAACGCTTCGGGGCCACTTCGATGTTGCTGCTGTTTTCGTTCCTGAGCGCCTTGGCACTGGCGGCGTTCGGCAGTTACTGGGTGGTCATCGGCGCGGCGGCGGTGCTGGTGCTGCGCGCACTGCAACTGCCATTGGTGACCACCCTGGTCGCGGAGCGCAACCCGGGCTCGATGCGCGTGTCGGCACTGGCCTCCAACGCGGTGTGGCGGGATATCGGCGCGGGCCTGGGGCCGTTGCTGGCGGGCCTGTTGCTGCCGGTAGCTGCGGCGCCCTGGGTGTTCGGCCTGGCCGGCGCGGCGATTGCGCTGAGCGCGGTGTTCTGCTGGCGGGCAAAAAGTTGAACGATGGCGCACGGCGGTTTCTCTAACCCTGTGTAGACCCTTTGAGGTGAACCATCATGCCCGAATACAAACAGCCACCGCCCGGCACCCCGAACCCTGACCGCACACCCGGTGAAGAGGAGCGCGACAACGATGCGTTGCGTCCCAACGACCCGGCGGAGCGTCAGGACAACGATGTGGAACGGGTCGAGCACGACCTCGACAACCTCCACGACAAAGCCCGCCCGCTCTGAGCAAGGAGATTGCCGTGAATGACACGCCCAAAGGCCCGCGTTCGAGCGAGCACGCCAGCGGCAAGGATGAGTTGGGGTTTGACCCGGATTCGCCGGACGTGGCGGACCCTCAGGTGGACCCTATCGGTCCGGCTATCGCCCCGTTGGATAAGGACAAGAAAGACCAGGATGAAAACAAGCCGCCCTATGACCCGTTGGGCGACCTGAAGCCTTGAACAGGAAGCCTTGAACAGGTAGTTGAGCGCGGTCCTCACAGCGAGGCGTTAAGTTCATCGATCAGTGTCTCGCGGTACTTCAACGCCGATATCGACCGATCGCCGAGCTTGCTCGCCACCGCGCTCAACAAGCCCTGGGCGAGCAACATGAAGGCGCACATGCTGTTACTGAAAAACAGGCTGTGATTGGGCACATAGAAGCTGTGCAGCGCCACTTTGGCCAGTGGCGAGCTGGAGGAGTCGGTCAGCGCAATGACTTTGATCCCATGGCGCGCTGCAATCTCGGCGGTGGCCAGCACACTGGGGGTGTAGGGGAAGCAGCTGGCAACCACCAACACGTCCCCCATGTCCAGTTGTGCCAGCGCATCCGCCACGCCTTGGCGGCTGGAGTCGAGGGCCGACACATCCGGGCGCAGCATGCCCAGGCCATACGACATGAACAGCGCCAGTGAATTGAACTGCCGCATGCCATGAATCCGCACTCGGCGGGCCTCGGCCAGCAGTTCTACGGTCTGTACGAACACCTCGGGATCGACCTGTTCGATCATGCTGGCGATGTTGGCGCTTTCCTGGCGGCCCAGGCGGGTCAGTTGGTTGAGGATGTCCTTGTCTTCATGATTGACCACCAGCCGTGAGGCCTGGTCGCTGTAGAAGTGCTTGCCCTCGGTAATTTCCCGCCGAAACACATCCTGCAATTTGCTGAAGCCACCGTAGCCCAGGCGTTGCGCCAGCCTCGAAAGTGTCGAGGCATTGACGTCCAGTTGCTCCGCCAGCTCACTGATCGAAGACACCGCCGTGCGTTGCGGGGACTCGATCAGCGCCATCAACACCCGCCTGGAACTGCTGCCCAGCGCGATATCGACATCGCGCCGTTCGATAGCCGCGAGCAATTGCTTGAGGCCGTCCAGCGTGTCGGGAAGGGCTGTCAGGGCATTATTCATCACAGGATCCATGTCAATGAGTGGCTACGCACCCAGGTGAACCACGCCTTCGGCAGCGGCTTGGTCGGTGTCAGGCTGCGTATAAATGCGCCACTCTACAGTGTTGGCGCTGATCCGAAAAACGCCGGTTGCCAAGGTGTTCTCATCGTCCGGATCATCCGCCGCACTGCGGTATACCGGCAAATGCCCACCGGAGGTGTCACGCAGCAGCGTCAGCGCAACCTCCGCGTGCAATGCGCCAGGCCATTGCAGCAGGTGCATATTGATACAGCGTTGCCTGGCGCCGGAGCTGTCGGTGATGCGCTGTGCCACCTGACTCAATGCTGGCGCAACCAGATGGTTGGAATGCCCGACCGGCGCCTGGATTTCACGCACGTGGCTCGCGCCGGCGCACGCCTCCACGCTGACCACCCGCAGGCTCCCCGCCTGGCCGAACGTGTGGTGAAACGCGCCGGCGCGGTCGGTGCGTGTCACGATCGAGATCGCCTCATCAAGGGTACTCGCGTCCAGCGTCGCGCGCCCCAGGATCTGGCGTGGGATGCCGGAGGGGATATGCAAGGGCCGGATATTGTTGACGGTCGCCACCAGCCCGCGCTCATTCACCGCCAGTGTGTGCCCGGGCAGTGAGCCGGGGTAAACAAAGCTGGTGAACGCCAGGCCGGCATCCGGCGTGGCATGCAGCAGTGCGCAATGGCCTCTGAGTTGCGGGAAGCCGTCTTCGTTATGGGCGATCAGCGTACCGCCTTGGGTGGGGCCGAATACGGTCGTGCAGCCATCCACGCTGTGGGGGTGCACGTAGTCGCCTCGGCAATTCCACATGAACACCTCATCCACCGGCAACTGCAAGCCGTCGGCCAGCCCTTCGAGTTCCTGCCAGTAACGCGGGAACTCGTCTTGCACCCGCTGGCGCATCTGCCAGGCCGCCGGGGTGTGTGCCTGCGCCGCCAGGTATTGCCAGAGGGCAAGGGGACGCAAGCGCGTAGCCACCGCGTCGCGGCCGAAAACCCCCAGCCCGCGGCCGATCGAATATGCACTTCCATCAAGATGAATAGAGGGCAGTGTCATTGCATCTCCTCACGATACATGTTGCAGAAACTCGCGCAGGCGCGGGCTTGGCGGGTTGGCGATGAGCTCGGCGGGCGGGCCGTCCTCAGCGATGCGGCCCTTGTCGATGAAGATCAGGCGCGTGGCAACCTTGCGTGCGAAATCCACTTCGTGGGTGACGATCACCATGGTCATGCCTTCATCGGCCAGCGATTTCATCACGGTCAGCACTTCGTGGCGCAATTCCGGATCCAGCGCGGATGTCGGTTCGTCAAACAGCATGAGCTTGGGCTTGACCGCCAATGCCCGTGCGATGGCGACGCGTTGCTGCTGGCCGCCGGACAGCTCGGAGGGGAAGTGATTGGCACGTTCGGCCAAACCGACTTTTGCCAGCAGTTCGGCGGCCAGTTGCTCGGCCTCCGTGCGGCTGGCGCCGCGTACCCGTACCGGACCGAAGGCGACGTTCTGCAGCGCCGTCATCTGGGGGAACAGGTGAAACTGCTGGAACACCATGCCGGCTTCCTGGCGGATCAGACGCTCATCGACCTTGGGGTCGTTGACCTCCAGGCCATCGACGATCAGTTGGCCGTCGGTGATCTCTTCGAGTTTGTTGATGCAGCGCAGCAGGGTGGATTTACCCGAGCCCGACGGGCCGATGATGACGACCACTTCACCGCTGGCGATCTTGAGGTTGATGTCGTGCAGCACCTGAGTGCTGCCGAAGTGCTTGGACACACCTTTGAACTCGATCATAGGATTTTCAGCCTCGATTCCATACGTCGCAGTACATAGCTCAGCACCAACGTAATGATCAGATAGATAACGGCGACCGCAGACCAGATTTCCATCGCGCGGAAATTGCCGGCGATCACTTCCTGGCCCTGGCGGGTCAATTCGGCGACACCGATCACGATGAACAGCGACGTGTCCTTGATGCTGACGATCCATTGGTTGCCCAGCGCCGGGATCATCCGGCGGAACGCCAGCGGGGCGATCACATAGCGCAGCGTATCGCGCCTGGACAGGCCCAGCGCCAACCCGGCTTCGCGGAAACCTCGGTTGATCGACAACACCGCGCCGCGGGTGATCTCGGCAATGTAGGCGCCGGAGTTGAACATGATGGTCACGACGGCAGCCGAGAATGGATCGATGCGCACCGGAATCATCATCGGTAGCGCAAAGTAGATGAACATGACCTGCACCATGATCGGTGTGCCACGGATCAGTTCGATGAAAACAAGCGCAACACGGCTGCTGATAAAACCACCGTAGGCACGGGCAAAACCCGCACCTACGCCGATGACGGCACCACCGATCAGACCCAGGATCGAAATCCACAAGGTCAGCTTGGCGCCGTCGAGCAGGACCGGCAGCGCATCCCAAATGGCGCTCCATTGGAAATGCATGCTGAATTCTCTATTGAGGAAGGACGGGGGTTATTGCGGATCGGTGCCGAACCACTTGCGATAGATCTGCGCGTAGGTGCCGTTCTCGCGAATCTTCTTCAGTGCCGCGTTGACCGGCTCGCGCAATTCGCTGCCTTTGGGGAAACCGATGCCGTACTGCTGCGCGAGCATCTGTTGGCCGACGGCCTTCACCTGGCCTTCGCCTGCCGTCTTGATGTAGTACAGGACGTTAGGCGTGTCGTGCATGGCGGCATCGACACGGCCGGTGCGCAGCTCCAGGTAGGCGTTATCGATATTGGGGAACTGGCGCAGTTCGCTGGCTTTCAGGTTGGCCTTGGCGTAGTCCGCTGCCGAGGTGCCGCTTTTTACCGCCAGGGTCTTGCCGGCGATATCCGCTTCACCTTTGATGGTGTTGTTGTCGCTTTTGACCATCAACAGGAAACCGCTGTTGTAGTAACCATCGGAGAAGTCGATGGCTTGCTTACGCTCTTCCTTGATCGTGATCCCGGCGAGCGCTACGTCGACATTATGGGTTTGCAGGGCAGGGATGATGCCGTTGAAGTCCATGGGCTTGAGCTGGTAGCTGACGCCCATTTCTTTGGCAATGGCGGCCCACAGGTCGATGTCGAAGCCCACGTATTCGTTGCCTTGCTTGAACTCGAACGGTACGAACGCGGTGTCGGTCGCGACCAGCAGTTCCTTGCTCGCAGCGAAGCTGCTTGAGGTGGTGACCAGTGCCAGTGCCGCCAGTGAGACCTTCAGAAAGTGCTTCATGGGTATTTTCTCTTCAGGGGGAAACAAGCCCGAGGCTAGCCTGGGGCGATGGGGATAGCGGCAGTCAATTTTTTGAGTGATCCACAGGAATTCACTCCACTTTTTTGTTATAGGCCCGGCTAGCCACCCGAAAGAGGAGGCGCACGACACATTTGCTTTTTAGCAAAATATACATGCATTTATTTTGCGTGCAACTATATTTTGCATGGCTGGCGCGCCACGAAAAAAGGTTTTAAGCCATAAAAGTCTGGGTTTTACGGGTTTATTTGAGCGGTGAGGCACTGAATGGTTATGCAAAAAATAATTGCATTTAAAAAATCTGCATCTATTATTTGCAAAAAACCGGAGCGGCATCCATGAGCCACGTCTTTCATCGCAGCCTTACACAAAGCTACCCCATTGCAGTCAAGGGCGAAGGGCCTTACCTGATCGACGCCAATCAACGTCGTTACCTGGACGCCAGTGGTGGCGCTGCGGTGTCGTGCCTGGGCCACAGCGACCCGGACGTGATCGAGGCGGTGCGTCGGCAGGTGGGGCAGTTGGCTTACGCCCACACCTCCTTCTTTACCACGCAGGTGATGGAGGAACTGGCTGATTTCCTGGTGGCACGAGCCCCGGCGGGCATCGATTCGGTGTACTTCGTTTCAGGCGGTTCGGAGGCGATAGAAGCGGCGCTGAAACTCGCTCGCCAATACTTCATCGAGATCGGCCAGCCCCAGCGCAAGCACCTGATCGCACGGCGCCAGAGCTATCACGGCAATACCCTGGGTGCGCTGGCGACCGGTGGTAATGAATGGCGGCGCAGGCAGTTTGAACCGCTGCTGATTGACGTCAGTCATGTCAGCCCATGCTATGCCTATCGCCAGCAACAGGACGGTGAATCCGCCGAAGCGCTGGGCGTGCGCCTGGCTGGCGAACTGGAAGCGGAAATCCTGCGTCTGGGGGCTGAAAACGTCATGGCGTTTGTCGCCGAGCCTGTGGTCGGCGCGACGCTGGGCGCGGTGACTGCGGTGCCGGGCTATTTCAAACGTATCCGAGACGTGTGCGACCGCCATGGCGTCTTGTTGATTCTGGATGAAGTCATGTGCGGCATGGGCCGTACCGGCAGTTTGTTTGCTGCAGAGCAGGAAGGCATCACGGCGGATCTGATCACCATCGCCAAAGGGCTGGGCGCCGGTTACCAGCCCATCGGCGCAACGCTGGTGAGCCGGAAAATCCGCGATGCGATCGCCTCGGGCTCTGGGTTCTTTCAGCACGGCCATACCTATATCGGCCACGCCACCGCCTGCGCCGCCGCGCTGGCGGTACAGAAAGCCATCGAGTCGCGTGGGTTGCTCGCCCAAGTCAACCGCTTGGGGGAGGGCCTGCGTGAGCGTTTGCTGGATCGTTTCGCCGAGCATCCGCACATTGGTGATATCCGCGGCCGTGGGCTGTTCCAGGGCATCGAACTGGTCGCCGACCGCAACAGCAAGGCGCCTTTCGACCCGGCTCTCAAGCTGCACGCCAAACTCAAGCAGGCGGCCATGGCTGAAGGCTTGATGTGCTACCCCATGGGCGGAACCATCGACGGGCAGCGGGGCGATCATATCCTTCTGGCACCGCCGTTCATTCTTGAGGATCATCACCTTGATGAGATCGCCGAAAAACTGCTGGTTGCGGTGACGACCACGTTGAAGAACCGCTGAGGGGAGCGCGCAATGGCTATTCAATCGCGTCTAAGCGAGTTGACCGAAGCGTCGATGAGCGATGCCCAGCGCGCTGTGCTCAAGGAGATCCTGGCAGGGCCGCGTGGCAATCTGGATGGGCCTTTCCTGGCCTGGATCCACAGCCCGCAACTGGCGAACCATGCACAGCGGCTGGGGGCCTTTTGTCGTTATGGCACGCAACTGGAACTGCGCCTTACCGAGTTGGCGATCCTGTTTACGGCAGCCTGGTGGCAGTCCCAGGCCGAGTGGCAGATTCATGAGCCCATTGCGCGCTCAGCCGGTGTCACTGATGCCGTCATCGAAGCGTTACAGCAGCAGGCAGCGCCGCCCTTTACCCGTGAGGACGAGGCGTTGGTCTATCGCCTCGGCAAGACGCTTTATGAAACCCGGCGTATCGATGACGCGCTCTATGCACAGGCGATAGCGGCTTTCGGAGAGCCGGCCGTGGTCGAGCTTGTCGGTGTTTTTGGCTACTACGCGCTGGTGGCGATGACGCTGAATGTGTTCGCGGTACGCCGTGATACAGATGCACCACTGCCATTTGTCGAGCGCTGAACAGTCTGTTCTGTGTCTGGTCTATAAAAAAGCCCCACCTTTATGGGGGGGCTTGTTCTTTCACTTGGGGGCTGTCCACGTTACCTCGGTAATCCCGAATTTTTCCGCCTTGGGCCGGGTGGTTTTCTTCACCTGTTCATGCCCCACGCGCCCCACGCGACTGACGTGCGCAACGTCGGCATCAACCGCTGCCCAGTGCCATGCCTCAGCGTTGTTCATCACTTCGGCACGCACTACAAACGACTTCGGTTGACCGTGCAGTTGATAGTGAATGGTGTAAATCTTCGCGGTACTCATGTTGCCTCCCTGTCTTGTTATAGATGGATAGGTTGGCGCCGAGAAAGGTTCATTCAAAATGACAAGCCGTTGGCTGGCGCGGCATAGTGACGCCTTCGCCACGCGCTCAAGGATCGCGCCATGTCCCACCCCACTGACAGCCGCCTGACTCACAGCCAGCTTTATCTGCAACGCCTGGGCTACGCTTCGCCCCCACCGCCGACCCTTGAAACCCTGCAAGCGCTGCAATTGCGCCACGTGTGCACCTTTGCCTTCGAGAGCTTGTCGACCTTGTTGCACAGGCCGGTACCCATCGACTTGCCCTGTGTCGAGCAAAAAATCCTGTTGGATGGGCGCGGCGGGTATTGCTATGAGCTGAACCAGATGTTCCTGGCGCTGTTGCAGGAACTCGGCTTCGACGCACGGGGCATCACCGGCCGCGTGGTGCTGGGTGGTCCGGCGGATGCGCACACGGCGCGCACCCACCGCTTGAGCCTGGTGACCCTGGAGGGCGTGCGCTATATCACGGATGTCGGCTTTGGCGGCATGGTGCCCAGCAGCCCGTTGCAACTGGACACCGAAGCGCAGCAGGCCACGGCCCATGAACCTTATCGGCTGACCTTCGACGGGCAGTGCAGTTACACCCTGTGGGTGCTGGTCGCCGGGGAGTGGCGCGGTTTGTATGTGTTCGACCTGCAAGTGCAGGCCGCCATCGACTACGAAATCGGCAACTGGTACGTCTCTACACACCCTGACTCGGTGTTCCTCGGCCAGTTGAAAGCGGCACGGTTGGCGCCGGGTAAGCGTTATACCCTGGCCAATGCCCACTATGCGGTGCATAGCCTGGATGGGCCCAGCGAAAAGCGCGTGATCGACAGTGCGGATGAACTGCTGGCACTGCTGCAAGAGACCTTTGGTATTCACCTGCCAACCGATCCCAAGCTTCGCGAAGCGCTTAGTGGCTTAATAATGGCTAACACTGCAGAGCATTGAGTTAGAGCCATCGCTGAACCGTTTTACCTCCAAAACGATGCAAATTAATTCGAACCTTTGCCAACGGCTGAGGTTCGAAGCGGTTCCTGAATAATTTGCTCACTCACAAGGAGATGTAAAACGATGTCCAAGCTATTCGGAAAAATCTTCAAGGGTTCCTCCCTGCTGGCGCTGGTCGCTGCACCTGCCGTGGTGTTCGCGGCACCGCCTACCGGCCCTATTTCCACCTTCGGTATCCTGGGTAGCTATAACGATTTCAAATTCGAAGGCGGCAGCGCAAGCGACAAGAGCCACATGCCTGAAGCCGGGCTGTTCTACAACTTCGGCAACAAGCTGACTGCCGAATCCGGTTTCATCTATCAAGCCGGTATCGAAGCCAAGTACGGCGAAAAAAGCGACGACAAGCTCAAGGAAGGCCAGGCTGACCTGGACCTCGGCTGGCGCGCCGCGCTGGATGCGCGCAACTTCGTCGACGTGATTGTGGGCGGTGGCTACACCTGGACCCGCTATGAGCCCGACACCAACGGCTATGACGTCAAGCTCACCAATAAATCGCCATTCGCCAAGCTTGCCCTGGGCTACAACCACCAGTTCGATGACATGACCCTGCGCGTTGAAGCCGGTGCCCGTCAGACCATCGACGGCCGCGCCAAACTCAAAGTGGATGGCGTGGGCAGTGACACTGTGGACCTCAAGGATCGCACCAACCCCTACGCCGAAGTCAGCCTGCTGATGAACCAAAATGGCAATCTGCCGGTGATGGCGGGCTTGTACTACACCCGTACCGAATACAAGCTCGACGAAGACTCCTTTACCGCCGACAACACCAAGCTCAAGCGTGATGAGTACGGCTTCAAGGTGGGTATCGCGTTTTAAGGCTGCGATTGAGCCAGACACGTCGACGTGAATGAAAAACGCCCCGAAGTGATTCGGGGCGTTTTTTTTGCGCCGTTTATCTGTGTGGAGCGTTTTGTGGTGATGGGGGAGGGTGGAGACGTTAAAGGTATGGGTTCAACCCAGCGCTGCGAGCTGGCATTTCTGGCGAGCGCGTTTGTCGTGGCGAGGGAGCTTGCTCCCGTTGGGCTGCGTAGCGGCCCTGAAACCTGACACTGAGATTTCTCTGGGGTAACGCGGTGTCTGTGCTGGGGTCGCTTCGCGCCCCAACGGGAGCAAGCTCCCTCGCCACAGGAAATGTAATCAATGGCAAGAATGCAAAACGGCGCCCGAAGGCGCCGTTCTGTTGACTGCATGTGCCTAAGCGATCAAACGCCCAACACCGCGTGCTGCACCAGGGTGAGCAACGGTTGTGGGTACACGCCCAGGAAGAACGCGAGCAGGGCGATGGCCAGCAGCATTACGCCACCGGCTTTCTGTTCCCAGTGCAGCTCGGCATCCACACGACGCAGGTTTGGCTCGATCAGGTACAGGGTGACCATCACGCGCAGGTAGTAGAACACGCCAATGGCGCTACCCAGCACCAGGGATGCCACCAGCCACCATTCGTGCGCCTCGACACCGGTCGCCACGATGTAGAACTTGCCGATGAAACCGGCCGTCAGCGGGATACCCGCCAGGGACAGCATCATCACGGTCAGTACGGCGGTCAGGTACGGACGGCGCCAGAACAGGCCGCGGTATTCGTACAGGGCATCAGCGTCACGGCCTTTGAACGGCGAGGACATCAGGGTGATCACGCCGAACGCGCCGAGGCTGGTGATCACGTAGGTGACCAGATACACACCCATGGCTTCCACGGCCAGGCCTTTGCTCGCCACCAGGGCGATCAGCAGGTAGCCGAAGTGCGCGATGGACGAGTAACCCAGCAGGCGCTTGAGGTTGTTCTGGGTCAGGGCAAGCAGGTTACCGAACAGGATCGACGCGATGGCGATCACGGTCAGCACGGTGCTCAGCACGCCGGTGTTGGCGGCAGGCGAGATCTGGAACAGACGCACCATCACCGCGAATACGGCCACCTTCGACGCCGTGGCCAGGAACGCAGCCACCGGCGCCGGGGCGCCTTCGTACACGTCCGGGGTCCACAGGTGGAAGGGCACCAACGACAGCTTGAACGCCAGGCCGATCAGCATCATCGCCAGGCCCAGTTGGGCAATCGGCGCAGGCATGCTGGTGGTGGCCAGGGCGTGGCCGATCCCGGTGAAGCTCAGGTTGCCGGCTTCGGCGTAGAGCAGGGCCATACCGAACAACAGGAACGCGGAACCGGCGGCCGACAGCACCATGTACTTGATGCCGGCTTCCAGGGAGCGCTTGTTGAAGAAGGCGTAGGCCACCAGGCCGTAGGTCGGGATCGACAGCAGTTCCAGGCCGATGAACAAGCCGGCCAGGTGCTGTGCGCTGACCAGCACGATACCACCGGCAGCAGCCAGCAGGATCAGCAGGTACAGCTCTTCCTTGTTGCCCGGGTAGCCGGTGCCGCCTTCGCCCATGTAGGCATGGGCGAGGGTGACGCACGCCAGGGTGGCTACGAGGATCAACGCGATGTACAGCAGCGCGAAGTCATCGACCATCATCAGCGGGGTCACCGCCAGTGGCGCGACCTTGAGGGCCGGAATGATCGACAGCAAGGCCAGGTTCAGGCCGGCACAGGACAGCAGGAACGTTTGCGAGTGATTGCGGCGCCAGGCGATCGCCAGCATCACCACCACGATGGTGAGGCTGGTGATCAGCAGCGGCGCAAGCGCGATAAAGTGTTGGATCGTGAATTCCATAGCGCTCTTACCGGGCCGAAGCGAGTTGAGAGAAGGCGGTGCCGAACCACTGCTGCACGCCATGCATCGTTGCGGCAGAAGTGTCCAGGAACGGTTGCGGGTACACGCCGATGTAGATCAGCAGTACCGCAAGGCCGAGCACCATGATCAGTTCGCGAGCATCCATCCCTTGCAGGACAGTGTCGGACTTGGCCGGGCCGAAGTAGGCGCGGTGGATCATGATCAGCGAGTAGACCGAGCCGAATACCAGGCCGGATGTAGCGATGGCGCTGATCCACGGTGTCTGTACGAACGAGCCCATCAGGATCAGGAATTCGCCGATGAAGTTACCGGTGCCCGGCAGGCCCAGGGACGCCGCGGCAAAGAACAGGCTGATCGCCGGCAGGTAGGCGATGCGCGACCACACGCCACCCATCTCACGCATGTCGCGGGTGTGCAGGCGTTCGTACAACTGGCCACTCAGGATAAAGAGGGCAGCGGCCGAGACACCGTGGGCCAGCATCTGGATCACTGCGCCTTGCAACGCCAGCTGGCTGCCGGAGTAGATGCCGATCAGTACGAAACCCATGTGCGAAACGGACGAGAACGCGATCAGACGCTTGATGTCGGTTTGCGCGAAGGCCAGGAACGCGCCGTAGAAGATCCCGATCAGACCCAGGGTCATGGCGATCGGCGCGAACTCGGCCGAGGCATTCGGGAACAGCGGCAGGGCGAAACGCAGCAGACCATACGCCGCGGTCTTCAACAGGATACCGGCCAGGTCGACCGAACCTGCTGTTGGCGCCTGGGCGTGAGCGTCAGGCAGCCAGGAGTGGAACGGCACCACCGGCAGCTTCACCGCGAATGCGATGAAGAAGCCCAGCATCAGGATGTACTCGGTGGTCAGGGACATCTTGGTTTTCAACAGGTCGGCGTAGTTGAAGGTAATCACGCCGGTGTTGTTGAAGTTGACCAGTACCAGGCCCAGGATCGCCACCAACATGATCAGGCCGGAAGCCTGGGTGAAGATGAAGAACTTGGTCGCCGCGTAGATCCGGGTTTTCTTGCCGTCCGAAGAACTGTGACCCCAGAGCGCGATGAGGAAGTACATCGGCACCAGCATCATTTCCCAGAAGAAGAAGAACATGAACAGGTCGAGGGCGAGGAACACGCCGACGACGCCGCCCAGGATCCACATCAGGTTCAGGTGGAAGAAGCCCACGTGACGCTGGATTTCTTTCCAGGAGCAGAGTACCGAGAGGATACCCAGCAGGCCGGTCAGCAGGATCATCAACAGCGACAGGCCGTCGAGGGCCAGGTGCACGTTGATGCCGAAGCGCTGGATCCACACGTGCTTGAATTCAAGCGCGAAGGTTGGATCGACACCCGGTGCCGGAGCGAATGAATAGTCACCATGGGCCCACAGCCAGAGACCGAGTGCGAGTTCCAGGGACATGGTCAGCAACGCAATCCAGCGGGGGAGGGTGGCGCCGAAGCGTTCACCCATCCAGCAGAGCAGGCCGCCGATAAAGGGGATCAGGATTAGCCAGGGCAGAATCATGACGGGCTCGTTTCCTTTCGCAAGTTCGCAAAGTTCATATCAGACCGCTACCACTACGATGGCGCCGATCACTAGCACGGCACCGGCCGCCATGGAAGCTGCATACCAGCGCAGTTGGCCAGTCTCGCTGCGGCTCAGGGCGGTGTGACCGGCCTTGGCGGCGCGCGGGATCAAACCGATGGTCTGGTCGAGCGGGTCTTTACGCAGTACATGGCTGATGGCCAGGTATGGCTTGACGAACAGTTTGTCGTAGATCCAATCGAAGCCCCAGGCAGCGAACCACCAGGCCGAAAGGAAGCGGCCAATGCCACTGTTGGCAACGGCGGTCACGAAGCGACGCTTGCCGAGGAACAGCAGGGCCGCCAGCAGGATACCGGCAATGGCGATGGCGCCCGAGACGATTTCCAGGCTGTGCTGGGCTTCGCCGCCGGCATGGCCGACGCTTTGTGGCAATACGCCGTGCAGTGGCGGCGTGATCATGGCACCGACGAAGGTCGACAGCACGATCAGTACCGACAATGGCAGCCAGTGCGAGATGCCGTGGCCTGCGTGTGCTTCGGTCTTGGCTTCACCGTGGAAGGTGATGAAGATCAGGCGGAAGGTGTACAGCGAGGTCATGAACGCACCCACCAGGCCTGCGTACAGCAGGTTCTGGTTACCGCTGGCAAAGGCTTCCCAGAGGATCTCGTCTTTCGAGTAGAAACCGGCGGTCACCAACGGCAGGGCAGCCAGGGCGGCACCACCGACGATGAAGCTGGCGTAGGCCAACGGCAGTTTTTTCCACAGGCCACCCATCTTGAAGATGTTCTGCTCGTGGTGGCAGGCAACGATCACCGCACCGGAAGCGAGGAACAGCAGGGCCTTGAAGAAGGCGTGGGTCATCAGGTGGAAGATCGCCGCGTCCCAGGCACCGACGCCCAGGGCCAGGAACATGTAGCCGATCTGGCTCATGGTCGAGTAGGCGAGGATGCGCTTGATGTCGGTCTGTACCAGCGCAGCGAAGCCGGCCAGTACCAGGGTCACGCCGCCGACCAGGCCGACCAGGTGCAGGATTTCCGGCGCCAGGGTGAACAGGCCATGGGTACGCGCAATCAGGTAGACACCAGCGGTTACCATGGTTGCGGCGTGGATCAGTGCCGAAACCGGGGTAGGACCGGCCATCGCATCCGCCAGCCAGGTTTGCAGCGGCAGTTGCGCGGATTTACCCACGGCACCGCCCAGCAGCATCAGGGTCGCCAGGGTGATCCAGAAGTCGCCGACCTGGAATTTCTGCGGTGCCAGTACCAGCAGTTCCTGGATGTTCAGCGTGCCCACCTGTTGGAACAGGATGAACAGGCCGATTGCCATGAACACGTCGCCGATACGGGTGACGATAAAGGCCTTGAGTGCCGCGTTACCGTTGTTGCGGTTGCTGTAGTAGAAACCGATCAGCAGGTACGAGCACAGGCCCACGCCTTCCCAGCCGAAGTACAGGAACAACAGGTTATCGCCCAGTACCAGGAACAGCATGCTGGCGATAAACAGGTTGGTGTACGAGAAGAAGCGCGAGTAACCGGCTTCACCGCGCATGTACCAGGACGCGAACAGGTGGATCAGGAAACCCACGCCCACCACCACGCCGAGCATGGTGATCGACAGGCCGTCGATGTAGAGGGCGAAGTTGGGCTTGAAGCCCTCCACCGACATCCACTGCCACAGCACCAGGGTGTAGTGGCCGCCTTCCGGCGGGGCCACGTTGAATTGCCAGATGACGTAGGCGGCAACGATCGCCGACAGGCCAATCGAGCCCACGCCCACCAGGGCCGAGAGGTTTTCCGACCAGCGTCCACGGGAGAACGACAGCAGCAGGAAACCGATCAGGGGAAATACGAAAGTCAGAAAGATCATGTTCATCCGCGCATCTCACTGGCAGCGTCGATATCAAGCGTGTGGAAGCGACGATACAGTTGCAGCAGGATCGCCAGGCCGATACTGGCCTCGGCGGCTGCCAGGCTGATCACCAGGATGAACATGACTTGTCCATCCGGCTGGCCCCAACGTGCACCCGCGACGATGAAGGCCAGTGCTGCGGCGTTCATCATGATTTCCAGGCTCATCAACACGAACAGAATGTTACGGCGGACCATCAGGCCGACCAGGCCAAGGCAGAACAGGATGCCGGCAACCGCCAGACCATGCTCCAAGGGGATAGCAGGCATCGTCATTGCTCCTTGGCTTCGTTGCGGCCCAAGTGGAAGGCGGTGACGGCTGCGGCGAGCAGCAGCATCGACGCCAGTTCGACCACCAGCAGGTACGGGCCGAACAGGCTGACGCCCACGGCTTTCGCATCCACGGTGGTGTGGCCGATGGCCTGGCCGCTCTGGTGAGCGAACAGCACATACAGCAGTTCACCCAGCAGCAGGGCGGCGAGGACAACCGGGCCGAGCCAGATGCCGGGTTTGAGCCAGACGCGCTCCTGGGCGACCGAAGCCGGCCCCAGGTTGAGCATCATCACCACAAACACGAACAGCACCATGATGGCGCCAGCGTAGGCGATCACTTCCAGGACACCGGCGAACGGTGCGCCGAGGCTGAAGAAGGTCATGGCCACGGCGATCAGCGAAATGATCAGGTAGAGCAGGGCGTGCACGGGGTTGGTGTTGGTGATCACGCGAAGCGTGGACACAACCGCGATACCCGATGCGAAATAGAAAGCGAATTCCATCTTTCTTCCTTAAGGCAGCAAGCTCTTCACGTTGATCGGCTCGGCTTCGTTTTGTGCGGCGCCTTTTGGCTTACCGGCAACGGCCATACCTGCAACACGATAGAAGTTGTAATCAGGGTTTTTACCGGGACCAGAGATCAAAAGATCTTCTTTCTCGTACACCAGGTCCTGACGTTTGAACTCGGCCATCTCGAAATCCGGTGTCAGCTGGATCGCGGTGGTCGGGCAAGCTTCCTCGCAGAGGCCGCAGAAAATGCAGCGCGAGAAGTTGATGCGGAAGAAGTCCGGGTACCAGCGACCGTCTTCGGTTTCAGCTTTCTGCAGGGAGATGCAACCCACCGGGCACGCCACGGCGCACAGGTTGCAGGCTACGCAACGCTCTTCGCCATCGGGGTCGCGGGTCAGCACGATACGGCCGCGATAGCGCGGCGGCAGGTACACCGCTTCTTCCGGGTATTGCAGGGTGTCGCGTTTGCGGAAGCCGTGACCGAACACCATCACCAGGCTTCGCAACTGGGTACCGGTACCCTTAACGATGTCGCCAATATATTTGAACATGGGTCAAATCCTCACTGAACCGCGCCGGCTGGCGTGTTCAACAACACAACGGCAGCCGTCACCAGCAAATTGATCAGGGTCAGCGGCAGGCAGAAGCGCCAGCTGAAATCCATCACCTGGTCATAGCGTGGGCGCGGAATGGAAGCGCGCAGCAGGATGAACAACATGATGAAGAACGCGGTCTTCAGGAAGAACCAGAAGAACGCCAACTGCGGCAGGATGCCGAACGGACCGTGCCAGCCGCCGAAGAACAGCGTGACCAGCAGGGCCGAGATCAAGATGATGCCGATGTACTCGCCAACGAAGAACATGCCCCATTTCATGCCGGCGTATTCAATGTGGTAACCGTCGGCCAGTTCCTGCTCCGCTTCAGGCTGGTCGAAGGGGTGACGGTGAGTCACGGCGACGCCGGCGATGAAGAAGGTGCAGAAGCCGAAGAACTGCGGAATGATGAACCACAGGTTCTGTGCCTGGTACTCGACGATGTCGCGCATGTTGAACGAGCCGACCTGCACCACGATGCCCATCAGCGCCAGGCCCATGAACACTTCGTAGGACACGGTCTGGGCCGAAGCCCGCAAGCTGCCCAGCAGGGCGAACTTGTTGTTGCTCGACCAACCGGCGAACAGCACCGCATAGACCGACAGGCCGGCCATGGCGAAGAAGAACAGCAAGCCGATGTTCAGGTCCGCCACGCCCCAGGTCGGGGTGATCGGGATGATCGCGAAGGCGATCAGCAAGGCGCTCATGGCCACGACCGGTGCCAGGGTGAAGATCACCTTGTCGGCAAACGGTGGGGTCCAGTCTTCCTTGAAGAACATTTTCAGCATGTCGGCGGCGATCTGGAACATGCCGAACGGGCCAACGCGGTTCGGACCGTAACGGTCCTGCCACCAGCCCAGCAGGCGACGTTCGACGAAGCTGAGCAGGGCGCCCGCGACGACCACGGCCAACAGGATCACGACAGCCTTGAGGACCGCAATGATCACGTCGATCACTTCAGGGGTGAACCAGGTCATTGCACTGCCTCCTGCAGACCGTCAACGGTTTTGCCAAAGATCGCCGGCGGAATACCGGCAAGGCCTTTAGGCAGTGCAACCAGGCCGGCACCCAACTCATCGTTGATGCGCAGCGGCAGACGCAGGGTCTGGCCGGCCACGTTCAGGCTGAGCAGGGCACCGTCGTTGACGCCCAGGCGATCGGCTTCGGACTTGGCGACCGACACGTAGGCGGCCGGGATACGTTCCTGAACCGGCGCGGCTTTGGAAGAGGTCTCTTCGCTGCCGAACAGGTGGAAGAACGGTACGACCTGCCAGGTGCCCTGGGTCGGGTTGAACGGACGCGGTACGGCAGCGAACCAGTTCAGCGAATCACCGGTGCTTTCGATCAGGCGGGTGCCCGGGTCGCCAGCGCGGATATGACCACCGACTTCATCCTGGAACTTGTTCCAGGCCTGCGGCGAGTTCCAGCCTGGAGACCAGGCAAACGGCACTTGCTGACGCGGCTCGGCCGAACCCGAGTAACCTTCCATGGAGAAGTTGAACGCGGTATCCGGGTCTTGCGGGGTACGTGGTTCGTGCACGCTGATGTTGGCGCGCATGGCGGTACGACCGGAGTAACGCAGCGGTTCGCGGGCCAGTTTCAAGCCCTTGATGCGGAACGCGGCGGATGGCGCGGCATCGACGATACGCGCCAGTTGCGGTGCGCTTGCGGCGGTAGCGGCGGTGACGTGGTCAAGCTGGGTCCAGTCGATCGGCTGGTTCAGCAGGGTCGCGCGCAGGGCATGCAGCCAGCGCCAGCCTTCGTGAACCAGGATGCTGGCGTCCATGTACTTCGGATCGAACACCTGGAAGAAGCGCTGGGCACGGCCTTCCTGGCTGACCAGGGTGCCGTCGCCTTCAGCGAAGGTGGCAGCCGGCAGCACCAGGTCGGCGCGTTCGCTGGTAGCGGTCTTCTGGTGGTCGGCAACGATCAACACCTTGGCGGCGTTCAGCGCAGCGTCAACC
Source organism: Pseudomonas sp. R19M (assembly GCF_050312585.1). NCBI lineage: Bacteria > Pseudomonadati > Pseudomonadota > Gammaproteobacteria > Pseudomonadales > Pseudomonadaceae > Pseudomonas > Pseudomonas sp. R19M. The sequence goes on from NZ_JBNPJV010000088.1 coordinate 38,258, forward strand.
TTGGCCGCATCGGTGCGGGTGTACAGGTCGTTCTCGAGCACCACGATGGCGTCGGCGTTGCCGTCGATGACTGCCTGCAGGGCAGCGTCCACGGACTCGCCACCGAGCATGGCCAGGCCAAGGCTGTTGGCTTCCGGCACGACCAGGCTGATGGAACCGTTCTTGTCACGCAGCTTCAACGCCTTGGCGATGTTGGCAGCGGCTTCGATCAGCGCCTTGGAACCCAGCGAGGTGCCGGCAATGATCAATGGGCGCTTGGCCGCCAGCAGGGCGTCGGCGATACGCTGGGCCAGTGCAGCGGCCTCAGTGTCCAGGCCTTCGACGGCAGGCGCGCTGGCGTCCAGGGCGTGGGCCACGGCGAAACCGAGGCGGGCCAGGTCGTCCGGTGCGGCATGGACGCATTCTTCGGCGATGTCGTCGAGTTTGGTTTCAGCCAGGCTTGCGATAAACAGCGGGTTCAGCGCGTGCTGGCCGATGTTCTTCACCGCGGCGTCGAGCCAAGGCTGCACGCGCATGGCGTCGGCCATGGCTTCGGCCTTGCCTTTGACCGACTGGCGCAGGGACAGGGCGATACGCGCAGCGGTCTGGGTCAGGTCTTCACCGAGCACGAAGATCGCGTCGTGGTCTTCGATGTCGCGCATGTTCGGTACCGGCAGCGGGCTGTCGTTCAGCACCTGCAGGACCAGGCGGATGCGCTCCAGCTCAGCGGCTTCGATACCGGAGTAGAAGTGCTCGGCGCCGACCAGTTCGCGCAACGCGAAGTTGCTCTCCAGGCTGGCGCGGGGCGAACCGATCCCGACGATGTTGCGACCGCGCAGCAGGTCGGCGGCTTTATCCAGCGCTTCGTCCAGGCTCAGCTTGGCGCCACCGGCCAACAGTGGCTGGCGCGGACGGTCTTCGCGGTTGACGTAGCCGTAGCCGAAACGGCCACGGTCGCACAGGAAGTACTGGTTGACCGAACCGTTGAAGCGGTTTTCGATACGACGCAGTTCACCGTAGCGCTCGCCCGGGGAGATGTTGCAACCGCTGGAGCAGCCATGGCAGATGCTCGGGGCGAACTGCATGTCCCACTTACGGTTGTAACGCTCGGAGTGGGTCTTGTCGGTGAACACACCGGTCGGGCAGACCTCGGTGAGGTTGCCGGAGAACTCGCTTTCGAGCACGCCGTCTTCAACGCGACCGAAGTACACGTTGTCGTGGGCGCCGAATACGCCCAGGTCGGTGCCGCCGGCGTAGTCCTTATAGAAGCGCACGCAACGGTAGCAGGCGATGCAGCGGTTCATTTCGTGGGAAATGAACGGGCCGAGGTCCTGGTTCTGGTGGGTACGCTTGGTGAAGCGATAACGGCGCTCGTTGTGGCCGGTCATCACCGTCATGTCTTGCAGGTGGCAGTGACCGCCTTCCTCACAGACCGGGCAGTCGTGGGGGTGGTTGGTCATCAGCCATTCGACGACGCTGGCGCGGAACGCCTTGGATTCTTCATCGTCGATGGAGATCCAGGTGTTGTCGGTGGCTGGGGTCATGCACGACATGACGATACGACCACGGGTGTCGTTCTCGTCGGTGTACTGCTTGACCGCACACTGGCGACAGGCACCGACGCTACCAAGTGCGGGGTGCCAGCAGAAATACGGGATATCGAGACCGAGTGACAGACAGGCCTGTAACAGGTTGTCCGCCCCATCGACTTCGAGCGCTTTGCCGTCTACGTGGATAGTGGCCATGGTTCAAAGTTCTTCGTTGGCCCGTTGTCAGCGGGCGTGGCTAATGGAATCTTGTTATTCATGTGCATCTACACAGCCATCAAGGCGTCAGCACATGAGAAAGCGAAGGGCACGGACCCCTCGCTTCTTTAAGCGTTACGCGCCGACTACGATCGGCTTCGCCAGAGGCGGGACGGCGGCGCTGACAGGCGCGATGCCGGCTTCGAACTCCGAGCGGAAGTATTTGATTGCGCTGCCCAATGGCTCCACGGCGCCCGGTGCGTGAGCACAGAAGGTCTTGCCTGGGCCGAGGAAACCGACCAGACCCAGCAGGGTCTCGATGTCACCCTCGCGGCCTTCGCCTTTTTCCAGGGCCATCAGCAGCTTCACGCTCCACGGCAGGCCGTCGCGGCATGGGGTGCAGAAGCCACAGGATTCACGGGCAAAGAACTGCTCCATGTTGCGCAGCAGCGAGACCATGTTCACGGTGTTGTCCACCGCCATCGCCAGGCCAGTACCCATACGGGTGCCCACCTTGCCGATGCCGCCGGCATACATTTGTGCGTCGAGGTGCTCGGGCAGCAGGAAACCGGTGCCGGCGCCGCCTGGCTGCCAGGCTTTCAAGGTGTAGCCGTCGCGCATGCCGCCGGCGTAGTCCTCGAACAGCTCGCGGGCGGTGACGCCGAAGGGCAGTTCCCACAGGCCCGGGTTCTTGACCTTGCCGGAGAAGCCCATGAGCTTGGTGCCCATGTCTTCGCTGCCTTCGCGGGCCAGGGATTTGTACCAGTCCACGCCGTCGGCGATGATCGCCGGCACGTTGCACAGGGTCTCGACGTTGTTCACGCACGTCGGCTTGCCCCACACGCCCACGGCGGCAGGGAAGGGTGGCTTGGAGCGCGGGTTGGCGCGGCGGCCTTCGAGGGAGTTGATCAGTGCGGTTTCTTCACCGCAGATATAACGCCCGGCGCCGGTGTGCACGAACAGTTCGAAATCAAAGCCTGAACCGAGGATGTTCTTGCCCAGCAGGCCGGCGGCCTTGGCTTCTTCCACGGCACGGTTGAGGTGCTTGGCGGCGGTGGTGTACTCGCCACGCAGGAAGATGTAGCCACGGTAGGTTTTCAGCGCGCGGGCGCTGATCAGCATGCCTTCGATCAGCAGATGGGGCAGTTGCTCCATCAGCATGCGGTCTTTCCAGGTGTTGGGCTCCATTTCATCCGCGTTGCACAGCAGGTAGCGGATGTTGATGGATTCGTCCTTGGGCATCAGGCCCCACTTCACGCCTGTGGGGAAGCCTGCACCACCGCGACCTTTAAGGCCGGCGTCCTTCACGGTCTGGACGATATCGTCCTGAGCCATGTCGGCGAAGGCCTTGCGCGCAGCGGCGTAGCCATTCTTGGCCTGGTACTCGTCGAACCATACCGGCTCGGCATCGTCACGCAGGCGCCAGGTCAGCGGGTGGGTCTCGGGCGAACGCTTGATCAGGTTGGCCGGGCCGAAAGATGTAAGGGTCATGGGTAGCCCTCAAGCAATTGGGTCACGCCAGCGGGCTGCACGTCACCGAATGTGTCGTCGTCGATCATCAACGCCGGCGCCTTGTCGCAGTTGCCCAGGCAGCACACCGGCAGCAGCGTGAAGCGGCCATCCGGGGTGGTCTGGCCGAGGCCGATGCCCAGCTTGTTCTGGATCTCGCTGACCACGGACTCGTGGCCACCGATGTAGCAGACCATGCTGTCGCACACGCGAATGATGTGGCGGCCCACGGGCTGGCGGAAGATCTGGCTGTAGAACGTGGCCACGCCTTCAACGTCGCTGGCAGGGATGCCGAGGATCTCGCCGATGGCGTAGAGCGCGCCGTCCGGCACCCAGCCACGTTCCTTCTGGACGATCTTCAAGGCTTCGATCGACGCCGCGCGCGGGTCTTCATAGTGATGCAGCTCGTGCTCGATGGCCGAGCGCTCGGTTTCACTCAAGGTGAAACGGTCTGTCTGGATAAGCGTGCTGTTCATGCTTAGCGGTCCACGTCGGCCATAACGAAATCGATACTACCCAGGTACGCAATCAAGTCCGCGACCATCTCGCCTTTGATCACCGAAGGGATCTGCTGCAAGTGGGCGAAGCTCGGGGTACGGATCCGGGTGCGGTAGCTCATGGTGCCGCCATCGCTCGTCAGGTAATAACTGTTGATACCCTTGGTCGCTTCGATCATCTGGAAGGATTCGTTGGCCGGCATGACCGGGCCCCACGAAACCTGCAGGAAGTGCGTGATCAGGGTTTCGATGTGCTGCAGCGTGCGCTCTTTCGGCGGCGGCGTGGTCAGCGGATGGTCCGCCTTGTACGGGCCTGCCGGCATGTTGCGCATGCACTGCTCGATGATCTTCAGGCTCTGGCGCATTTCTTCGACGCGTACGATGCAACGGTCGTAGGCATCGCCATTGGCCCCCAGCGGTACTTCGAATTCGAAGTTCTCGTAGCCGGAGTACGGGCGCGCTTTACGCAGGTCGAAATCGCAGCCGGTGGAACGCAGGCCGGCACCGGTGACGCCCCATTCCAGGGCCTCTTTGGTGTTGTACTGGGCGACGCCGATGGTGCGGCCCTTGAGAATGCTGTTGTCCAGCGCAGCCTTTTGGTACTCGTCCAGACGCTTGGGCATCCACTCGACGAATTCCTTGACCAGGCGCTCCCAGCCGTTCGGCAGGTCGTGGGCAACACCGCCGATGCGATACCAGGCCGGGTGCAGGCGGAAACCGGTGACGGCTTCGATGACCTTGTAGGCGCGCTGGCGGTCGGTAAAGGTGAAGAACACCGGGGTCATGGCACCGACGTCCTGGATATAAGTACCCAGGAACAGCAGGTGGCTGGTGATCCGGAAGAACTCGGCCATCATGATGCGGATGGTGTCGACGCGGTCCGGCACCTTGATGCCGGCCAGCTTCTCGACCGACAGCACGTACGGCAGGTTGTTCATCACGCCGCCGAGGTAGTCGATACGGTCGGTGTACGGGATGAAACTGTGCCACGACTGGCGTTCAGCCATCTTCTCGGCACCGCGGTGGTGGTAGCCGATGTCCGGCACGCAGTCGACGATTTCTTCGCCGTCCAGTTGCAGGATGATACGGAAGGCACCGTGCGCCGAAGGGTGGTTCGGGCCCAGGTTGAGGAACATGTAGTCCTCGTTGGTGCCGGAACGCTTCATGCCCCAGTCTTCCGGACGGAAGCGGGCAGCCTCTTCTTCAAGCTGTTGCTTGGCCAGGTTGAGGCTGAACGGGTCGAATTCGGTCGCGCGGGCAGGGAAGTCCTTGCGCAGCGGGTGACCTTCCCAGGTTGGCGGCATCATGATGCGCGACAGGTGCGGGTGGCCCGGGAAGTCGATGCCGAACATGTCCCAGACTTCACGCTCGTACCAGCTGGCGTTCGGCCAGATACCGGTTACGGTCGGGATGCTCAGGTCAGTTTCAGACAGCGCGACCTTGATCATCACATCGCTGTTACGTTCCAGCGACATCAGGTGGTAGAACACGGTGAAATCGGCGCCGCTCGGCAGCCCTTGGCGCTTGGTGCGCAGACGCTCGTCCACGCCATGCAGGTCATAGAGCATGACGTACGGCTTGGGCAGGTTGCGCAGGAAGGTCAGGACTTCGACGAGCTTGGCACGCGCCACCCACAGCACCGGCATGCCGGTGCGCGTGGCCTGGGCGGTGAAGGCGTCAGGGCCGAAACGGTTGTTGAGTTCGACGACCACATCCTGGTCGTCTGCCTTGTAAGGCGGGATATACAGAGCACTGCCTGTAGTCATGGTTTTTTATCGCTTTCGGTCAACGTAAAGAATGAAGCCAGGTTTTCGTTCTATAAAAGAAGCGGTGCTGGATCAGACTTCGTCAGGGCTGCGCAGGTTGGTGACTGCGATTCGCTGTTCGCGGCGCTGTTCCTTTTGAGACGGCATCTCGGCGCGATAGACGCCTTGTTCACCGACGACCCAGGACAGTGGGCGACGCTCCTTGCCGATCGATTCCTGCAACAGCATCAAGCCTTGCAGGAACGCTTCAGGGCGAGGCGGGCAGCCAGGCACGTAGACGTCCACGGGCAGGAACTTGTCCACCCCCTGGACAACGGAGTAGATGTCGTACATGCCACCGGAGTTGGCGCACGAACCCATGGAGATAACCCATTTCGGTTCGAGCATTTGCTCGTAGAGACGCTGGATGATCGGCGCCATCTTGATGAAGCAGGTGCCGGCGATAACCATGAAGTCCGCCTGGCGCGGCGATGCCCGGATAACTTCGGCGCCGAAGCGCGCGATGTCGTGGGGCGCCGTGAAGGCGGTGGTCATTTCCACGTAGCAGCACGAAAGACCGAAGTTGTACGGCCACAGGGAGTTCTTACGCCCCCAGTTGACCGCGCCACTCAGCACGTCTTCCAGCTTGCCCATGTAGATGTTTTTGTGGACTTGGTCTTCTAACGGGTCGGAAACGGTTTCCCGTTCGCCGATGGGGTACTGCTCGTTAGGAGCATCCGGGTCGATCCTGGTGAGATTGTATTGCATCGCCAAAGCCTCATTGTTTCAGCTTCGCTTGCCGCTTACGACGAGCTTCCGGAGCCCAGTCAAGGGCGCCCACTCGGAATAGGTAGACAAGGCCTGCCAACAGAATTGCTATGAAAACGAGGGCTTCGACGAATCCGGTCCAGCCGCTTTCGCGGACGGACACAGACCAGGCAAAGAGAAAGAGGGCTTCGATATCGAAGATCACGAACAGCATCGCGACCAGATAGAATTTGGCTGAGAGCCGCAAGCGGGCGCCACCTGTAGGCAGCATGCCGGACTCGAACGGTTCATTCTTGCTGCGGCCCCAGGCTTTTGACCCGAGGAGGCTGGAAACACCGAGCATGAAGGCGCAAAGGCCGACAACACCGAGGAGGAAAATGGCAAAGCCCCAGTTGTGGGCCATGAGTCCTGTCGCTTCGGTCATGCTGGAAATCCTTAACAGAGAGCAAAGGTCTCTGAGCTCGAAAAAGTAACGATGCAGTGACGATATGTCGCACTGCAATCAATCGCGGTGATTTTATGGCTAAACACCGGGCAAGTAAAATTCCGATAGCGAAATTATTCGATGGAATAAGCACATAGTGCACCTTTGTGGGGCTGTAGCCCTTGCGGGGCGGGGATTAGCCGGCTTTTCACCAATTATGTTTTGTTTTAGCTGTAAAGAAGTTCTCATGCTCTAAATGATAATGAATATTGTTTGTGTGGGTTTTAAGCGGGTGTTTGTGGTGAGGCGGGGAAGTTGCCGTTACTTGTTTGAGTGCCGCTTAGTTGCCTGAACGGATCGTTATAACCGACCAGGCTTGCGCAGATACCGCCCTGGATCAATGTTTTGCGCAAAATCTGCACAAAACCTGCATTCCCTGTGGGAGGGGGCTTGCTCCCGATTGCGGGGTGTCAGTCGACACTTCTGAGGCTGATCCAGCGCCATCGGGAGCAAGCCCCCTCCCACAATGTGATCTTCATGGTGTCGGGAGGGGGTGGCAGGCAAAAAAACGCCCCGAACCAGTCGGGGCGTGATTGTTTTGCGGCATTGCGGTTAGGTCTTCCATGCGGCCGCAATGGCCGTTTGCTCGGTGCTTAGTGGAACTGCTCTTCTTCGGTCGAACCGGTCAGTGCGGTCACGGACGAGGTGCCGCCCTGGATCACGGTAGTCATGTCGTCGAAGTAGCCGGTGCCCACTTCCTGCTGGTGCGCCACGAAGGTGTAGCCTTTGGCGGCGTCAGCGAACTCCTGCTCCTGCAGCTTCACGTAGGCGGTCATGTCGTTGCGGGCGTAGTCGTGCGCCAGGTTGAACATGCTGTGCCACATGTTGTGAATGCCGGCCAGGGTGATGAACTGGTGCTTGTAGCCCATGGCTGACAGTTCGCGCTGGAACTTGGCGATGGTCGCGTCGTCCAGGTTCTTCTTCCAGTTGAAAGAAGGCGAGCAGTTGTAGGACAGCAGTTGGTCCGGGTATTCCTTCTTGATCGCTTCGGCGAAACGACGGGCTTCTTCCAGGTCAGGCTTGGCGGTTTCGCACCAGATCAGGTCGGCATACGGCGCATAGGCCAGGCCGCGGGCAATGGCCTGGTCGAGGCCGGCGCGTACTTTGTAGAAGCCTTCCTGGGTGCGCTCGCCAGTGACGAACGGCTTGTCGTACGGGTCGCAGTCCGAGGTCAGCAAATCGGCGGCGTTGGCATCGGTGCGCGCCAGGATGATGGTTGGCGTGCCGGCGACGTCAGCGGCCAGGCGCGCAGCGGTCAGCTTCTGCACAGCTTCCTGGGTCGGTACCAACACCTTGCCACCCATGTGGCCGCATTTCTTCACCGAAGCCAGCTGGTCTTCGAAGTGCACGCCGGCAGCGCCGGCCTCGATCATGCTCTTCATCAGCTCGTAGGCGTTCAGTACGCCGCCGAAACCGGCTTCAGCGTCGGCCACGATCGGTGCGAAGTAGTCGATGTAGCCTTCGTCGCCCGGGTTCTTGCCGGCTTTCCACTGGATCTGGTCGGCACGACGGAACGAGTTGTTGATGCGCTTGACCACGGTCGGCACCGAGTCCACCGGGTACAGCGATTGGTCGGGGTACATGGATTCAGCGGAGTTGTTATCCGCTGCCACTTGCCAGCCGGACAGGTAGATCGCCTGGATACCGGCTTTTACCTGTTGGACTGCCTGGCCGCCAGTGAGGGCGCCCATGCAGTTGACGAAATCTTTGTCGGGACGGAAGGAAGGCTTGGCACCTTGGGTGACCAGCTTCCACAGCTTCTCGGCGCCGAGTTTTGCAAAGGTGTGCTCAGGTTGAACCGAGCCACGCAGGCGGACGACGTCAGCAGCGGAATAAGCGCGGGTTACGCCTTTCCAGCGTGGGTTTTCAGCCCAGTCTTTTTCAAGGGCTGCAATTTGCTGTTCGCGTGTCAGTGCCATGGGGAAAAACCTCGTCGCATAGGTCTAGGTGGAAAATTCCATTTGCCAGCCACGTAGTAAGTGCGTGGTTTTGGCTGCTCGCTGACCAGAAGCTCAGGTGGTCAAGCCGGGCTTGGCGGGGAAGGCGACGGGATGAACGATTGGTTCAAGGGTGGAATTGAGCAGGTAGGGGCAAACTGCGAACGGTCTTCGGGCGTCGTGGGCCTTGGTACGATCCATCAGTGTGTAGCCGGATTACCTGGTTGGCTTCCGTCCCTCGGGACAACTTCGTTCCAGTCGCAACCTCGTCAAACACACCTTGTGGGCGGTACAGACACGAATCGGCTCGGGTGGGTAGCTTGGAGCGGCGATCCGAAGGCCCTTGCCAGGGCCCCTGATTAGCGGGAGCGAGGCCATCATGCCCAGGCTTTTTTCGATCGTCAAATGTTTTGTAGTGCTTTTTTTCAAGCACTACATCTTTGGTCTAATACGACTCATCAGTCAGTTTCCGGTGCTTCAGTTCAGGGTGTCGACCTTGACCCGTAAAGTCAGGTCATCGCGGCCTTGGGTAGAGTAGCTGCGGGTTGTGGAGGATTTGTCGGCCTGGGTCTCGCGATTGATGCCGGCCAGGGGGATCCACTCGCCCAGGCGCCCGCTGACGGTTGTGTCGGTGCTCTGGACGTTCACTACATCGGGACGTTCCTGGCTCATGCGGTCACGGTTGGTACTGATGCTCAGGTGTACGGTCTCGCCGGTGACGCTGGCGGTGACGTAAAAGCCCTGGGTGACGTTGCGATACTGGGTCTGGTTTTGCAGGCGGCCGTAGCTGTCTTGCTGGGTGGTGGTCAGCGGAACGCTCTGACCGACCTGGATCAGTGCGGGCACGCCCTCGCTCGCCTGGATCTGCTGGACACCGCCGTCGCGGCTGGCAGTGCCGTAGCTGATGATGCGAGTCTGGCTGTCGCCAGTGTTTTGCTGATTGTTTTCGTTGGTGTCGACGGTGATCAGAAGGCGTTTGGCGGGCGTGTCCAATTGCGCGAGCAGTGCGCGCAGGTCCTGGATCTTGCCGGGGTCGGCCTTGACGATAAGCTGGTTACCGTAGGCGCTGACGCTGCCGTCCTTGCCGATGAAATTCTGCGCCACGGGCAGGAGGTCGGCGCTGGTGCGATTGCTCAGGTTGACGACTTCGGTGTCGGCCACGGCCGGGGCGCTGGCGGCCAGGAGGAGTGCGATGAGCAGGGTGCGTAGGGACATGTCCGTTATCTCTGCGAGTCAATTAGGCGTGATAGTGCCAGTTTGTCGGCCCGGCAGGCCGCAAATTGAATCGTAGACGGCAAAATGCCCTGGCAGGGCAGGGTATTGCTGGTGTCGCTGAAATAGCCATCGGGAGCAAGCCCCCTCCCACATTTTGACCGCGTTCCAAAGAATGACTCGGTCAAGTGTGGGAGGGGGCTTGCTCCCGATGGCAGCGACTCGGTCCTGAATCAGCCCTCACGCACCATATCAACATGCGGAATCCCGACTTCCAGGAATTCTTCGCTGACGATCTTGAAGCCCAGCCGCTCATAGAACGGCGCGGCATAGACCTGTGCGCTGAGGAACTGCTTGCGCTGGCCGCGTTGCTCGGCCGCACCGATCACGGCTTCCATCAGCTTGTCGCCGACTTTAAGCCCGCGCCAGTCCTTGAGCACCGATACGCGCCCGATTTCGCCGCTGGGCAGCAGGCGGGCGGTACCGATCGGAAAGTCGCCCTCGAATGCCAGGAAATGCACCGCGCCGGCGTCGTCGGCGTCCCATTCAAGCTCAGGTGGAACCGATTGTTCGGCGATAAATACCGCTTCACGAATGCGCCGAATCTCAGCGATATCCTTTTGCCAGTCCGCGACACTTACGTGAATCTTATTCATCGGCAAACCCCAGGCTTCCTTGCTTGACCAGTTCGCACAGCAGGTCGCGACCGTCTTCGTCGGCGAGCCATTCGCCGAGGTTTTCGCTGTGCAGTGCGTCAGCCGAGCACACCAGCTTCAGCAGTTCGCGCAGTTTACCCGGCAGGTAACGGCTCTGGCCGCTGGCAAACAGCAGCACATCGTCGTCGACTTCGGACCAGGCCAGGCGCGCACTCGGGTTGCGTACCAAAATCGCACCGTCTTGAAGGGCGTTGATAAAGTCATCTTCACCCAAGTCCTCACCGGCGACCAGTTCCGGGTAGCGTGGCTCGGTCATGAACTGGCCGAACCAGGTCAGCAGCATGCGCTCGTCGCTCATGTGCTCGGCCAGCAGGCTCTTGAGGCGGTCCAGTGCGTCGCCCTGGATCTGGTGCGGGTCGCTGACCGGTTGGGCGTCGGCGTCGGTGTAGCGCTCTTCGTCAGTCAGGTATTGGCTGAGGAAGTCGGTGAAGTGGGTCAGCACTTCGGCGGCGCTCGGGGCGCGGAAGCCTACGGAATAGGTCATGCAGTCATCTTCGGCAATGCCGAAATGCGCCAGGCGGGGTGGCAGGTAGAGCATGTCGCCCGGCTCCAGTACCCATTCGGCGCTCTCTTCGAATTCGGCGAGGATGCGCAGGTCGGCGTGTTGCAACAGCGCGCTTTCGGAGCTGCACATCTGGCCGATCTTCCAGTTGCGCTTGCCTTGGGCTTGCAGCAGGAACACGTCGTAGTTATCGAAATGCGGGCCTACGCTGCCTCCCGGTGCGGCAAAGCTGATCATCACATCGTCGATGCGCCAGCTTGGCAGGAAACGGAATTGTTCCAGCAGCTCGGCCACTTCCGGCACGAACTGGTCAACGGCCTGCACCAGCAGGGTCCATTCGCGTTCAGGCAAGGTGCTGAAAGCATCTTCGGCGAACGGGCCGCGACGCAGTTCCCACGGGCGTTCGCCGTGTTCGATTACCAGGCGCGACTCGACTTCTTCTTCCAGGGCCAGGCCGGCCAGTTCGTCGGCGTCGATCGGGCTTTCGAAATCAGGGATGGCCTGGCGGATCAGCAGCGGTTTTTTCTGCCAGTAGTCGCGCAGGAATTCCCGTGCCGTGATGCCGCCCAGAAGTTGAAGAGGGATATCAGGATTCATGTGTAACCTATTGAAAAAAAGCACTTTTCAGACTGGAATAAAAACGCCCGGCGCGGCCGGGCGTCTCAAAGGGTCTTGCTATGATCAGATGCGCTTGGCTTGCTCTACAGCGTTGCCGATGTAGTTGGCCGGAGTGAGCAGCTTCAGCTCGGCCTTGGCGGCGGCAGGCATGTCCAGGCCGTCGATGAAAGTTTGCAGCGCTTCGGGGCTGATGCCCTTGCCGCGCGTCAACTCCTTGAGCTTCTCGTAAGGGTTTTCGATGTTGTAGCGGCGCATCACGGTCTGGATCGGCTCGGCCAGGACTTCCCAGCAAGCGTCCAGGTCGGCGGCAATTTTCTGCTCGTTGAGCTCCAGCTTGCTGATGCCCTTGAGGCTGGCTTCGTACGCGATCACGCTGTGCGCGAAACCCACGCCGAGGTTGCGCAGCACGGTGGAGTCGGTCAGGTCGCGCTGCCAGCGGGAGATAGGCAACTTGCTGGCCAGGTGCTGGAACAGGGCGTTGGCGATGCCGAGGTTGCCTTCGGAGTTTTCGAAGTCGATCGGGTTGACCTTGTGCGGCATGGTCGACGAACCGATTTCACCGGCAATGGTGCGCTGCTTGAAGTAGCCCAGGGAGATGTAGCCCCAGATATCGCGATCGAAGTCGATCAGGATGGTGTTGAAGCGTGCAATGGCGTCGAACAGCTCGGCGATGTAGTCGTGCGGTTCGATCTGCGTGGTGTAAGGGTTGAAACCCAGGCCCAGCTCGTCTTCGATGAAGGCGCGGGCATTGGCTTCCCAGTCGATCTCAGGGTAGGCCGACAGGTGGGCGTTGTAGTTGCCTACGGCGCCGTTGATCTTGCCCAGCAACGGTACGGCCGCCACTTGAGCGATCTGGCGCTCCAGGCGGTACACCACGTTGGCCAGTTCTTTGCCCAGGGTGGTCGGCGAAGCCGGTTGGCCGTGGGTACGCGACAGCATCGGCACGTCGGCAAAGCGGATGGCCAGTTCGCGGATGGCGTTGGCGGTCTGGCGCATCAGCGGCAGCATTACGTCATCACGGCCTTCGCGCAGCATCAGGGCGTGGGACAGGTTGTTGATGTCCTCGCTGGTGCAGGCAAAGTGGATGAATTCGCTGACCTGGGCCAGTTCCGGCAGCTTGGCCGCTTGCTCTTTGAGCAAGTACTCGATGGCTTTTACGTCGTGGTTGGTGGTGCGCTCGATCTCTTTGACACGCTCGGCGTGCTCCAGGGAGAAGTTTTCCGCCAGGGTGTTCAATACAGCGTTGGCTTCGGCGGAAAACGCCGGCACTTCGCTGATGGCGGGGTGAGCGGCCAGGCGCTGGAGCCAGCGCACTTCAACCAGAACACGAGCACGGATCAAACCGTATTCGCTGAAAATCGGGCGCAGGGCCTGGGTTTTGCCGGCGTAGCGGCCGTCAACAGGGGAAACCGCAGTGAGCGAAGAGAGCTGCATGGGGTGTTCTCGGACAGTCGGGCAACGAAATGGGGCGCGTATCATACATGAAAAAATCCGCCGGTCCGTCGCCAACTGACCGGCGTATTACGCGTAATGCTTCAAAACTGGGGTTGCTGCGACTTATTCGTTGCGCATCAACGGGTAAAGCTCTTTGAGCAATTTGCGCCGGCTGATCACCAATTGCCAACGATGACCGCCCAATTGGCGCCACAGCCGCGCCGAACGAATACCGGCCAGGAGCAGGGCGCGGATCTTCGAGGCGTTGTTCGGTTGCTGCAGGTTGCGCATGTCGCCGTGCACCTGGATGCGCTGGCGCAATGTGCTCAAGGTGTCCTGGTACAGCGCGCCACAGGCCGCGATCACGTTTTCGTGGGCCGGGCCGAAGTGTTCCACCTGGGACTGGATCTGCGGCAAGCGTTTGCCGATGGTTTCCAGCATGTCGTCGCGCTTGGCCAACTGGCGCTCCAGGCCCAGCATCGACAGGGCGTAGCGCAGCGGTTCGCGTTGCAGGGTGCTGGGGTCGCGTTCCAGGGCGCCGATCAGTGCGCGATAACCTTCACGCAGCGCCAGGTCATCGCCGCCGTAGACCTCCAGGGTATCCTTGGGGTCGCGGATCAGCAGGCTGCCAAGCATGCAGGTCAGCCCGGCCTCGGTGACCTGGCCTGTCTTGGCGATCTTGTCCACCAGTACCGCGGCGAGAAAAACCCCGCCCAGTGCCGTCAATTGCTCCTGGGTCGGGCTCATGCCGGGCTGCTCCAGGCTTCGGCGACTTCAATCACACCACCGCCCAGGCAGATTTCACCGTCATAGAAGACGACGGACTGGCCGGGAGTGACTGCGCGCTGCGGGTCATCGAAGATGGCGCGATAGCCGTTGGCGGTTTTTTCCAGGGTGCAGGGCTGGTCGCTCTGGCGATAGCGCACCTTGGCCGTCAGGCGGCGCGGGGTGCTCAGGTCGATCGGGTTGACCCAGTAGATCTCGGAGGCCAGCAAGGCGCCGGAGAACAGCAGCGGGTGCTCATTGCCCTGGCCAACGATCAGTTCGTTGTGTTCCAGGTCCTTGACCAGCACGTACCACGGCTCTTCCCCGGCGTCTTTCAAGCCGCCAATGCCCAGGCCCTGGCGCTGGCCGATGGTGTGGTACATCAGGCCGTGGTGGCGGCCGATCACTTCACCGTCGGTGGTCTTGATCTCGCCCGGTTGCGCCGGCAGGTATTGCTTGAGGAAGTCGCTGAAGCGGCGCTCGCCAATAAAGCAGATGCCGGTGGAGTCCTTCTTCTTGGCAGTGGCCAGGCCGTGATTCTCGGCGATCTTGCGCACTTCTGGTTTTTCCAGCTCGCCCACCGGGAACAGGGTCTTGGCGATCTGTTCGCCGCCGACGGCGTGCAGGAAGTAGCTCTGGTCCTTGTTCGGGTCCAGGCCCTTGAGCAGTTCGGTGCGGCCATCGATATCGCGGCGGCGCACGTAGTGGCCAGTGGCGATTAGGTCGGCGCCGAGCATCATGGCGTAGTCGAGGAACGCCTTGAACTTGATTTCACGGTTGCACAGGATGTCCGGGTTCGGCGTGCGGCCGGCCTTGTATTCGGCCAGGAAGTGCTCGAACACGTTGTCCCAGTACTCGGCGGCGAAGTTGGCGGTGTGCAGCTTGATGCCGATCTTGTCGCACACGGCCTGGGCGTCCGCCAGGTCGTCCATGGCGGTGCAATATTCCGTGCCATCGTCTTCTTCCCAGTTCTTCATGAACAGGCCTTCCACCTCATAACCCTGCTCCATGAGCAGAACGGCGGAAACGGAAGAGTCCACGCCGCCGGACATGCCGACGATGACGCGCTTCTTTGGTGTGTCAGAAGGGGCTGGATCACGCATAGGGTTTCAACGGGTGTCTTGAAAAAGGACGCGATTCTAACAGGCTAGCGCGCGCAAGGCTAAAGGGAAGGGCGGATCAATTCGAGACTGTGGCGCTGTCCGGCCAGATAATCATCGATGCAGCGGATGATCAACTCGCTGCGCCAGTCGTCGCGCAAGGCCATCAGCTCGTCGCGGGTCAGCCAGCGGGCGCGGATGATGCCATCGTCGAGTGAATAGTCCGGGTGATGTTTGAGTGCCTTGGCGATGAAGCAGACCCGTTGATAGGTCACGCCATTGCTGGGGGCGGTATACAGGTAGATCCCGACAATACCGGTGGCTTCGACGTCCCAGCCGGTTTCTTCGAGGGTTTCGCGGACGGCGGCCTCGGTCAGGCTCTCATGCGGGTCGAGGTGGCCGGCGGGCTGGTTGAGTACGGCGCGGCCGCCTTTGAGCTCTTCGACCATGAGGAAGCGGCCGTTGTCTTCGACGATGGTGGCGACGGTGATGTGGGGTTGCCAGGTCATGGGAGGCCTCTCGATTCAGAGTGGGAGGGGGCAAGCCCCCTCCCACACAGAGATTGTGTTTCTTCAGTTAAACGCTGGAAACAGAAACCCCGGCACGGGGCCGGGGCTTCTTTGCATCCTTACAACCTTACTTCAACTTGGCAATCGCCGCGTTGAGGGTGTTGCTTGGGCGCATGGCTTTGCTGGTCAGTTCCGGGTTCGGCGCGTAGTAGCCGCCGATATCCACTGGCTTGCCCTGTACTGCGTTGAGCTCGGCAACGATGGTTGCTTCGTTCTCGGCCAGGGTTTTTGCCAGTTCGCCGAACTGCGCTTGCAGTGCAGCGTCTTCGGTCTGGGCGGCCAGGGCTTGTGCCCAGTACAGCGCCAGGTAGAAGTGGCTGCCACGGTTGTCGATGTTGCCGACTTTGCGTGATGGCGACTTGTTGTTGTCGAGGAACTGGCCCGTGGCCTGGTCCAGGGTCTTGGACAATACCAGGGCTTTCGGGTTGTTGTAGGTCACACCCAAATGCTCAAGCGAGGCGGCCAGGGCCAGGAATTCGCCCAGGGAGTCCCAGCGCAGGAAGTTTTCTTCCAGCAGTTGCTGCACGTGTTTTGGTGCCGAGCCGCCGGCGCCGGTTTCGAACAGGCCACCGCCATTCATCAACGGCACGATCGACAGCATCTTGGCGCTGGTGCCCAGTTCCATGATCGGGAACAGGTCGGTCAGGTAGTCGCGCAGTACGTTGCCGGTCACCGAGATGGTGTCCAG
The DNA here is from genome assembly GCF_050312585.1 of Pseudomonas sp. R19M. Lineage (NCBI taxonomy): Bacteria > Pseudomonadati > Pseudomonadota > Gammaproteobacteria > Pseudomonadales > Pseudomonadaceae > Pseudomonas > Pseudomonas sp. R19M. Next base: position 54,526 of record NZ_JBNPJV010000088.1, read on the forward strand.
GCCCTTGCGGGTACGCTCCAGGGTGAACTTCATCGCGTCGACCGGCGACATGATGCGGATGTCCAGGCCTTCGGTGTTGTGGTCTTTCAGGTAAGCCTGAACTTTCTCGACCACGACGCCGTCGTGTGCACGCTTGGGGTCCAGCCAGAAGATTGCCGGGGTATTGCTGGCACGGGCGCGGTTGACGGCGAGCTTGACCCAATCCTGGATCGGCGCGTCTTTGGTCTGGCACATGCGGAAGATATCGCCGGCCTCGACTTTCTGTTCCATCAGCAGGTTGCCCTTGCTGTCGGTGACGCGAACCACGCCGTCAGCCTTGATCTGGAAGGTCTTGTCGTGGGAGCCGTACTCTTCGGCTTTATTCGCCATCAGGCCAACGTTCGGCACGCTGCCCATGGTGGTCGGGTCGAAGGCGCCATTGGCCTTGCAGTCTTCGATGACGGCCTGGTAGATAGTGGCGTAGCAGCGATCCGGGATCACTGCCTTGGTGTCGTGCAGTTGACCGTCGGTGCCCCACATCTTGCCGGAGTCGCGGATCATGGCCGGCATCGAGGCGTCGACGATCACGTCGCTTGGTACGTGCAGGTTGGTGATGCCTTTGTCGGAGTTGACCATCGCCAGGGAAGGGCGAGCGGCGTAGACCGCCTGAATGTCCGCTTCGATCTGGGCTTGCTGGTCGGCCGGCAGGGTCTTGATGCGGGCGTACAGGTCGCCGATGCCGTTGTTCAGGTTGAAGCCGATCTGCTCGAGCACGGTGGCGTGCTTGGCCAGGGCGTCTTTATAGAACTCGGCAACGATCTGGCCGAACATGATCGGGTCGGAGACCTTCATCATGGTGGCTTTGAGGTGAACCGACAGCAGCACGCCTTGTTTCTTGGCGTCTTCGATCTCGGCGGCGATGAACGAGCGCAGGGCGCTTTTGCTCATCACGGCGGTGTCGATGATCTCGCCGGCTTGCACATTGGTCTTTTCTTTCAGGACGGTGGTGGTGCCGTCTTGAGCAACCAGCGCGATTTTGACGGCGTCAGCGGCCTCGATCTGTACGGCTTTTTCGCTGCCGTAGAAGTCGCCGTTGCTCATGTGCGCAACGTGGGACTTGGAGTCGGCAGCCCAGGCGCCCATTTTGTGCGGGTGCTTGCGTGCGTAGTTCTTGACCGACAGGGGTGCGCGGCGATCGGAGTTGCCTTCGCGCAGGACCGGGTTCACGGCGCTGCCCTTGACCTTGTCGTAACGTGCGCGGGTTTCTTTTTCCGCGTCGGTGGTTACGGTTTCCGGGTAGTCCGGCAGAGCATAGCCCTGGGCCTGCAGTTCCTTGATCGCGGCTTGCAGCTGCGGGGTCGAGGCGCTGATGTTAGGCAGCTTGATGATGTTGGCTTCAGGCGTAACGGCCAGGGCGCCCAGCTCGGCGAGGTGGTCCGGGACGGCCTTGGTGCCCAGTTGCTCGGGGAAGCTTGCCAGGATGCGCGCGGCCAGGGAGATGTCGCGGGTTTCCACGGCAATATCAGCGGAAGCGGTGAAGGCCTCTACGATAGGCAGCAGTGAATAGGTGGCGAGGGCAGGGGCTTCGTCGGTGAAGGTGTAGATGATCTTCGAGCGGGTGGGCATATTCGGATTAACTCTCTTCTTTGCTGAAAGCGTGCGCAGAAACTCGAGATGCGCCGGGTGGAGCGCGTTCGTTCAAAGCCATCCATGAGCGAAATGTCGAGGTTTCTTCGCGGTGATGTTGGGTTGCATCAGTCGAGCGTCAAGCGGGTGGACTATTGTAATAGTCCTGCTTTGCGAGCCGAGGGCACCTGTTCCAGAGCGGTCGGCTGTCGTGACTCTTGGGTCAGCGGCGGCATTATACATAGGTCGCTATGCTTACGCCGAGCCTTCATACAAAAGGTGTGTCGTCCATTGGTCTAAAGGTCGCAGGTACCACGTTGCGACCTAAGTCGCATGATGTGCTCAAGATTGGCGATTTTGCCTTTTGTTTCAAGCTTGTAGGCGACTAAATATGCTGTTTTCGATGCAAATGAGCGTGGCGTGAGGTTTCAGTCGTCATTTATCTGGAGTAGGCTCGAACGCAGCCAGATGTTCAATCCAAAGATGGAGTTCAGCATGGGATACAAGAAGATTCAGGTTCCGGCAGCCGGCGACAAAATCACCGTCAATGCAGACCATTCTCTCAATGTTCCTGATAACCCGATCATCCCCTTCATCGAAGGCGACGGCATTGGTGTCGATATCAGCCCGGTGATGATCAAGGTTGTCGATGCAGCTGTTCAAAAGGCGTACGGCGGCAAGCGCAAAATCTCCTGGATGGAGGTTTATGCCGGCGAAAAAGCAACTCAAGTCTACGACCAGGACACCTGGCTGCCCCAGGAAACCCTGGATGCAGTCAAGGATTACGTGGTGTCCATCAAAGGCCCGCTCACCACGCCGGTCGGTGGCGGCATCCGTTCGTTGAACGTGGCCCTGCGTCAGCAACTTGACCTCTATGTATGCCTGCGTCCGGTGCGCTGGTTTGAGGGTGTACCGAGCCCGGTCAAGAAGCCGGGAGATGTGGATATGACCATCTTCCGCGAAAACTCCGAAGACATTTACGCGGGGATCGAGTGGAAAGCCGGTTCCCCGGAAGCGATCAAGGTGATCAAGTTCCTGAAGGAAGAAATGGGCGTCACCAAGATCCGTTTCGATCAGGATTGTGGCATTGGCGTCAAGCCGGTCTCCAGGGAAGGCACTCGGCGCCTGGCGCGCAAGGCCCTGCAATATGTGGTGGATAATGACCGCGATTCGCTGACCATCGTGCACAAAGGCAACATCATGAAATTCACTGAGGGGGCCTTCAAGGAGTGGGCCTACGAAGTGGCGGCTGAAGAATTCGGCGCAACCTTGCTGGATGGCGGTCCCTGGATGCAGTTCAAGAACCCCAAGACCGGCAAGAATGTAGTGGTCAAGGATGCCATTGCCGACGCCATGCTCCAGCAGATCCTGTTGCGCCCGGCTGAATATGATGTGATCGCCACGCTCAACCTGAACGGCGACTACCTCTCCGACGCCTTGGCGGCCGAAGTAGGCGGTATCGGCATTGCCCCGGGGGCCAACCTGTCCGACACCGTGGCGATGTTCGAGGCGACCCACGGTACGGCGCCCAAATATGCGGGCAAGGACCAGGTCAACCCAGGCTCGCTGATCCTCTCGGCAGAGATGATGCTGCGCCACATGGGCTGGACCGAAGCGGCTGACCTGATCATCAAGGGCACCAACGGCGCCATTTCGGCGAAGACCGTGACCTACGACTTCGAGCGGCTGATGGACGGCGCAAAACTCGTATCGTCATCGGGTTTCGGTGATGCGCTGATTTCGCATATGTAAGAGGAGGCAAAAAAACGGCCACTCCAAATTGATTGGGGTGGCCGTTTTTTATCGCTGCTCACACGCTCGTGGTCGTTCAGACCGTTAATTTCTTTTCTTTTTGAGCGGTGGGGGTGGCGGTTTTTGTGCTGGCGTCAGCCGCAACTGCACAGATGTTCACGGCGTGCAGTCCTTTCGGTCCCTGAATGATGTCAAAGCTCACCGCCTGGCCCGCTTTCAGTGTTTTATAACCATCCATTTTAATTGTCGAGTAATGCGCAAAAAGGTCTTCTCCGTCCTTGTCGTCTTCATTGATGAAGCCGAAACCCTTGGCATTGTTGAACCACTTGACCTTACCGCTAGTCATGCCCATATCCCTCTGCACCAGACTCCATCACTGGAGTATCATCCAGTTTATCCGTCCTAACCCGAATAAATAAGGTTGACTGCGCGGACCTTTTTTACCCAATGTGGGTTCTATTGGTTGTATCACCGATTTTCCGATAGTCAAGGCGACCAATCGGTCAGAGTTGAAATTCTGGCAGGGCGCCCCCACCACTGTATTTGAACCACTGACGAACCTTTCTTTCCATGCATGCAAATAGCCAGATTCGACTAACATTCAATCAGGATCGCCCGGATCAGGAACATGACGAGGACGGCTCTGCAGGCATTGCTGTTCAGGAGGCCAAGCCTGCTCTACAGGCGCCGCCCATGTACAAGGTGGTTTTGTTTAATGATGACTACACACCGATGGATTTCGTCGTCGAAGTGCTCGAAGTGTTTTTTAACCTGAACCGCGAGTTGGCGACCAAGGTAATGCTGGCCGTTCACACAGAAGGACGGGCAGTATGTGGAGTGTTTACCCGCGACATCGCCGAGACAAAGGCCATGCAGGTCAACCAGTACGCCAGGGAAAGCCAGCATCCGCTACTCTGTGAAATCGAGAAGGACGGTTAACGCCGACCACTTGGGTATGAGGTGAAGCTATGTTAAACCGCGAGCTCGAAGTCACCCTCAATCTTGCCTTCAAGGAGGCTCGCTCGAAACGTCATGAGTTCATGACCGTCGAGCACCTGCTGCTGGCACTTTTGGATAACGAAGCTGCCGCCACCGTTTTGCGTGCGTGCGGCGCCAACCTCGACAAACTCAAGCATGACCTGCAGGAGTTTATCGACTCCACCACGCCACTGATCCCCGTGCATGACGAGGACCGTGAAACCCAGCCGACCCTGGGCTTTCAGCGGGTATTGCAGCGTGCTGTTTTCCACGTACAGAGCTCCGGTAAGCGTGAAGTCACAGGCGCCAATGTGCTTGTGGCGATTTTCAGCGAACAGGAAAGCCAGGCAGTGTTCCTGCTCAAGCAGCAGAGCGTTGCCCGTATTGATGTCGTCAACTACATCGCCCACGGTATCTCCAAAGTGCCTGGGCACGGCGATCATTCCGAAGGTGAGCAGGATATGCAGGACGACGAGGGCGGTGAGTCTTCTTCTTCAAGCAACCCGCTGGATGCCTATGCCAGCAACCTCAATGAGCTGGCGCGCCAAGGGCGGATCGATCCGCTGGTGGGGCGTGAGCTGGAGGTTGAGCGTGTAGCGCAGATCCTTGCGCGTCGTCGCAAGAACAATCCGTTGCTGGTCGGCGAGGCTGGCGTGGGTAAAACCGCGATTGCCGAAGGCCTGGCCAAGCGCATCGTCGATAACCAGGTGCCTGACCTGCTGGCCAACAGCGTCGTCTATTCCCTGGATCTGGGGGCATTGCTCGCCGGGACCAAATACCGTGGCGACTTCGAGAAGCGTTTCAAGGCGCTGCTCGGCGAACTGAAAAAACGCCCGCAGGCAATCCTGTTCATTGATGAAATCCACACCATCATTGGTGCCGGTGCGGCATCCGGTGGCGTGATGGATGCGTCCAACCTGCTCAAGCCGTTGCTTTCGTCGGGTGATATCCGTTGCATCGGTTCGACGACATTCCAGGAATTTCGCGGCATCTTCGAAAAAGACCGCGCGCTCGCACGCCGCTTCCAGAAAGTTGACGTGTCCGAGCCGTCGGTTGAAGACACCATCGGCATTCTGCGCGGCCTCAAGGGGCGCTTCGAGGCGCACCACGGTATCGAGTACACCGATGAGGCGCTGCGTTCGGCGGCTGAGCTGGCATCGCGCTATATCAACGACCGGCACATGCCTGACAAGGCTATCGATGTGATCGACGAAGCGGGGGCCTTCCAGCGCCTGCAGCCGGTCGAGAAGCGTGTGAAACGCATCGACGTGCCTCAGGTTGAGGATATCGTGGCGAAAATCGCACGGATCCCACCAAAACACGTCACCAGCTCCGATAAAGAGCTGCTGCGTAACCTGGAGCGCGACCTCAAGCTGACCGTGTTCGGTCAGGATGCGGCCATCGACTCGTTGTCCACGGCGATCAAGCTTTCCCGTGCGGGGCTCAAGTCACCGGACAAGCCGGTTGGTTCGTTCCTGTTCGCCGGCCCTACTGGCGTCGGCAAGACCGAAGCGGCGCGGCAGTTGGCTAAGGCCATGGGCATTGAGCTGGTGCGTTTCGACATGTCCGAATACATGGAGCGTCACACTGTGTCGCGCCTGATCGGCGCGCCTCCGGGTTATGTCGGTTTCGACCAGGGCGGCCTGTTGACTGAAGCGATCACCAAGCAGCCGCATTGCGTGTTGCTGCTCGACGAAATCGAGAAGGCCCACCCGGAAGTCTTCAACCTGCTGTTGCAGGTCATGGACCACGGGACCCTGACCGACAACAACGGGCGCAAGGCGGACTTCCGCAATGTGATTGTGATCATGACCACCAACGCCGGTGCCGAAACGGCTGCGCGGGCTTCGATCGGTTTCAGCCATCAGGATCATTCTTCCGATGCCATGGAAGTGATCAAGAAGAGCTTTACACCGGAGTTCCGCAACCGTCTGGACACCATTATCCAGTTTGGTCGCCTCAGCCATGAGGTCATCAAGAGCGTGGTGGACAAGTTCCTCACCGAGCTTCAGGCGCAGTTGGAAGACAAGCGCGTGCAGCTGGATGTTACGGACGCGGCGCGCAATTGGCTGGCCGAAGGTGGCTACGACGCGGCAATGGGTGCTCGCCCAATGGCTCGTCTGATCCAGGACAAGATCAAGCGGCCGTTGGCTGAAGAAATCCTGTTCGGCGAATTGTCCGACCATGGTGGCGTGGTGCATATCGATCTGAAGGACGGCGAATTGACCTTCGAGTTCGAGACCACGGCTGAAATGGCCTGACAGTTTACTGCAGCAGCGCAAAAGCACCTTGTGGGAGGGGGCTTGCTCCCGATAGCGGTGGTTCAGCAACAGATTGGTTGCCTGGTCCATTGTTATCGGGAGCAAGCCCCCTCCCACATGGGTTTTGTGATCTGGGCAAAACTCTATGCAAACAAAAACGCCCGGCATAACCGGGCGTTTTGTATTGACTAGCTTAGCGAGCGCGGTAAGTGATGCGCCCTTTGCTCAAGTCATAGGGCGTCAGCTCGACGCGCACTTTGTCACCGGTAAGAATACGAATGTAGTTCTTGCGCATCTTGCCGGAGATATGCGCGGTTACGACGTGCCCATTTTCCAACTCCACGCGAAACATGGTGTTGGGCAGGGTGTCGACGACAGTGCCTTCCATTTCGAAGCTGTCTTCTTTCGACATGCAGTAAAGCCCTCGGTGTCCAGTGAATGGCCCGGTGCAACTGCGCCAGGCAAAAGCGGCGTGCATTGTGCCCGAAAAAGGGTGTTCCCGCCAAGGGGTTCTAGTTAAGCGTGACCCATCTTTGATTAATCAGCAGCTCAATCGGCCGATATTGGGTCTTGTAATTCATCTTTTTGCAGTTTTTTATCCAGTACCCGAGGTACACCGCCTCCAGTTCCAGGCGCAAGGCTTCGCCGATTTGCCACAGGATCGCGAAGCGCCCCAGGCTGCGGCGATCTTCGTCTGGCTCATAGAAGGTGTAGACCGCCGACAGGCCGTTGGGCAGCAGATCGGTTACGGCCACGGCCAGCAGGCGGCCATCCAGGCGGAATTCATAAAAGCGCGAGAAGGGCAGGTCGCGCACCAGGAACGTGGAAAATTGATCGCGGCTGGGCGGAAACATGTCGCCATCGGCGTGGCGTTGCTCGATGTAGCGCTGGTAAAGGTCGAAATATTCTTCGGTATAGCGTGGCGTGGTGGCCTTTACCGACAGGTCGGCATTGCGCTTGAGGATGCGCTTCTGATTGCGGTCGGGTAAAAACTGCGCAACCGGGATGCGCGCCGGTACGCAAGCATTGCAGTTCTGGCAATGAGGTCGGTACAGGTGGTCGCCGCTGCGTCGAAAGCCCATTTCCGATAAATCGGCGTACACATGCACATCCATGGGCTGGCTGGGGTCGAGGAACAGCGTGGTGGCCTGCTCATCGGGCAGATAGCTGCAAGAGTGGGCTTGAGTGGCATAAAACTTCAAGCGCGCCAGCTCGGTCATGATCAACCCTCGGGATAAGCTTTGAAATAAGTGTAAGCCAGGTGCGAGGAAGTCGCCTAGGAAACCCACGGGCCAGTGCTGGGTTGATCCAGATGGTTGCGCAGGAAGGCTGCAAATTCGCTGCGCGGTATGGCACGGGCGCCCAGGCTGTGCAGGTGGTTGTTGGGCATCTGGCAGTCGATCAGTACAAAGCCCCAGGCCTGCAATTGCCGGGTGAGTGTTGCAAAGCCGACTTTCGAAGCGTTATCGGCGCGGCTGAACATGGATTCGCCGAAGAACAGTTGGCCCATGGCTAGGCCGTACAGGCCACCGACCAGTTTGCCGTCGTCCCATACCTCTACCGAATGCGCGATCCCCCGCTGATGCAGCGCCAGGTAGGCACGTTGTATGCCCTCGGTGATCCAGGTGCCGTCGGCGTAGGCTCGGGGCGCTGCGCAGGCCTGGATGACGGCTGCGAAGTCCTGGTCGAAGGTCACGCTGTAGCGCTGTTGGCGCAGCAGCTTTTCGAGGCTGCGAGAAACATGCAGCTCGTCAGGGAATATGACCGTGCGTGGGTCCGGCGACCACCAGAGGATCGGCTGGCCTTCCGAGAACCAGGGGAAGCACCCGTGGCGATAAGCCTGGATCAGCCGTTCGGCCGACAGGTCGCCACCGGCGGCCAGCAGGCCATTGGGTTCGCGCATGGCCTTGGCCAGCGGCGGAAATGTGAGGGAGTCGCGTTGCAACCAGGTCAGCATGGCATCCAGGCTTACGGTAGGGGAGGGGAGTGGCAGGTCGGGCGCCTGCCGCGCAAGGGGGATTATTATCGACGCAGCGCTGCGGGGCCAGCCCGAATCCGGCGTTGGCGTGGTTTGGCGTAAGCGGGTGTTTCTGCAACTCTGTGCGTGAGGTGTGGTCGTAATCGGGTCTGAGCCCTGCAGGCCAATTGCCAAGTTTGCCTGGATTGATACAAACACCTCATAAGCCTTTGTCAGCAAAGACAATGCGTGCTCAAATTGAACATGCTGCAACACTTGAATTGGCGGTGCGGCTCGGCGACGGGCGAGGGCGTGGCATCAGGCACACAAACCCGTACAATGCGGGCATTGTGGCGTTATCGCCGTTTCATCCAGCCACCGCTCGGTGTTAAAAGTAGATTCAACGACGTTCGTTCATTTTTCAGCTGCTCGGATTGGGCAGTATTTACAGTTATTCAACAGATGGACGCGCTAAAGCGCAGGAATAGACCCGTTTTGAAGAAATCCGCCGCAACACCTAAAGCAGCAGTCGTGCCAGCCTGGCGCCAGCACCTGCATTATCGACTCAAGGAAGGTGCGCTGATCGCCATCGGCGCGCTCTGCCTGTTCCTGATGATGGCCTTGCTCACGTACGGCAAGGACGATCCGGGCTGGAGTCACAACAGCAAGATCGAAGACGTGCAGAACTTCGGCGGCCCGGCCGGTTCCTACAGCGCCGATATCCTGTTCATGGTGCTGGGTTACTTCGCTTACATCTTCCCGTTGCTGCTGGCGATCAAGACCTGGCAGATCTTCCGTCAACGCCATGAACCTTGGCAGTGGAGCGGCTGGCTGTTCTCCTGGCGCCTGATCGGCCTGGTTTTCCTGGTGCTGTCCGGCGCGGCGCTGGCCCATATCCATTTTCATGCACCCACCGGCCTGCCGGCCGGCGCGGGCGGGGCGCTGGGTGAGAGCCTGGGCGACCTGGCGCGCAGGACCTTGAACATCCAGGGCAGCACCCTGATGTTCATCGCCTTGTTCTTGTTTGGCCTTACCGTGTTCACCGACCTGTCATGGTTCAAGGTGATGGACGTGACCGGAAAGATCACCCTGGACCTGTTCGAACTGTTCCAGGGCGCCGCCAACCGCTGGTGGGCGGCTCGGGTCGAGCGCAAGCGCATGGTTGCGCAGTTGCGCGAGGTCGATACCCGCGTCAACGAAGTCGTGGCCCCGAGCACGCCGGACCGCCGCGAGCAGGCCAAGGTCAAGGAGCGCCTGATCGAACGCGAACAGGCGCTGAGCAAGCACATGTCGGACCGCGAGAAACAGGTGCCGCCGGTGATCGCTCCTGCGCCCGTCAAGGCGCCCGAGCCCAGCCACCGTGTGCAAAAAGAGAAACAGGCACCGTTGTTTATCGACAGCGCGATCGAAGGCACCTTGCCGCCGATCTCGATTCTCGATCCGGCCGAAAAGAAACAACTCAACTATTCGCCCGAATCCTTGGCGGCCGTCGGTCACCTGCTGGAAATCAAGCTCAAGGAGTTCGGCGTGGAAGTGGCGGTGGACTCCATCCACCCAGGCCCGGTGATTACCCGCTACGAAATCCAGCCGGCCGCCGGCGTGAAGGTCAGCCGCATCGCCAACCTGGCCAAGGACCTGGCCCGCTCCCTGGCCGTGACCAGTGTGCGTGTGGTGGAAGTGATCCCGGGCAAGACGACCGTGGGTATCGAGATTCCTAACGAAGACCGTCAGATCGTGCGCTTTTCCGAGGTGCTGTCGACGCCGGAATACGACAACTTCAAGTCGCCGGTCACCCTGGCCCTGGGCCATGACATCGGCGGCAAGCCGGTGATCACTGACCTTGCGAAAATGCCGCACCTGCTGGTGGCCGGTACCACCGGTTCCGGTAAGTCGGTGGGTGTGAACGCGATGATCCTGTCGATCCTGTTCAAATCCGGCCCGGACGACGCCAAGCTGATCATGATCGACCCGAAGATGTTGGAACTGTCGATCTACGAAGGCATCCCGCATCTGCTGTGCCCGGTGGTCACCGACATGAAGGACGCCGCCAACGCTCTGCGCTGGAGCGTCGCTGAGATGGAGCGCCGCTATAAGCTCATGGCGAAGATGGGCGTGCGTAACCTGTCGGGCTTCAATGCCAAGATCAAGGAAGCCCAGGAGCGCGGCGAGACCATTGATGATCCTCTGTACAAGCGTGAAAGCATTCACGACGAAGCGCCGAAACTGACCAAGCTGCCGACCATCGTGGTGGTGGTCGACGAATTCGCCGACATGATGATGATCGTCGGCAAGAAGGTCGAAGAGCTGATCGCCCGTATCGCCCAGAAGGCCCGTGCGGCCGGTATTCACTTGATCCTGGCGACCCAGCGTCCCTCGGTGGATGTGATCACCGGTCTGATCAAGGCCAACATCCCGACACGCATGGCGTTCCAGGTCTCGAGCAAGATCGACTCGCGTACCATCATCGACCAGGGCGGCGCCGAGCAACTGCTGGGTCATGGTGACATGCTCTACATGCCGCCCGGCACCAGCCTGCCGATCCGGGTTCACGGTGCGTTCGTCTCCGACGATGAAGTGCACCGCGTGGTGGAGGCCTGGAAACTGCGCGGCGCTCCCGAGTACAACGACGACATCCTCAACGGCGTCGAAGAAGCCGGCAGCGGCTTTGAGAACGGCGGCGGTGGGGGAGACGACGATGCTGAAACCGACGCTCTCTACGACGAAGCCGTGGCGTTCGTACTGGAAAGCCGCCGCGCCTCGATTTCTGCCGTGCAGCGCAAACTGAAAATCGGCTACAACCGCGCCGCCCGCATGATCGAAGCCATGGAAATGGCCGGTGTCGTGACCGCAATGAATACCAACGGCTCGCGTGAAGTCATCGCCCCCGGGCAGATGCGCGACTGATCCCGCGCCGTGTGGCCACACACGGCGCGCCCTGACACTCAATGAGGACTCCCATGCGTCTTATCCGCATGCTGTTGTTGCCGGCACTGGCCCTGACCGCTGTTTCGGCTCACGCTGACCCGGCCTCCGTCGCCAGCCTGAAGAACCTGTTGGACAAATCCCAGACCCTGACCGCGCGCTTCTCCCAGTTGACCCTGGATGCCGGTGGTACCCAGTTGCAGGAAACCGCAGGCGAAATGGCCGTGCAGCGTCCTGGCCTGTTCTACTGGCATACGGAAGGCAAGTCTGAGCAGACCATCGTCTCCGACGGCCAGAAGGTCACCCTGTGGGACCCGGACCTGGAGCAGGCGACCATCAAGAAGCTCGACCCGCGCCTGAACCAGACGCCGGCGCTGCTGCTGTCGGGCGACGTATCGAAAATCAACGACAGCTTCGACATCACGTCCAAGCAAACCAGCAACGTGATCGAGTTCACCCTCAAGCCCAAATCCAAGGACACGCTGTTTGATACGCTGTCGTTGTCATTCGGCAATGGCGTGATCAACAACATGCGCCTGGTCGACAGTGTTGGTCAGCGCACCGATATCCTGTTCTCCGGCGTCAAGGCCAACCAGCCTGTCCCCGCTTCCAGGTTCAAGTTCGACATCCCCAAGGGTGCCGACGTGATCCAGGAATAAATCTCCCAGAGGTTTCAAACGCTGCCCATGGATCTGTTTCGAAGTGACCCGATTGCTCAGCCCCTGGCCGCGCGCTTGCGCTCGACCAACCTGGACGAGTACGTCGGGCAGGAACACCTGCTCGCTCGCGGCAAGCCATTGCGTGAAGCCCTGGAGCAGGGTGCGCTGCATTCGATGATTTTCTGGGGGCCGCCGGGCGTGGGCAAGACCACCCTGGCGCGGCTTCTGGCAAAAGTCTCGGATGCTCATTTCGAAACGGTCTCGGCGGTACTCGCCGGGGTCAAGGAGATCCGCCAGGCGGTGGAAGTCGCCAAGCAGCAGGCCGGGCAGTACGGCAAGCGCACCATCCTGTTCGTTGACGAAGTCCATCGCTTCAACAAGTCGCAGCAGGATGCGTTTCTGCCGTATGTCGAAGACGGCACGCTGATCTTTATCGGCGCTACCACTGAAAACCCATCGTTTGAACTCAACAATGCGTTGCTCTCGAGGGCGCGGGTCTACGTGCTCAAGAGCCTGGATGAAGCGGCGATGCAAAAGCTGCTGCACCGAGCCTTGAGCGAAGACAAGGGCTTGGGCAAGCGTCAGCTGACGGTTGGCGACGAAGCCTTCAAGATTTTGCTGACCGCCGCCGACGGTGATGGCCGACGCTTTCTCAACCTGCTGGAAAACGCCTCCGACCTGGCCGAGGACGGCCACGAAATCGGCGTCGACCTGCTGCAAAGCCTGCTGGGTGACACCCGCCGTCGTTTCGACAAGGGCGGCGAGGCGTTCTACGACCAGATATCTGCGCTGCACAAGTCGGTGCGTGGCTCCAACCCCGATGGCGCGTTGTATTGGTTTGCACGCATGATCGACGGTGGTTGTGACCCGCTCTACCTGGCGCGGCGCGTGGTGCGCATGGCCAGTGAGGACATCGGCAACGCCGACCCGCGTGCCTTGAGCCTGTGCCTCGCCGCATGGGAAGTGCAGGAACGCCTCGGCAGCCCGGAAGGCGAACTGGCCGTGGCCCAGGCCATTACTTACCTGGCGTGCGCCCCGAAAAGCAACGCGGTGTACATGGGCTTCAAGTCGGCCTTGCGCGCCGCCGCCGAACATGGCTCCCTCGAAGTGCCGCTGCACCTGCGCAATGCGCCGACCAAGCTGATGAAGCAGCTGGGTTACGGCGACGAATACCGCTACGCCCACGACGAACCCGATGCCTATGCCGCCGGTGAAGACTACTTCCCCGACGCGCTGGACCCGCAGCCGTTCTACCAGCCGGTGCCCCGGGGCCTGGAGCTGAAGATCGGTGAAAAGCTCAATCACCTCGCTCAACTCGATCGACTCAGCCCCAGGCAGCGGAGAAAGTAGTGCTCAAGACGATTCTTGCCGTGTCCGTCGCCGGCATCGCTGGTACATTATTGCGTTTCGCCACGGGTACCTGGGTCAGCGCCAATTGGCCGAAGCATTTTTACATGGCGACGCTGGCGGTCAACCTGGTCGGTTGCCTGATCATCGGGCTGTTGTACGGCTGGTTCCTGTTACGCCCGGAAGTGCCGATTGAAATTCGCGCCGGCTTGATTGTCGGCTTTGTAGGCGGTCTGACGACCTTTTCATCCTTTTCACTGGATACGGTGCGCCTGCTGGAAAGCGGGCAGGCCCTGGTAGCCTTCAGTTACCTGGGCATCAGCGTGTTCGGCGGGCTGCTCGCCACCTGGGCCGGCCTGTCCTTGACCAAACTTTGATAAACGAGAGACCGACATGCTCGATTCCAAACTGTTACGTAGCAACCTTCAGGACGTAGCGGACCGCCTGGCATCCCGTGGCTTTGCCTTGGATGTTGCGCGCATCGAAGCGCTGGAAGAACAGCGCAAGACCGTCCAGACCCGCACCGAAGCACTGCAGGCTGAGCGAAATGCGCGTTCCAAATCCATCGGTCAGGCCAAGCAGCGCGGCGAAGACATCGCGCCGTTGATGGCGGACGTCGAGCGGATGGGCACTGAGCTGTCCGAAGGCAAGGTCGATCTGGACAAGATCCAGTCCGAGCTGGATTCGATCCTGCTGGGTATCCCTAACATCCCGCACGAATCGGTGCCGGTCGGTGAAGACGAAGACGGCAACGTCGAAGTGCGCCGTTGGGGCACGCCAAAAGCCTTTGATTTCGAGATCAAGGACCACGTTGCCCTGGGCGAACTGACCGGCGGCCTGAATTTCGAAACCGCCGCCAAGATGTCCGGTGCGCGTTTCTCCTTGCTGCGTGGCCCGGTGGCCCGCCTGCATCGCGCCCTGGCGCAGTTCATGATCAACCTGCACACCGCCGAGCACGGTTACGAGGAAGCCTACACGCCTTACCTGGTGCAGGCCCCGGCGTTGATGGGCACCAGCCAGTTGCCGAAGTTCGAAGAGGACCTGTTCAAGATCAGCCGCGAAGGCGAGGCCGACCTGTACCTGATCCCGACCGCCGAAGTGTCGCTGACCAACATCGTCTCCGGCGAGATCCTCGACGCCAAGCAACTGCCGTTGAAGTTCGTGGCTCACAGCCCATGCTTCCGTAGCGAAGCCGGTGCATCGGGCCGCGACACCCGCGGCATGATCCGCCAGCACCAGTTCGACAAGGTCGAGATGGTGCAGATCGTCGAGCCGTCGACCTCGATGGACGCCCTGGAAGGCCTGACCGCCAACGCCGAACGCGTCCTGCAACTGCTCGAACTGCCGTACCGCGTACTGGCGCTGTGCACCGGCGACATGGGCTTCAGCGCCGTGAAGACCTACGACCTCGAAGTGTGGGTGCCAAGCCAGGGCAAGTATCGCGAGATTTCGTCGTGCTCCAACTGTGGCGACTTCCAGGCCCGTCGTATGCAGGCGCGTTTCCGTAACCCGGAAACCGGCAAGCCGGAGTTGGTACACACACTCAACGGTTCGGGGCTGGCGGTAGGCCGTACCCTGGTGGCCGTGCTGGAAAACTACCAGCAGGCTGACGGTTCGATCCGCGTGCCGGAAGTGCTCAAGCCGTACATGGCGGGCGTTGAGGTCATCGCCTAAATGGAATTTCTGCCGCTGTTTCATAACCTGCGCGGCAGTCGAGTGTTGGTCGTCGGTGGCGGGGAGATTGCCTTGCGCAAGTCCCGGCTGCTGGCCGACGCCGGTGCGTTGCTGCGGGTGGTTGCTCCCCAGATCGAAGACCAGTTGCGTGAACTGGTGCTGGGCAGTGGCGGGGAACTGATTTTGCGCGGTTATCAGGAGACCGACCTCGACGGTTGCACCCTGATCATCGCGGCAACCGACGACGAGCCCCTGAACGCGCAGGTGTCCAGCGATGCCAAGCGCCGTTGCGTGCCGGTCAATGTGGTCGACGCGCCGGCCTTGTGCAGCGTGATCTTCCCGGCGATTGTCGACCGCTCGCCGCTGGTGATTGCGGTCTCCAGCGGCGGCGATGCGCCGGTGCTGGCGCGGTTGATCCGGGCCAAGCTGGAAACCTGGATTCCGTCCACCTACGGCCAGTTGGCCGGGTTGGCGGCGCGTTTTCGTGCGCAGGTCAAGGGTTTGTACCCGGATGTGCAGCAACGCCGGGCGTTCTGGGAAGAGGTTTTCCAGGGTCCGATTGCCGACCGCCAACTGGCTGGGCAGGGCGCTGAAGCCGAGCGTCTGCTGATCGAGAAGGTCAACGGTGCACCGCCCTATGCACCGGGCGAGGTGTATTTGGTGGGTGCAGGCCCAGGTGACCCCGACCTGCTGACCTTTCGTGCCCTGCGCTTGATGCAGCAAGCCGATGTGGTGCTGTATGACCGCTTGGTGGCACCGGCGATTCTCGAACTGTGCCGTCGCGATGCCGAGCGCGTGTATGTCGGCAAGCGTCGCGCCGACCATGCCGTGCCGCAGGACCAGATCAACCAGCAACTGGTGGACCTGGCCAAGCAAGGCAAGCGCGTGCTGCGTCTCAAAGGGGGCGACCCGTTCATCTTTGGTCGTGGCGGCGAAGAGATCGAGGAACTGGCGGCCCATGGCATTCCATTCCAGGTGGTGCCGGGAATCACGGCCGCCAGTGGCTGCGCGGCGTATGCCGGGATTCCCCTGACGCACCGCGATTATGCGCAGTCGGTGCGTTTTATCACTGGGCACCTCAAAGACGGGACTTCGGACCTGCCTTGGCTGGACCTGGTAGGGCCGTCGCAGACCCTGGTGTTCTACATGGGGTTGATTGGCTTGCCGATCATCTGCGAGCAGTTGATCAAGCACGGGCGTTCGGCCGACACCCCGGCGGCGCTGATCCAGCAGGGCACCACGTCCAACCAGCGCGTGTTTACCGGCACCCTGGCCGATTTACCACGCATGGTGGCGGAGCACGAAGTGCATGCGCCGACGTTGGTCATCGTCGGCGAGGTGGTCGTGTTGCGCGAAAAACTGAAGTGGTTCGAGGGCGCTCAGGAACAGCTTTAAGCCTCAAGAGCATCGGGAGCAAGCCCCCTCCCACATTGGAATGCATTCCAGAGTGTGGGAGGGGGCTTGCTCCCGATGAGGCCCTTCAAGCGCAGCCCATTATCCGGATCAGCTCCAAACACCTTGACCGGCTAATCGCTCGCGATCATGTTCGGCATCAAACGCTTGCAATGGGCCTTTGGGCACAATCCCCGTCGGATTGATCGTACGGTGACTGGCATAGTAATGCCCCTTGATATGCTCGAAATCCACCGTCTCGGCTACGCCCGGCCACTGATACATTTCCCTCAGCCAGTTCGACAGGTTCGGATAATCCGCAATCCGGCGCAGGTTGCATTTGAAATGGCTGTAATACACCGCGTCAAAGCGAATCAGCGTGGTGAACAGCCGCACGTCGGCCTCGGTCAGGTATTCGCCGGCCAGGTAGCGATGGTCGCCCAAGTGCTGTTCCAGGTGGCTGAGTTCGGCAAACACATCATCAAATGCACTTTCGTACGCCTGCTGCGAGGTGGCGAAACCGGCGCGGTATACGCCGTTGTTCACGGCGGGGTAGATGCGTTCGTTCAGCGCATCGATAGTGGGGCGCAGGGCCTCGGGGTAAAAATCCAGCGTGTTGCCGGTCAGTTCGTTGAACGCACTGTTGAACATGCGGATGATCTCCGCCGATTCATTGCTGACAATGCGCTTGAGCTGCTTGTCCCACAGCACCGGCACCGTGACGCGGCCGGTGTAGTCGGCGGTGTCGGCGGTATAGCGTTGGTGCATGAATTCGAAACCCTCCAGCTTGTCGCCGGTAGAACCGTGGGCCTTGTCGAAGGTCCAGCCGTTTTCCAGCATCAGCCAGCTGACCACCGACACGTCGATCAGGCTTTCCAAACCTTTGAGCTTGCGCAGGATCAAGGTGCGGTGAGCCCAGGGGCAGGCGAGCGACACATACAGATGGTAGCGTCCGGCCTCGGCCTTGAAGCCACCTTCACCACTGGGGCCAGGCCTGCCGTCGGTGGTGACCCAGTTGCGGCGTTGCGCCTGTTCCCGTTGGAACGCACCGTCCGCGCTACTTTCGTACCACTGGTCTTTCCAATGTCCTTTGATCAGCAAGCCCATGACTGGCTCCTCGACTAATAAGTAAGCGTTGGAGGCCAGTTTAAAGGGCTGAGTTCGATTTAAAAGCGCAAAGACCGGGCGTTAATGATCGACTAAATCGATTTATCCCGAGCATCCCAGTATTGCTGGGCTAACGTGAATGCCTGCTCGCGGGGATGCCCCAGGCCACGCAAGGCCAGGGCCATGGTAGCGATCAACGCCAGTTGCGGATAACTGTCCTCGACGTCGCCGCGCCACAGCGCCTTCAGGTGTTCAGGTTCGAGTGTGGCCGGTTTGACGTGGCGCTGGGTGGAGAGGGCGGGCCACTCTTCATCCCAGCTTTCGCCGCCGGTGGTGCCATAGAGATGGCTCGCAGCGTCGGGGTTGATCTCGATTTCGCCGCCGTCACCCTTCACCACGATCACATTGTCGCCCAGCAGGCCGCTGGCATCACGGTGCACACCCTGGTAACCGGGATGGAAAATGCTTTGCAGGCCAAGGCGTGCATTCAGCGGGTTGAGCAGGCGCGCCAGGGAGTGGATCGGCGAGCGCAGGCCCAGGGTGTTGCGCAGGTCGATCATGCGTTGCAGTTGCGGTGCCCAGTCACCCAGTGGGATAAACGCCAGGTTGCCGTGCGCATAGGCCGCTTCCACCTGGCGCCAGTTGCGGCACAGCGGAATCTGCAAGCCTTCCAGCAATTGCTCGGTGTACAGCCGGCCTGCCGTGTGGGCGCCACCCCCGTGCATGAGGATGCGCACGCCGTTTTGTGCCAGGCATTTGGCCGCCAGCAGGAACCAGGGCAGGTGGCGTTTCTTGCCGGCATAGGACGGCCAATCGATATCCACGTTCAGCGCCGGAGCCTGCAAACGCTCACGGACGGCCTCGGTGAAGCCGGCGAGCTCTTGCGGGCTTTCTTCCTTGTGGCGCAGCAGCATCAGGAACGCACCGAGCTGGGTGTCTTCGACTTGTTCGTCGAGCAGCATGCCCATGGCCTCGCGGGCCTCTTCGCGGGTGAGGTTGCGCGCGCCGCGCTTGCCTTTGCCCAGGATGCGTACGAACTGTGCAAACGGGTGCTCGGCAGGCGTTTCGAGGGTCAGCGGGGCAAAGTCGGTCATAGGCAATTCGTCGGTCTGGGCAGGCCCGCCAGCTTGGCGGCGAGTTTGGCGGGAGTGCCGTTGAACAGTTTGTTGAGGTACAGGCTGTTGCCCTTTTCCGGGCCCAGCTTCAAGGCGGTGTACTTGATCAGCGGGCGCGTGGCGGGAGACAGCTGGAACTCGGCGTAGAAGCCGCGCAGCAGTTCGAGGATTTCCCAGTGCTCCGCCGTCAGCGTCAACGCTTCGGCGGCGGCCAGGGCGTTGGCGACCTCGGCGGACCATGCGTTCAGGTCGACCAGATAACCGTCCTTGTCCAGTTCGAGGGTGTGCGAACCCACGGTCAGCGTATTCATAGCCAGGTGTTGACCTTGTCGTAGTCGATCGACAGTTGTACGAAGCCTGGATAGTTGACGCTGTCGGCCCAGTCCGGCAGGGGCAGGTTACGCGCCTGCAGGTCTTCGGCCAGCACCCATACCTTCAGGCCCTTGGTTTGCAGGGCTGCATTGTGCAGCCCATAGGTGCCGTCGCCGCAGAGCAGGATCGCGTCATCGGCAGCGCAGATGCGCAGGCAACTGGCGAGCCGGCTGTCGGTGAAGGGGGAGTGAGATACCACATGGAGAGTCGACATCAGAGGGTGATCACCTGGTCGTAACGGTCAATCAGTTGGGAGATTTGTGCATTGCCCAGCGCTTCGGCGCTGGCCGGCGCCGTGAGCCCGCGTTCGGCGAGGCTGTGTTGGCAGACGAAGACCTCATCGATGCCGAACAGCCCCAGCGCCTGCAGGTTGGCGCTCAGGTCTTTTTGTTGCACGGCCTTGGCGTCCTGATGCGGCGCCAGCTGGAACACGCCGTCATCCATGAACAATAAGCCGATGGGCAGATCGAACGCGCCGCCGGCCAGCACGATATCCAGCGCTTCACGTGCGCTCGGCCCGGACCACGGTGCCTGGCGGCTGATCACCAGTAAAGATTTGGACATGTCATGGCCCTCCAAAGCAGATGAGGCGGTCGGCCGCCTGGGCGGCGTCGTGCAATTGCCCCAGGCCCGAGAGTGCCCAAGGTGCCTCGAGGTTCACGGCACTGCGTTGGTAGCGCGTGGCCTCTTCACTGTTGAGCACGCCACGGCGCAACGCGGCGGCAATGCACACCACGCCGTCGAGCTGGTGCGCGCTGACGAATTCGCGCCACTGGCGCGCAATGTCTTGCTCATCCTGGGGCGCAACCACGTTGTTGGAGGCGCTATAGACGCCATCCTGATAAAAAAACAGCCGCACGATCTCATGCCCGGCCGCCAGCGCCGCCTGAGCGAACAGCAAGGCGCGGCGTGAGGAGGGCGCATGGGCGGCGGAAAACAGCGCTATCGCGAACTTCATGGGACACTCTGCCAGCAAACGTGGGCCAATGATAAAGCCGCCGCCGCGAAAAAGCCCGCCGTGATCAAAACGGTCACCGTCGCTGATCGTTCCGGCGATTGCCGGTAGACGCAAGGCTGCCTAGTCTAGGGGCATTCGAAGTGCAAACGGAGTTTCCATGTCTGGTCCCTTGGCGTCCCTCAAAGTGCTGGATTTTTCCACCTTGCTGCCTGGCCCGTTTGCGTCGCTGATGCTGGCGGACATGGGCGCTGAAGTGCTGCGCATCGAGTCGTCCACGCGCATGGACCTGTTACGGGTGTTGCCGCCGCATGATCAGGGGACCTCGGCGAGCCATGCGTACCTCAACCGCAATAAGCGCAGCCTCGCGCTGGACCTGAAACGCGCCGAAGCGCTGGAGATCGTGCGTGAACTGGTCAAGGACTACGACATCCTCGTCGAACAGTTCCGCCCAGGGGTGATGGCGCGCCTGGGTTTGGGCTACGAGGCGCTGAAGGCGATCAACCCCCGGCTGATTTACGTATCGATCACCGGCTACGGCCAAACCGGCCCCTACAAGGGCCGCGCCGGGCACGATATCAACTACCTCGCGTTGGCGGGCGTGGCCAGTCATACCGGGCGCCAGGACAGCGGGCCATTGCCGCTGGGCGTGCAGCTGGCGGATGTGGCTGGGGGTTCGCTGCACGCGGTGGTCGGGCTGCTGGCGGCGGTCGTCGCTCGGCAGCAGAGCGGCGTCGGCCAGCATCTGGATGTGAGCATGACCGACTGTTCGTTCAGCCTGAACGCCATGGCCGGTGCGGGCTACCTGGCCTGTGGGGTGGAACCGGGGCGCGAGAATCATGTGCTCAATGGCGGCAGCTTTTACGACTACTACCGCACGCGAGATGGGCGCTGGATGTCGGTCGGCAGCCTGGAACCGGGGTTTATGCAGCAATTATGCGTGGCCTTGGGACGGCCGGAGCTGGCGGCCCAGGGCCTGTCACCCAGGCCGGAGCAGCAAAAGGCCCTTAAGCTGGCGCTGCAGATCGAGTTCGAGAAGCGCAGCTTCGATGAGCTGTGTGAGTTGTTTGCCGGGGTGGATGCTTGCGTGGAGCCTGTGCTCAGCTTGAGTGAAGCGGTGCAGCATCCGCAGTTGAAAGCCCGTGAGCTGGTGTGCCAGGTGCCAAGGGCCGATGGCTCGACCCAGGCGCAAATCGCCTGTCCGTTGAAATTTTCAGAGGGCTTGCCGGCGCCTCGACATATCGGGGTGGCGGTCGGTGCCCATAGTGACGAGGTGCTGACGGAGCTGGGGATCAGTGCGCAGCGGATAGCCGAGTTGCGGGGTGCCAACGTGGTTGGGTAGCGTCTGAACGGGCGCTATCGGGAGCAAGCCCCCTCCCACAGTTGACAGGCGGCGCGGTCAAAATGTGGGAGGGGGCTTGCTCCCGGGGAGGCCCTCACTCCACCCGAGTTTCCCCGGTGAACACCAGGGTCTGCCGACACCGCCGACACAGATACCGCCTGCCCTGGGCCACCATGCCGTGGCGCTGTGGCGAAAACGGAAAGTCGCTGTCGGCACACGGGCATCGGTAGATATAGCGGGTGACTTGCCGGCGTTTCACGGCATAGGTGTGGCAACGATCCGGCGGCAGTTCGTAAACCCCGCGCATGATCAATTGCCATTCTTCGCCATGGGGTTGGATGCGCTCGCCAAACAACTGGTGGGCGATCAGGTGCGCGACTTCGTGGGCCACGGTCTGCTTCAGGAAGTGTTGGCTGTTTTCTCGGTACAACTGGGGGTTGAAACGCAGCAGGTTCTCGTGCAAATGCGCGACACCGGCTTTCTGGCCCCGCAACTTGAGACTGACCTGGGGGCGTTTGAAACTTCGTTTGAAAAAGGATTCGGCTAGCAGGAAACACTCTTCGACGCGGGTATTGAGTTGCTCGGGCATGCGGTACTGATCTCCAGAGACACCCAGTATGCCGCAAAGCTGGGTGTTTCCGAATCTGTCAGGCGCCGAATGGTCACGCATAAAGCACAAAGCCACCTTGCGGTGGCCTTGCCCAGGTCGATAAGCGGGTCAGTTGGTATAAATCGGGCCGACGCCCAGGCCCCAGACGATCACGGTAAACGCCATGATCGCCACCAGGACTACCAGCCCCACGGCCAGCACCGAACTGGAGAACAGGAAACCCTCATCCGGGTCGATGTTCATGAAGGTCGGCAATCCCACATACAGCAGGTAGACCGTGTAGCAAATGGCTGCCGTGCCCACCATCATGCCCAACCACATATGCGGATAGAGCGCCGCCAACCCGCCGATAAACAGCGGTGTCGCGGTATAGGTCGCAAAGGCCACGCAGCGTGACATGCTGGGGTTGGCGTCATAGGTGCGGGCCATCCAGTGAATGAACGCGCCCATCACGGCCACGCCGCCGAGCATGGCTGCGTACGACATGATCGTCATCCAGAGCGCGCTTTCCTGGGTCAGCATCACCGGCGCGCGGCTGCCGATGACCCAGCCGACCTGGGTAGTGCCGATAAAGGCGGAAACGGCGGGGATCGCCGCGAGAATCAGGGTGTGAGTGAGGTACATGTGGCCGATGCTTTCTTCCTTATCGCCACGGATTTCCCGCCATTCCTGGTCGGGATGGGTAAACAGCCCCACGACGTGATGGATCATGCCAGTCACTCCTGTCGTTATTACCATCGCCCCCCATCGGAGCGCCTACGGGCCAGATGGCCTCAAAGGTCTGGATAGATATGCGACCTCAAGTCGCAGTATAGGAAGTGATGACCCGAAAAACTGTAAGGCTTTAGAGCAAATCGCACTGTAAACATTGGCCCTAATCGCGGCGGGGTCTGTTGATGGGAGCGCGGCCCGCTCCCACATTGAATGTCGGCACTCGACATCGGTAAAATGCTGCGCTTTTCGTCACACACTTCTAGCGGATCCAAGCGCCATGGGCACTCTTACAGTCAACCAGAACAAACTGCAAAAACGCCTGCGTCGCCTGGCCGGTGAAGCGGTCACCGATTTCAACATGATCGAGGACGGCGACAAGGTCATGGTTTGCCTCTCCGGCGGCAAAGACAGCTACACCATGCTCGACGTGCTGTTGCACCTGCAGAAGGTCGCGCCGATCAAGTTCGAGATCGTCGCCGTCAACATGGACCAGAAACAACCGGGTTTCCCGGAGCACGTACTGCCGGCCTATCTCAAAGAGCTGGGCGTCGAGTACCACATCGTGGAAAAAGACACCTACTCGGTGGTCAAGGAGTTGATCCCGGAAGGCAAGACCACCTGTTCGCTGTGCTCGCGCCTGCGCCGTGGCACGCTTTATACCTTTGCCGATGAGATTGGCGCGACCAAGATGGCCCTGGGTCATCACCGTGATGACATCGTCGAAACCTTCTTCCTCAACATGTTTTTCAACGGCTCGCTCAAGGCCATGCCGCCCAAGCTGCGCGCCGATGATGGGCGCAACGTGGTGATCCGTCCGCTGGCGTACTGCAGCGAGAAGGACATCCAGGCCTACTCCGACCTCAAGCAATTCCCGATCATCCCGTGCAACCTGTGTGGTTCCCAGGAGAACCTGCAGCGTCAGGTGGTCAAGGAAATGCTGGTGGACTGGGAGCGCAAGACCCCTGGCCGAACCGAAAGCATCTTCCGCAGCCTGCAGAACGTGATCCCGTCGCAATTGGCCGACCGCAACCTGTTCGACTTCACCAGCCTGACGATCGACGAGACGGCGGCTTCGCGCTTCGTCAATGTAGTGAACCTCTGAGCCATTTCAAGGCTCTGACACACGGCGCTCACGGGCGCCGTTTTCAATTCGATTGCCAGGAGAGGGCATGCGCGATTACAAGTGGCTGCACGAATATTGTCTGAACCGCTTCGGTTCAGCGGCCAAGCTGGACGCCCACCTGCCGGTGCCCAAGACCGCGGCGCAATTGCGCAAGATCAGTGATGACCGTTACCTGTCGACCCTGGCACTGCGCGTGTTTCGCGCGGGCTTGAAACACAGTGTGGTGGACGCCAAGTGGCCGGCCTTCGAGCAGGTGTTTTTTGGCTTCGACCCGGAAAAGGTCGTGCTGATGGGCGCCGAACACCTGGAGCGTTTGATGCAGGACACGCGCATCATCCGTCACCTGGGTAAACTCAAAAGTGTGCCGCGCAATGCGCAGATGATCCTCGACATCGAGCAGGAGAAGGGCAGCTTCGGCGCATTCATCGCCGACTGGCCGGTGACCGACATCGTTGGGTTGTGGAAGTACCTGAGCAAGCACGGCCACCAGCTGGGCGGCCTGTCGGCACCGCGCTTTTTGCGCATGGTGGGCAAGGATACCTTTGTGCCGAGCGATGACGTGGTGGCGGCTTTAAATGCGCAGAAGATCGTCGACAAGGCACCGACCAGCCTGCGCGACCTGGCGGCGGTGCAGGCTGCGTTCAACCAGTGGCATGCCGAAAGCGGGCGGCCGATGTGCCAGTTGTCGATGATGTTGGCCTACACCGTCAATCATTGAGTGTGTAGCGCCGATCGAGCTGATGCCGCCAGCGCACATAGAGCAGGGCGGTGCAAAACACCGCCAGGCTCGCCAGCATCTCCAGCACCCCGAACACTTGCCGGTTCGGGTCATACGCGGCCAGCGCGCCCTTGATGAAATACAGGTTTACCACAAAGCACATCCACGAATGCCCACGGGCACTGCCCAGCAGCATCCCCGGCGCCAGTACCAGCAACGGCACCAACTCGATCAGCAGGATCACCCAGGGACGGGCACCATGCAGGTCGGCAACGAACAGGTAGTACACGCACAGCAGTCCCACCAGGCCCAGGAATGCCAGCAGGCTCAGCGCCCGTGCCACCTTGACCCGAGGTTCCAGCCACGCTTGCGATGGCAGGACCTTAGGCTTTTTGGCCACGGCCGTTCTCCAGCAGCAAGGCGGTGTTTGCCAGGCGCAGGCCCAGGGCGCGGCACAGCGTGATTTCATGTTGATCAAGCATGCGCTTGCCATCCGGCCCGGCATGGTGGCTGGCGCCATACGGCGTGCCGCCGCCCTGGGTGTCGAGCAGCGCCTGTTCGCTGTAGGGCAGGCCGGTGATCAGCATGCCGTGGTGCAGCAAGGGCAGCAGCATCGACATCAGCGTGGTCTCCTGGCCACCGTGCAGGCTGGCGGTGGAGGTGAACACCCCTGCGGGTTTGCCGACGAGGGCGCCGGTCAGCCACAGGTTGCTGGTGCCGTCGAGGAAATACTTGAGCGGCGCGGCCATGTTGCCGAAGCGGGTCGGGCTGCCCAGGGCCAGGCCCGAGCAGTTTTTCAGGTCATCGAGGCTGGCATACAGCGCACCTTCATCCGGGATGCTCGGCGCCACGGCTTCGCACTCGGTAGAGATCGCCGGCACGGTGCGCAGGCGCGCCTCCAGGCCGGCTTGCTCGATGCCCCGGGCAATTTGCCGGGCCATCTCGCTGACCGAGCCATTGCGGCTGTAATACAGCACCAGCACATACGGAGTCGTCACGGCAGGATCTCCAATACGTTCTCCGGCGGGCGACCGATGATGGCTTTGTCGGTGGTCTCCAGGATCGGGCGTTCCATCAGCTTTGGATGCGCGGCGATGGCGGCGATCAATTGCGTTTCGCTGAGGCCGGCGTCGGCCAGGTTGAGTGTTTTGTATTCCTCTTCACCGGTGCGCAGCAATTGGCGTGCGCTGATGCCGAGCTTGCTCAGCAGAGCCTTCAGTTGCGCGGCGTCCAGCGGGGTTTCCAGGTAGCGCACGACGGTCGGGGCCAGGCCGCGAGCCTCCAGCAGTTCGAGCGCACCGCGGGATTTCGAGCAGCGCGGGTTGTGATAAAGCGTCAGATCGGTCATGTGCGGGTCGCATCTTGCGTAAGGTGGCGGGTATTCTACCTGCGCTGCGGCTCGCTCTTAAACCGTAAGAGGCGATCGGTCGCAGACAATGTTCATTTTACGAAGGATTACCCCATGACTAGGCGACTGATCGGTGCATTGGCGATCATCACAACCCTGCTGCTCGGTGGCTGCGGCAATGACTATGGCGTTGACCAATACGGCCAGAAGGTGGCGGCCGAACGTCTGGACAAGCAGTGGGTGGTGGTCAACTACTGGGCTGAATGGTGTGGCCCGTGCCGCACGGAAATCCCGCAGCTCAATGCCTTGGCCGAGCAGTTGAAAGCGCAGAATGTAGGGGTGTTCGGGGTCAATTTCGACAATGTGCAGGGTGAGGAGCTCAAGGCGGCCAGCGAGAAGCTGGGGATCAAGTTCACCGTCCTGGCGCAGAACCCCGAAGGGATCTTCGATATCCCGCGCAGCGAGGCGTTGCCGGTGACCTACATCATCGATGACAAGGGCAAGGTGCGTGAGCAGTTGATGGGCGAGCAGACGGCAGAGGGGGTGCTGGCCAAGCTCAAGGCTTTGCGCGGGTAAAGCGACAACTCAAGGCAAATGTGGGGGGCGGTGCGATGATTCGACTTGCTGCCGATGGCGGTGTGTCAGTCAGCTGATGTATTGACTGGCACATCGCTATCGGGAGCAAGCCCCCTCCCACAATTGGATCTCATCAGTCCACAGATCGGCGGATCAGCCTTCTTCCAGCCACAGGCGGATCGGCTTGCCCTCGGCCGGCCAGAAGCGGGTCTGTTCGATCGGCGAGATATCCCAGCGCTCAACGCCTTGCAGGGCCTGGAAGAAGCGGTGTTCCTGCTCCATCAAGGCCTCGGCGCAGAGCTTGCGGGTGCTGCCGAGCTTGCCGAAACTGAGTTTCTGGCCATCGATGGTGTACGGCGCAAACCAGTGGTTGCAGCCACCATTGCCATAGGCGCGACCATCGGCGCCCAGGGTCACGGTCAGGTGCGCGTAGTCCATCAAGGGCCGCTCACCAATCCACTCCACCACGTAGCTGTGATCCTGTTCCAGCTTCGCCGTATCGCTGGCGCAGCCGCCGAGGCCGATGCCGATGGCGGCAAGCAGCAGCGGGGCTTTCATTGTGCGGCCTGCTGGCATTTCGGGCAGCGGTGCTTGTCGCCTTCGCTGGCCCAGCCCAATTCCTTGATGCGCGCGTTGGCGGCCGGGGGGAGTGGCTCTTTGGTCAGCTTGGTTTCCACTGCAAATTCAAACTCCAGCACGCTCTCGCAGCTGTCGCAGTTGACCTTCCAGGTGTGAATCTCCAGCTCGCCGAATTTCGGCCCCTGGGCCATGGCGACCCATTGGCCCGCCGGGCGGATGGAATAGCGCGCGTCACCTTCGACGGTCAGGCGCATCGATAGGGTTTTACTGCCGCGCAGGGTGACGATCAGTACGTCGCCATGCTTGATCGAACCACCGTTGCCGGTGACCTGATAACGGCCCGGCACCAGGGCACGGCATTCGATCAGGGTGTGTTGCGGGCTCAGCAAGCTGAAGCGGAAATCGTGTTCGGCCATGGGTCCTCCAATTAGGCGCGGCATCCTATCACGGGTGCCGGCCTATCATGAGCCTGGTATATGACCGCTGATCAGCCCTCCACCAGGTTCCGTGGCAGACCCTCGGCCCAGGCAGCGATGTTAGCCAGCGTCGTGCCGGCAATCGCCGCCAACGCTTCGCGCGTCAGGAACGCCTGGTGGGCGGTGATGATCACATTGGGAAAGGTCAGCAGGCGTGCAAGCACATCGTCTTGCAAGGGCAGGTCGGAGCGGTCTTCGAAAAACAGCTGGGCTTCTTCCTCGTACACATCCAGCCCCAAATAACCGAGTTGCCCCTGCTTGAGCGCATCGATCAGTGCCGGCGTGTCGACCAGCCCCCCGCGCCCGGTATTGATCAGCATCGCACCCGGCTGCATCTGGGCCAGGGACCGTGCGTTGATCAGGTGTTGGCTGTCGTGGGTGAGCGGGCAGTGCAGGCTGATGATCTGCGCCTCGGCCAGCAATTCCGGCAGGCTCGTGTAGCGGGCGCCAAGGGCCTGCACCTGGGGGTTGGGGAAGGGGTCGTAGGCCACCAGCCGGCAGCCGAAACCGGCCATGATCCTGGCGAATGCCGCGCCGATCTGCCCGGTGCCGACGACGCCGACAGTCTTGCCGACGAGGTCGAAACCGGTCAGCCCGTGCAGGCTGAAATCACCGTCGCGGGTGCGGTTGTAAGCACGATGCAAACGGCGGTTGAGGGCCAGGATCAACGCCACCGCATGCTCGGCCACCGCGTGGGGCGAATAGGCCGGCACGCGGACGATGGCCAGTCCCAGGCGCTTGGCGGCGGCCAGGTCGACATGGTTGTAGCCGGCCGAACGCAGGGCGATCAGGCGCGTACCGCCGTTGGCCAAGTGTTCCAGCACCGGGGCGCTGAGGTCATCGTTGATGAAGGCACACACTACCTCGTGATGCTCGGCCAGGGCCACAGTGTCGAGGTTGAGGCGGGCGGGCTGGAAGTGCAGTTCTAAGCCGGCGGGCAGCGGCTCACCGAGAAAACTGTCGCGGTCGTAGTGCTGGCTGCTGAAAAGAATGACGCGCATCAAATGGAGCTCCCTGTTCATTTGCGAGTTGGAAATGCCTCCCACACGGGTTCCTGTCAATCAGGCGCTGACCCGCGCTTCACTGGCCAGGCGGGCAATTGCCATGTCCAGCTCGTCGAGTGCGGTCATGGCCTTGGCGTCGTCCTGCTTGAGCAGGGTTTCGGCGCGCTGGCAGGCGGCACGCAGTTGCGGCACACCGCAATAGCGCGTGGCGCCGTGCAGGCGGTGAACGCGCTCGATCAAGGCGTTGTTGTCATTGGCTTCGCGGGCGGCGGTGATGGCCTGGCGGTCGGCTTCCAGCGACGCCAGCAACATGGCCAGCATATCGGCGGCCAGATCGGCTTTGTTGGCGGCCAGGCGCAAGCCTTCCTCGTGGTCCAGCACCTGCAGTCGCACGCCGGGGGCCAAGCCGTCAGGGGCGCGCTCCGGCCCCTGGTTGCGCAGGGCCAGGCCGGTCCACTTCAACACCACCTGGGCCAGTTGCCGTTCGCTGATGGGTTTGGTCAGGTAATCGTCCATGCCACTTTGCAACAGGGCGCGTTTTTCATTGGCCATGGCATGGGCGGTGAGGGCGACCACCGGCAATGGCGTACCGTGGCGCTCGCTTTCCCACTGGCGAATCGCCTCGGTGCTCTGGCGCCCGTCCATACCGGGCATTTGTACGTCCATCAGCACCAGGTCGAAGGTTTCCTGTTTCACCGCATCGATGGCGGCGTAACCGCTTTCCACGGCCAGCACCTTGGCGCCCATGTCTTCCAGCAAGGTTTGCACCAGCAACAGGTTCGCCGGGTTGTCATCCACGCACAGCACACGCGGTGCTCGGCTGGACAGCGGTTCACCCGGTTCACTGCGCGACGGGCGCGGGCTGATCAGGTCGGCGAGCGCCCGGCGCAGCTTGCGCGTACAGGCAGGCTTGGCCTGCAATTGGCTGTTGGGGTTGGGCACCGACTGGTTGAACAGCATCTGCTCGGTGGTCGGGCACAGCACCAGCACTTTGCAGCCCAGGTGTTCGAGGTCCCACAGGTGCTGGTTGAGGCGTTCGGGAGGGATGTCATTGGCGGTAACGCCGAGTACCGCCAGGTCAATGGCCTGCTCGGTCTGATGCGCGCTGGTAATGCCGTTGGTCAGGTTTTCCAGGGAGTTGAATGGCGTAACTTCAAGCCCGCAGTCTTCCAACTGATGTTGCAGGGCCTGGCGCGCCAGCTCGTGATTTTCCAGTACGGCCACCCGGCGACCGAGCAATGGTGCGGCGGGCAGGTCTTCAACGTCGTCGCGGGTCTTGGGCAGGTTCAGGCTGATCCAGAACTCCGAACCCTCACCCGGCGTGCTGTCAACGCCGATTTCACCACCCATCTGCTCGATCAGGCGCTTGGAAATCACCAGCCCCAAGCCGGTGCCTCCTGGCTGGCGCGACAGCGAGTTGTCGGCCTGGCTGAACGCCTGGAACAGTGCGCGTACATCCTGGTTGGACAGGCCGATGCCGGTGTCTTGCACGCTGATGCGCAGTTGTACGCTGTCCTCCTGTTCATCCTCGATCATCGCCCGGGCGACAATGGTGCCTTCGCGGGTGAACTTGATCGCGTTGCTGACCAAGTTGGTCAGAATCTGCTTGAGGCGCAGCGGGTCGCCGACCAACGCCAATGGCGTGTCGCGGTACACCAGGCTGACCAGTTCCAACTGCTTGGCATGGGCGGCAGGCGCGAGGATGGTCAGGGTGTCTTGCAGCAAGTCCCGCAGGTTGAAGGGCACGCTGTCGAGCACCAGTTTGCCGGCCTCGATCTTCGAGAAATCGAGGATCTCGTTGATGATGCCCAACAGGTTGTCGGCGGATTTTTCGATGGTGCCCAGGTAATCCAGCTGGCGTGGCGACATCTCGCTTTTCTGCAACAGGTGGGTGAAACCCAGGATGCCATTGAGCGGGGTGCGGATCTCATGGCTCATGTTGGCCAGGAACTCCGACTTGATGCGGCTGGCTTCCAGGGCTTCCTTGCGCGCCAGGTCCAGTTCGATGTTCTGGATCTCGATGGTCTCCAGGTTCTGGCGCACGTCTTCGGTGGCCTGGTCGATGCTGTGTTGCAGTTCTTCCTGGGCATTTTGCAGGGTTTCGGCCATACGGTTGATGCCCGAGGCCAACTGGTCCAGTTCCTGGCTGCCCAACGGTGGCAAGCGGGTTTCGAGGTTGCCGTCCTTGAGTTGGGCCACGGCCAATTTGATCTGGCTGATGGGTGAATTGATCGTGCGGCTGATGCGCAGTGCCAGGGCGGCGGTGCAGATCAGGCCGATGGCGATCAACAGCAAGCTGGCGAACAGGCTGCGATAGCCGCGCAGCAACATGCCGTTGTGGGACAGTTCCACCTCGACCCAGCCCAGCAGGCGGTCGGATTCATCGGGGATCAGTTCGCCGGCGAGGTTGCGATGGCGGCCGAACACCGGCAGCAGGTAGCGCGTGGCGTCGTTGCCGGTGCGCTGCAGCAGGTGCGAGCTGTTGCCGATAGGTGGCTGATTGAGCATGGTCGGGCCGGCGTGGGCCAGGGATGAGCGGTCCGGCGCAAGGAACGACACGGTGCGCACGTCCGGTTGTTCCAGGGATTGGGTGGCGATGCGTTCCAGCAGATCGGTGTTTTTGCTGCTCAGGGGTGGTGCCACCAGCGGCGCCAATTGCTCGGCGATCATCTCGCCGCGTTGCAGCAACTGGGTCTGCAGTTCCGACAGTTGCATCCAGGTGAAATAGCCTCCCAACAACAAGGCCATCAGGCTGGTCGGTAATAAGGTCAGCAACAGTACGCGGCCTTTGATCCCCATTTTTCTAAGCACGCCACTCTCCTGCTACCACATTGATATCAATCATTCACGCAGGCATCCGGCCCGCGCCACCTGCGCAGTGTAGCCATTTGCGCCGGGTGGATTCTCGTAAATTAATGACAGAGAGCA
The DNA here is from genome assembly GCF_050312585.1 of Pseudomonas sp. R19M. Taxonomy (NCBI): domain Bacteria; kingdom Pseudomonadati; phylum Pseudomonadota; class Gammaproteobacteria; order Pseudomonadales; family Pseudomonadaceae; genus Pseudomonas; species Pseudomonas sp. R19M. The sequence goes on from NZ_JBNPJV010000088.1 coordinate 86,040, forward strand.
ATCTTCGGGCCATTCGTCGCCGGCTGGCGATTGCCTGGCACGGTTTAATCTTGAATAATCAGTCATTGAGAATGACTTGCAGACGCTAATGAATCCCGCAGCCGTTGGCCCACCCAGTATCCTGACCATCGAAGATGACCCTGTATTGGGCGCCTATGTGCATGAGCACCTGGGACGTTGCGGTTTCCAGGTGACGTGGTGCCGGAATGGCCGGCAAGGTTTGCAGATGGCCCGTGACCAGGCGTTCGATGTGGTGTTGATGGACATCCTGCTGCCTGGCCTGGACGGTTTGTCGATCCTCACGCATTTGCGCCAGAGCCATGCGGTGCCCGTGATCCTGATGTCGGCCCTGGGCGCCGAGGCAGATCGCATCAGCGGCTTTCGCCTGGGAGCCGACGACTACCTGCCCAAGCCGTTCAGCATGATCGAGTTGCGCGTGCGCATCGAGGCGATCCTGCGCCGGGTCGCCCTGGACCGGCGCCCGCAGCCGGCCCTGATACCAGCGCGTGAAGACGTGCAGACCCTGCGCTTTGACGATGAACAGTGCGATGTCTTTCACCGGGAGCAATGGGGCGGGCTGACGCGCAGTGAGTATCGCCTGCTGGAAACCCTGCACCGTAATGCCGAAGAGGTACTCAGCAAGGCTTTCCTTTACCAGCATGTGTTACAGCGCGGCTATGCCCCGCATGATCGCAGCCTGGATATGCATATCAGCCAGATTCGTCGCAAGCTCAAGGCAATTGGCTACAGCGAGCGTGAAGTGCGCACCGTTTGGGGCAAGGGCTACGTATTGAGCGGTGCTGATGAAGGGCTTTGAGCGCTTGCCCGGCAAGCACTCGCTGTTCTGGAAGCTCGCCTGCCTGCTGATCGCCTTCTGTTTGCTGATGATCTGGCTCAGTTGGTCCTGGGGCCAGTATCTGGAGGAGCAGAGCGCCAATGTGGCTGAAGAGTCCCGCGAGGTGTTGCGGGGCTACGCGGCGGGTGCCGAATTGGCCTGGAAGACGCAAGGCCGTGCCGGTGTCGACGCGTGGCTGCAACTGATGGCCACGCGTGAGACCACCTGGATCGGTGTGATCGGCAAGGATTTGCAGTCCCTGAGCAGCACAGCCTTGAGCGACAAGGAGAGCCAGCGCCTGACGTTTCTGCGTGGCCTGGAGTGGCCGGTCAGCCGACATGTCAAAGGGCTGCCCTGGCTCAAGATTCCGTTTCCGGTGGACCCCGGCGCAGGCTCGTTGGTGATCGAGCTGCCGCAACGCTTCATGCCCGGGCGTTATCAGCTGCTCTGGCGGGTGTTGACCAATGGTGTGATTCCCGGTTTGTTTACCTTGCTGTTGTGCGTGGGCCTCTATCGGCTGCTGATCATGCCCCTTAATCAATTGCGTGAGCAGGCCAACGCCTGGCGTGCTGACCAGTTGAATACGCGCATGTCCCGCGACGCCACCAGTCGCCAGGATGAGCTGGGCGAGTTGAGCCGGGCCTTTGATCATATGTCCGAGCGCTTGCAGGGCACCGTGGTGATACAACAACAGTTACTGCGCGATATGTCCCACGAGCTACGCACACCCTTGGGCCGCCTGCGCGTAGCCTGCGACAGTGAACAAGACCTGGCGCAACTGCGTGAGCGGTTAAGCCGCGAAATCGACGGCATGCAGCGCCTGGTGGAAGACAGCCTGCAACTGGCTTGGCTGGACAGTGAGCGCACGCCGTTGCCGAACGAAGATATCCAGATCCAGGCGTTGTGGGACATGCTGCGCGAAAACGCCTGCTATGAAAGCGCTTGGCCGGCATCGCGCTTGCCATGCCGCCTGGCGGATGACTGCTGGGTGCGCGGCAACCTGAATGCACTGGCCCAAGCGTTGGAAAATATCCTGCGCAACGCGATACGACATTCGCCTGCCCACGGGGTGGTGCAACTGGATGGCTATCGCGAAGGAGACTACTGGCATCTCTGGCTGGAAGACCAGGGCGGCGGCATTGACGAGCAAGACGTGGAGCGGATCTTTGCGCCCTTTACCCGTCTGGAGGGCTCACGCCCTGGCGACGGCGGTTTCGGCCTTGGCTTGAGCATCGCCCGCAACGCCGTGCAGCGTCAGGGCGGGCGTTTATGGGCGGAAAATACCGGGCAGGGCCTGCGTGTACATCTGCGCCTGCTGGCCCGCTAGCCTTCAGGTGCGTCGCTGTTTGCGCTTTTTCCACTGGTGGCCAACCCACCAGCGCCAGTACAGCATCGTCAGGCAATAGGCCAGAGCTCCCAACAACAGCCCGCACACGACTGAACCCAACAGAAACGGCTGCCACAGCGTGCTGAGCTGGCCGCTGATCCATTCCCAGGTCAGGTTATCGGGCAGGCTGCGTGGCGGCACGTTCATCAGCCAGGCGCCTGTCAGGTAAGTACCGACAAACACAAACGGCATGGTGATCGGGTTGGTCAGCCACACCAGGCTGACAGCGATCGGCATATTCGCGCGCACGCTGATGGACAGGGCGGCCGCCAGCAGCATCTGAAAGGGAATCGGAATAAACGCGGCAAACAGGCCAACCGCCATGGCACGTGCGACGGAGTGTCGGTTCAGGTGCCAGAGGTTGGGGTCATGTAGCAACGTGCCGAGAAATCGTAAGGACTTGTGTTCCCGGATACTACTGGGATCGGGCATGTACCGTTTGAATAAGCGCCGTGGCATAAGGGGTCCCGGTCAATTCGAGGGGCAAGTATGCGCGCATTCTATAAACAGAAAATTCAGACTTTGTGACAAAACATCATAGGCCGTGCCGGACGCCCAGCTAAGACTGAGTGGATCACTGGAAAAGGATGATCCATGAGAACAGGGATGTTCGCGCTCGCACTCGGTTTGCTGACGTTGCGCTGGTTGCCGGCACTGCCGCCGGTCGGCGGGGTGTTGGCGATGCTGGTGCTGGCCTTGATGTTATTGCCGTGGCGCAGCTATCCACTGGCGTTCTTTCTGCTGGGCCTGAGCTGGGCTTGCATCAGCGCGCAGTGGGCGCTGAATGATCGATTGCTACCCGCGCTGGACGGGCAGACCCGCTGGGTCGAGGGCCGTGTCACCGGGCTGCCGCAGCAGACGAGCAGCGGCGTGCGCTTCGAACTCAGCGACAGTCGGTCGCGCCATGCGCGTTTGCCCAAGCGTATCCGGGTGTCCTGGCACGGTGGACCGGCGGTACGCAGTGGCGAACGCTGGCGCCTGGCAGTGACGCTCAAACGACCGTCCGGCCTGCTCAACTTTCACGGTTTTGACTATGAGGCGTGGCTGCTGGCCCAGCGCATTGGCGCCATTGCGTCTGTCAAGGACGGGCAGCGCCTGGCGCCGGCTCGCGATGCGTGGCGCGATAGCCTGCGCCAGCGGCTGATGAGCGTGGACATGCAAAATCGCCAAGGCGCCGTGACGGCGTTGGTGCTGGGGGACGGTTCCGGCTTGGATGCGCAGGATTGGCGGGTGCTGCAGGACACCGGGACCGTGCACCTGCTGGTGATTTCCGGCCAGCATATCGGTTTGCTGGCAGGGTTGATTTACGGCCTGGTGGCCGGGTTGGCGCGCTATGGTGGCTGGCCCCATGCGCTGCCGTGGCTGCCATGGGCATGCGGTTTGGCGTTTGCCGCCGCGCTGGGTTATGGCCTGCTCGCCGGGTTGGGTGTGCCGGTGCAGCGGGCCTGCATGATGGTTGCCCTGGTGTTGCTGTGGCGCCTGCGGTTCCGGCATTTGGGCGGCTGGTGGCCGTTGTTGCTGGCATTCAATGCGGTGCTGGTATTCGAGCCCTTGGCCAGCCTGCAGCCGGGGTTCTGGTTGTCGTTTGCCGCAGTTGCGGTGCTGGTGCTGGCCTTCGGTGCACGTCTGGGCCCCTGGAGCGTCTGGCAGGCATGGACCCGGCCCCAATGGCTGATCGCCCTCGGGTTGTTTCCGGTGTTGCTGGTGCTCGGCCTGCCCATCAGCCTCAGCGCGCCGGTCGCCAACCTGTTTGCCGTGCCGTGGGTCAGCCTGGTGGTGCTGCCCCTGGCGCTGCTGGGCACTGCGCTGCTAGGGGTGCCATTTGTCGGGGAGAACCTGCTGTGGCTGGCCGGTGGGGCACTGGATGGGCTGTTCCAGGGTTTGACGCTGTTGGCTGCGCGCGTGCCCGCCTGGATACCGGCCGAAGTACCGTTGGGATATTGGCTGGTGAGCCTTGTGGGTACCGTGGCATTGCTGCTGCCCAAGGGCGTGCCGTTCCGGTTGCTGGGTTGGCCGATGCTTCTGTTGGCAGTGTTTCCTCCCAGGGGCCCGGTGCCCCATGGGCAGGTTGACGTGGTGCAACTGGACGTCGGCCAGGGCCAGGCATTGATTCTGCGCACCCGTCATCACAGCTTGCTCTACGATGCCGGCCCTCGATCCGGAATGGTTGATTCAGGGGCGCGAGTGGTCTTGCCATCGTTGAAGAAACTCGGGGTCGAGCGGTTGGACATGATGTTGCTCAGCCATGCCGACGCCGACCATGCCGGCGGTGCGGTCGCGGTGGCCGAGGGGCTGCCCGTCGGCCGGGTAGTGGGTGGCGAGACCGAAGGGCTGCCGGCTGTTCTCGCGGCTCAGCCCTGTATCAGTGGCGAGACATGGGTGTGGGACGGTGTGTCGTTCGCGTTATGGCAATGGCCGGGTGCGCTCGACGGTAACCCCAGGTCATGTGTGTTACAGGTACAGGCCAATGGTGAGCGCCTGCTGCTCACCGGCGATATCGACCGTGCGGCAGAACGGGCTTTTCTCGACACGCCGCTGGCGACGCCAACCGACTGGCTGCAAGCCCCCCATCATGGCAGCCGCAGTTCTTCCTCCTGGCCCTTCGTGCAACGGTTGGCACCCAAGTCGGTGTTGATCTCCAGAGGGTGGGGCAATGCATTCGGCCACCCTCACGCGTCGGTAATGGAACGTTATCGGGCCATGGGCAGTCGGGTCTACGACAGCGCCGAACAGGGCGCGGTGCGTGTGCAATTGGGCGCCTTCAAGCCGCCGGTCGTTGCGCGTAGTCAACGCCGTTTCTGGCGCGAACCGTTACCTTAGCCCAGTGTTATCAACGACCGGCACCTGCGACGGACGGGGCGTGGGGCGACGAACCCCGACGCTGAACCTATATGGTAAAGTGGCGCACTTTTTCGAGGGGACATTCACTGTGTGGGAATTGGTCAAATCCGGTGGCTGGATGATGTTGCCGATCATTCTGAGCTCCATCGCCGCACTCGGCATCGTTGCTGAACGCCTGTGGACCTTGCGCGCCAGCCGCGTCACCCCCGAGCACTTGCTGGGGCAGGTCTGGGGCTGGATCAAGAACAAGCAACTCGACAAGGAAAAACTCAAGGAGCTGCGCGCCAACTCGCCCCTGGGGGAAATCCTCGCCGCCGGCCTTGCCAACTCCAAGCATGGTCGCGAGATCATGAAAGAGTGCATCGAAGAAGCCGCTGCCCGGGTCATTCATGAGTTGGAACGCTACATCAACGCCCTCGGTACCATTGCCGCGATGGCGCCGTTGCTCGGCTTGCTGGGGACGGTGCTGGGTATGATCGACATCTTCAGCTCGTTCATGGGCTCGGGCATGACCACCAACGCCGCGGTGTTGGCCGGTGGTATTTCCAAGGCGTTGATCACCACGGCAGCGGGCCTGATGGTCGGTATTCCATCGGTGTTTTTCCACCGCTTCCTGCAACGGCGCATCGATGAACTGGTGGTCGGCATGGAGCAGGAAGCCATCAAGCTGGTGGAAGTGGTGCAGGGCGACCGCGATGTGGACCTGGTTGAGGGCAAAGCGTGAAATTTCGCCGCAAGCAACGGGAAAATGTCGATATCAACCTCGCGTCGCTGATCGACGTGGTGTTTATCCTGCTGCTGTTTTTTGTCGTCACCACCACTTTCACCCGGCAGACCGAGCTGCGGGTCGATCTGCCGGAAGCGGTCAGCGGCTCGCCGGCCGAAGATCAGCAGGTCAAGCAACTGGATATCGCCATCAGCGCCGATGGGGTGTTTTCGGTGAATAACCAGTTGCTGGAAAAGAACGACCTCAACAGCCTGATGGAAGCCTTGCAGAAGGAGTCCGGTGGTGACACCACGATGCCGCTGTCGATCAGTGCCGATGGCAAGACCCAGCATCAAGCGGTGATCACAGCGATGGATGCTGCCGGCAAATTGGGCTTCAGCCATTTGCGCATGTCCACCGTCGAGGCGGCGAGCGCACCCTGATGCCTCTTTCCGATCGATTGCTCAAGGCGTGGTACGAGGGCCATCCGGCTCTCGCGCTGTTGCGGCCGCTGGAGTCCTTGTATCGCCGAGTGGTGCAGCGCAAGCGTGCACGGTTCCTGGCGGGTGAGGGCGACATCTACCAATCACCGGTGCCGGTGGTGGTGGTCGGTAATATCACCGTGGGCGGCACGGGCAAGACGCCGTTGATCCTGTGGCTGATCGAGCACTGTCGGCGCAGTGGTTTGCGCGTGGGGGTCGTCAGTCGTGGATACGGTGCCAAGCCGCCGCAATTGCCTTGGCGGGTCGATGCCAGCCACAGCGCCGAGGTGGCGGGCGATGAACCGTTGCTGATCGTGCAGCGGTGCGGCGTCCCGCTGATGATCGACCCTGATCGCAGTCGCGCCGTGAAGGCGTTACTGGCCAGCGAAACCCTGGACCTGATCCTTTCAGACGATGGAATGCAACATTACCGCCTGGCCCGCGACCTGGAGCTGGTCTTGATCGATGCTGCGCGGGGGCTTGGCAACCGCCGTTGCCTGCCTGCCGGGCCGTTACGCGAGCCCGTGGAGCGTCTGCAGGGTGTGGATGCGTTGCTTTACAACGGCGCCGTAGCGGATCGTGACGACGGCTTTGCCTTCCGCCTGATGCCCACCGCGTTGATCAACCTGAGTACCGGTGAGCGCCAGCCGATCGATTATTTTCCGCCGGGCCAGGCGGTGCACGCGGTCGCCGGCATCGGCAATCCGCAACGTTTCTTCAATACCCTTGAAACGCTACACTGGCAGCCGATACCCCATGCATTTGCCGACCATGCGCCCTACAGCGCCGAGGTCTTGAATTTTACGCCGTCATTGCCGCTGGTCATGACCGAAAAGGACGCGGTGAAGTGCCGCGCCTTTGCCCAGCCTGACTGGTGGTACCTTGCGGTGGATGCGGCGCCGTCGCCGGCGTTTGTCGCCTGGTTCGACACGCAACTGATGCGCCTGCTGCCCGACCGTCTCTTGCCTTAAAACGCTTTTTTCCAGGAAACCTTCATGGACACCAAATTGCTCGACATCCTCGCTTGCCCGATCTGCAAAGGCCCGCTCAAGCTCAGCGCCGACAAAACCGAGCTGATCAGCAAAGGTGCTGGCCTGGCTTACCCGATCCGCGATGGCATCCCGGTCATGCTGGAAAGCGAAGCCCGCACCCTGACGACCGATGAGCGCCTGGATAAATGACCACTGCCTTTACCGTTGTCATTCCTTCGCGTTATGCATCGACCCGCCTGCCGGGCAAGCCGCTGCAAATGATCGGCAACAAACCGATGATCCAACTGGTATGGGAACAGGCCAGTAAAAGCAGCGCCGAACGCGTGGTGGTGGCGACCGACGACCCGCGTATCATCGCGGCCTGCCAAGGCTTTGGCGCCGAAGCGGTGTTGACCCGCGAAGACCATAATTCCGGCACCGACCGTCTGGCCGAAGTGGCCACGCAGCTTGGCCTTGCGCCCGATGCCATCGTGGTCAACGTGCAAGGTGATGAGCCGTTGATTCCGCCCAGTGTGATCGACCAGGTGGCGGCCAACCTGGCAGCCCATGGCGAAGCCCGCATGGCCACCCTTGCCGAACCCATTGAAGACATCGACACCCTGTTCAATCCGAACGTGGTGAAGGTGGTCAGCGATATCAATGGCCTGGCACTGACCTTCAGCCGTTCGACCTTGCCCTGGGCACGCGACGCCTTCGCCCGGCAGCCGGATGTATTGCCGCAGGGCGTGCCGTACCGTCGCCACATTGGCATTTACGCCTACCGTGCCGGTTTCCTGCATGACTTCGTCAGTTGGGGCCCGTGCTGGCTGGAAAACACCGAATCCCTGGAGCAACTGCGTGCTCTTTGGCATGGCGTGCGCATCCATGTGGGCGACGCCCTGGAAGCACCGCCTGCCGGTGTCGATACCCCTGAAGATCTTGAGCGCGTCCGTCGCCTGCTGGGGGCGTGATGGAAGTTCTGTTTGTCTGCCTGGGCAATATCTGCCGCTCGCCGACTGCCGAAGGCGTACTGCGCCACAAATTACGCGAAGCGGGGCTGGCAGGGCAGGTTGAGGTGACATCGGCCGGTACTGGCCACTGGCATGTGGGCAATCCCCCTGACCAGCGTAGCCAGCGCGCGGCGTTGGCACGCGGTTATGACTTGTCGGCCCAGCGTGCCCAGCAGGTTTCACGCGCCGACTTTGAGCGTTATGACTTGATCCTGGCCATGGACCACAGCAACCTGCGCAACCTCAACCTGTTGCAACCGGGCCAGGGCAGGGCGCAAGTGGATTTGTTCCTGCGCCGGTATGGCGCCGAGGTCGATGAAGTGCCGGATCCTTACTATGAAGGCGAACAAGGGTTTGAACGGGTCCTGGACCTGATCGAGCGAGCCTGCGATTTATTGGTCATTGAATTAAAGGGGCGGTTATGACCTTGCAAGTGCTTGCGCAGGTATCGCTCAAGCCATTCAACAGCTTCGGCATTGATGTGCGTGCGCAACTGTTTGCCGAAGCCCGCAGCGATGCGGATGTCCGTGAAGCACTGGCCTATGCTGGCGCGCACGCGGTGCCGTTGCTGGTGATCGGTGGCGGCAGCAACTTGCTGTTGACCCGCGACATTCCCGCCTTGGTCTTGCGTATGGCGACCCAGGGTATCCGGGTGTTGCACGATGACGGTGTGCACGTGGTGGTGGAAGCCGAGGCCGGGGAGGCCTGGCACCCCTTTGTGCTGTGGACCCTGGAGCAGGGTTTTTGCGGCCTGGAAAATCTCAGCCTGATCCCTGGCACCGTCGGTGCGGCCCCGATGCAGAACATCGGCGCCTACGGCGTGGAGATCAAGGGCGTGTTTGCCGGCCTGACGGCCCTGGATCGTCATACCGGCGAACTACGGGAGTTCAGTCTGGACGAATGCAACTTCGCCTACCGCGACAGCCTGTTCAAGCACGAGACCGGGCGCTGGCTGATCTTGCGAGTGCGCTTTGCCCTCAGCCGAACCCAGCACCTGAAACTCGACTACGGCCCAGTGCAACAGCGCCTGGCCGCGCAGGGGATCATCGAGGCCACGGCCAGTGACGTCAGTCGTGCGATCTGCAGCATTCGCCGCGAGAAACTGCCCGACCCGGCGGTGCTTGGCAACGCTGGCAGCTTCTTCAAGAACCCGCTGGTGTCCCAGGCATTGGCCGCAGAGCTACAAGCGCGCTACCCGGACCTTGTGGCATACCCCCAGGCCGATGGGCAGATGAAGCTCGCCGCCGGCTGGCTGATCGACAAAGCCGGCTGGAAGGGCTTTCGAGAAGGCGATGCGGGCGTGCACAAGATGCAGGCACTGGTGCTGGTCAACTATGGCACGGCCACCGGACAGGACATTGCGAACCTGGCACTGCGTATCCAGCAGGATATTGCTGAACGCTTCAAGGTCGAGTTGGAGATGGAACCCAACCAGTATTGAGCCTGAAACAAAAATGCCCCGTATCTTGCGATACGGGGCATTTTTTGGGTGCTAACAATCAGTCATCGCGACCCATGATGCCGAAGATCTGCAACAGGCTGATGAACAGGTTGTAGATCGACACATACAGGCTGATGGTCGCCATGATGTAGTTACGCTCACCGCCGTGGATGATGGCGCTGGTCTGGAACAGGATGCACACGGAGGAGAACAGCACAAAACCTGCGCTGATCGCCAGTTGCAAGCCGCTGATCTGGAAGAACATGCCCGCTACCACGGCCGCCAGCAGCACGAAGAAACCTGCGGTAATGAAACCGCCCAGGAAACTCATGTCCTTGCGGCTGATCAACACATAGGCCGACAGACCACCAAATACCAGAGCCGTCATGGCAAACGCCGAGCTGACCACTTCAGCGCCGCCGGCCATGCCCAGGTAACGGTTCAGGATCGGGCCGAGGATAAAGCCCATGAAACCGGTCAAGGCAAACGCAGAGACCAGGCCCCAGGCCGAGTCACGCAGCTTGTTGGTCAGGAAGAACAGGCCATAGAAGCCGATCAGCACGACAAAGATATTGGGGTAACCCACCCGCATCTGCTGCGCCACATACGCCATCACGCCGCTGAATGCGAGGGTCAGGGCGAGCAAGCCATAGGTGTTGCGCAACACGCGGCTGACTTCAAGCTGCTCAGCCTGCGCGTTGCCATTCACTGCGTAATTCTGTTCGCGCATGGCGACACTCCTTCAGTTTTGAAACGTTCAGTCGCAAAGATCATAACAGACGCTCTGTAACAAGCTATGGCGAGAGTTTGACAGTGTGTTTCATTCGGGTATTATGGCGCCCGCTGACGCAGGAAGGGCTACTATTGTTCCTGTGACGCAAAAGGGAAATTGGCAGAGTGGTTGAATGCACCGGTCTTGAAAACCGGCGAACGTTAATAGCGTTCCCAGGGTTCGAATCCCTGGTTTCCCGCCAAGATTCAGACGAAAGCCTCGCGAAAGCGGGGCTTTTGTGTTTCTGGGGTTTGGCTGTCGCGGGCTGGTGTTTGCTCGGCGTTCCATAACTATTATGGAACCGTTCCAGAACTTTTCCATTTTGACGGCTTCGCAGTGGCGCCGAGCCGTCTGTAAACGCGCTTTGTGATTTCCTGATTGCTATGACCAAGCAGCAGGCTTGCGTCGCCGATATCCACGATTTCCGATGCCGCTTTGGGTCGGATATCACGAAACTGAAACCCTCCAATCTTCGCGGCAAGCATCGGATCTCCCTGATCAATTGCCTTCTGCTGCGCCTTCTCTCGCGCCTTATCCCAGCGCAAGCGCAACATCCCCTTCGTCATCCTTTTCCCATGCTTGTTGATCAGCAGATATTTTGAAGGGTGGGCGGCACCAGTTCAAGCTGGGCGATGATATCGGCTACATGGGCGGCCGCCGGGGTTTGCTCGAAAAAAGCCAGATCCTTGATGGACTGGATGCCGTCTACGTGTTTGTCCTTGCGGGCCTGCTCGGCCTCTTCCCAATCAGTGAGCGGCTGGCGTGTCTCGTCTCGCAGGGCATTCATGGCATCAACGAACACCTTCAGCTCGGCCTCGACCACCTTGGGCATTTCCTTCAGGCGTTTCAGATATTCGCGGCCTGGTGTTTCAACCGCCTTTTTAGACTTGCTTACCGTTGCGGCCAGCGATGCAATGCGAGCGCGGCCTTTCACGGTGGTCAGGTCTGGCACTTCACGTGTGACTTCGGCCTTAACCGCATCGAAGAACTTGCTCAGGCCGCCGGCGACGTAAATGACCGGCGCGTTGTCGGCGCTTATGTCATCGATGGTGATCACTTGCTGTTTTGCGGACATGGGGAATGCTCGCAGCGGTTGAAGGTGTTGGTTATTGGGTTACTCGACCAGCAGTGGCGCCGACCTTATGTCACGCTGCGTCAGCCTTGCGCTGTTCAGCCAAGTCGGCGGCGCGGTCAGCGGCTAGCTCCTCGGCGCGGGCCCGCCCATATTCATTAGCGTGCGGTCTGATCAACGCCTCAGCAACATCGTGCAAGGCGGTTGGGCTGTACTTGCCTTTTGGCTGGCCCAGTGCTTCGCAGGCAAGATCATGTGCCGCCCCGTGTACTCGGCGAGCCCATTTACTGTCGATCTAATTTAGGAGTCGCAGTACTCGCGCCAGCCGATCCTCACGGCACCGCCATCCAAATGCTCGATCCTTATACCGGCGGTGTCGCCTATGTCTTGGATGACCTGATGCCAGGCCTCCTGGCTTTCGTCGTCGAGTCTGGAGACTTCTATCAACTGAATTCTCTGCACTCGAGGTGAGGCGATAAGCCTTTGGAGGCGACGGCCGACAAGCTCGTAGGAGTTTTTCGGTTTCGGTGAGGGGGAGGGGGCTTGGTCCACGATTCGCTCCTTGTGTAACTGTATAAATAAACAGTATCTATCCTGACATATATTGGCAATAGAGGTATAAACCATTTTATGCATAAATGCATAATTTGAGATGATTGCCCATCCAGCGGGCATTAAAAAGCCCGCATTTAGCAGGCTTGGTCGGAGATAAGGCCTCTGAGAGTTGAGCTCTATACCTTTAGGCCCAGCCTCTCACACTTTATGCTGGCCATTGTGTTGTTTCGCGTAGGATTTGCAGTCTTGTCGCTAGTCATGACTTTGTCGCCCCGGAGCAAGAACATCCATAGCACTTGGCCGTCATAGCCCCCATAGATATTTTTCGCATTGACCACCACGCAAACGGCATAGCCGAATCTGCGCCCAAGGAAGCCATCATAGGCTGCTATCGGGTCGCTCAAATAACGGTACCTCGTCGACTCTGGATCTGGCTGCTCTTGGGCCAAGTACGCCTGGATCGTTTCTTTATAGTTGAATGGATAAGGGCCGAAATCCGGGTTGGCAAGTTGCTCTGGGGTGGGCTTGAAGCAACCGGAAAGAAGAATCGAGGCGGTGCAGGCTATAAGCAGTTTCTTAAGCATGAGGTTCCCTCTCTGACTGACGCCGCACTTTATCATCCGCGACGCGCCGCCACCATTGGCGGTCTTCGGATACTGATAGGGGGGCAGGCACAAAAAAAGCGCTCTATGGTGGGTGAGGAGCTTTGAAAACGTCTCGTACCTTCGCCATTGCGACTGGCATTGGAAAAAGATGGAACAGTGAGTTATGTCTTTCTTCTAAATCGAAAGGATTTGATTGGGGGATCGCTATGAGCAAGGACGGAAAAGCAGATTTACTAGCGACATGGCGCCGTATGCTCCAAGAGCCTGAGCTTTACCTGGATCCAGAGGAGCTTTATGACATTCTCATCGGCATGGCCAATACTTTGGAGCGAGAGCGAGTAATAAGTACTGAGGAGTGGCTTCAGCTTGTTCGCGATGCCTCAACGCTTCTTGTCGATTCGTAGTTGGTGAAGGTAGTAGCCGAACTCAATGCGGTAGAGCCGAATTCATTCTCAGGCTGCTTGGCTTTACCCCACGTCGCTCCGGCTCTTTTGTTCGCAACCTGGCTAGCCTCTGCTTGTTTTGGACGGCGTTCTCTCCGATGGCTGCCCGGGCGCCGCGCACGTTGTCATGTACGTGGGGGCCGCCATGGTTCACGGCCCAAAGCTACATAATGGCTGCCAAGGGCGAGCTGGTTCTCGTAGACACGCTCGAGCATGTCGGGCAGGGAATAAATGTCGGCCATTCAGTAGGCTTCGGGAAGTGAAGCCAGAAGCGTAGCAGGGAGGGCAGAAACAAGAAGCCCGGCGCTGGGCTAATCTTGCGTTGTAACTCGGTAAAGACCACTCTCGCCCGCAGCAAAACCGTCGTGGATGAACATCATGTAAGGCGTCTTTTTCGGGTATTTGGAGCGACTTCTGCTTTCGCTTTCGGACGGGTTGTCTGGGCTCCCGTCCGCGAACTGCCAGAGTACAAAACCCTCACCCCGCAGTGCGCACTTCAGTGGGGTCACCTTTCCTCCCTCCGCGAGCATTTCGTTCTTCACTTCATCAGGCAGTCCAACCTGCAGTGGCATGCGCTCCCAAGAGTCTGGAGCGTCACCTGGGGCAAGCGCTGCAAAGCCATTGCCATCTTTTACGACTTTCAATGCCGCTTCTCCATCTGGCTTGTTGGCAAAACTTCCGATGAAGCTTTCGCACGAATATTCAGCGGCCAAGGTGGAACTGCTTAAGCTCAATAGGATCGGTAGAGCAAAAAGTGAGCAAAACGGAACGCTGAGTTTGAAAACAGGCAAACGAAGGAAAGTACGCATGAATATCCTTTAGGAAGGTGCTTTGATTAAAGACGTGGTCCGTCACTGAATAAGCTGCTCATGCTACTCGGCGGCCGTGCGTCTGTCATGCCAGCAGCAACAGGCACGACGAACTTTTAGGAAGCGCTTTATGTCTCAAGCGCGCAAGGCGATCCTCGGTTTCCAGCGCGCTGCTGACATCCTCTCCAGTTTGGGCGCCGCCTCGGTTGACCGCACACGCCTGATCCTCAGGCACAAAGACGCAAAACAACCAACATGACGCGGCGCGGCCGCAGGGATGAGATATGCAAGGCAGCCAACGCTATTCGCTGACAATTCAAAATCTATTTACCGTTTCCAGAGAGGGCATTAGCGGCGCCGAGGCCTTGATTTCCATTTTGGATGGCTCGCTAGAAATCGATCAAATCAGACTTTCTGGCAAAGTGGGGCCCGGGGAAAGCGTTTATCAGCGGGAGTACAAAGGAAAGCCCGGGTTGAAGGTTGAACTTCTGACAGGGATCGGTCAGATCACGTTTGCTGCAATCTGACCTGGAAGAATCAGCTGTTAGGCTCGTCCTCTCTGATGAATTCATAAGTGCCAGGTAGGTGGAAAATGTAGCTGACCTTTTAACCCTCTCCCATGGTCTGCGCTCTGGCTTTGGCAGCAGCTTTTGTTGGGAAAGCCCCCACCATGATATTGGATTCGTCGCGCACTACACCCTATGTATAGATCCAGTCCTTTTTGCTTTGCGCGTAGTCGTCGTTCCTCACATTGACCTCCAGGTCATAAACGCGCCGATATTGGCGCCATCCCAGTCCTTGGGCTTGCAGGCGTAGGACTGGGAAATCCTTGCGTGTGGCAAGAGGCTACTATCTGGGGTGGTGGAAGGGTTACTGGCTTTCCATCCACACTGGATGGGTAAACATATCTTACGATTGTAGTACCGTCTCAATTCCTCTAGTCTTGACTCAACGGTTAGGGGCTAAGCTGGAAAACGATGCATAAACATGATGATGATATTCCTGTCGCCCACCCCGATCTTCAGAGTGCAATGCTCGATGCGACTCCTGACTGCATTAAAATTCTCGATCTGAACGGAACGCTATTGGCTATGAGTAACGCTGGGTGTCTGGCGTTGGGAGTGACAAAGTCTCAGGTTAAAGGAAGTTCTTGGGTGGCTCTTCTACCCACATCAGTTCATGACGCTGCCACCGAAGCTTTAGCTCAAGCTCTAAGTGGAAATACCGCTCGTTTTGCAGGGTATAGTGAGTGCTCCGGAAAAGTTACTTACTGGGATAACTTACTAACTCCCGCAGCTGATCAGACGGGGAAAGTGAGCTCGATCGTATGCGTTTCTCGGGATATTACGGAACAGACGTTGTTGCGGCGAGACCTAGATAGATCTCTCAAACGAGAGCAACTTCTTTCGGGCGAGATGCTTCATCGGATTAAAAATCTTTTCTCGGTTGTAAACGCAGTTGTGAGGATGTCCGATAGGGAAGCACGGTCCGTCGGTGGGGATGGTGGGTTGGCTAAAATTCTTACCGATAAACTGGGAGCATTAGCTCGGGCTTATGAGTCTGTGTTGGCTGGCCCGGAAATGTCGAACTCTGATATGAAAGCGTTCACGGGGTCAGTCTTGAACCCGTTTGGTTCGCAATGCAGGTTTATAGGCCCGCAACAGCAAGTTCCTCAGGAACTCTGTCAGACTCTCGCACTATTCCTTCATGAGCTGGCAACCAACTCTGTGAAACATGGCTCTTTGAGCAGCGCTGACGGAGAGGTTCAAGTTTGCTGGTTTACTAAAGAAAAGAGCCTAACAATCGAGTGGCGCGAGATCGGCGGCCCTGCTGTAACAATTCCGACCAAGCAAGGGTTTGGTACGCATATGATTGATCGATTGGCAGAGTCGACTGGCGGTGCTATCGCACGAAATTGGGACCCAGCGGGTTTGCACGTTTCACTGAAGATTCCGCTAGGTAAAGCGTAATCTAACGCGCTGGGCTTTTTGCATTACCCGCACTGGGCTGAATGCCAGGACAGGATACAGAAACGTGGTGTGTGTTCGCCGTCAGCCCTAAGCGGACACCCACTATTGTTTGAATCTCCCCCGTTTGCATGCTGCCGCATGCAGTGTCGATTGTTGAATGCGGCGATTTTATTGTGACTGACGGCCATTCAATAGGTATCAGCAAAAAACTCTGTCTTAATAGGCGCTTACTTGTATAAAGGCGTCTGTATAATGATACGAAGCATTTTCATATTCCTTTTGGTGGCAGGCATTGGCTGTGTTCATGCTGCCGAGAAAGTCCCGTTGGCGCGCGACATCAAGGACTGGATTATCGGCTGTGATAACACACGAACATGCACGGCCATCAGTGCCGTGCAGGAGCGCGATGACACTGATTTTTCAACGTTCAGCATACGAGTCACACGTGAAGCTGGCCCGCAAGGCGCCTTGCATGTTGGGGTGTTCAGCTATACAGAAACGCGTGGCCAGCCAACACTTGATGACAAACCGCTGAAGTCTCAATTTGAGCCTGGCGAACTGAAAGAAGGCGATACCCCGGAAGTCTTTGCGCTAAATGGTGCATCAGCCCAAGCCCTGATCACAGAGTTGCGCAACGGGAACTACCTGGTGCTGCCGGTAAAGGATGGCAAATCGTACGCATCGCTAAGCGGGATGAGTGCGGCGCTGTTGCTGATGGACTCGGTTCAAGGCCGGGTGGGCACGCAGGACGCATTGATCTCCAAGGGGCCGACGCCCGCCAGCAGCGTGCCGCCAGCCCCTGCCGCTCCGATAGCGCCAATTTGGCAGGCACCTGCCGCGCTGACTGCTGACAATGCAAAACAGATCGCGGATGCGGTGGTGATTGCCACGCGCATGGACTGGCAAGAAGATCTGAATGAAGACATCTCGCCAAAAGCCAACGCCTACGCCTTGAGTTCAGATCAAGCATTAGTGATCATTGAAACCGGCTGCGGGGGCTACAACTGCTTCTACAGCATTTACCAAGCACCCTTGGACCACCCAGAGCAGGCGCGTGCAGCGCTGATCGCCGAAGTGCCCAACCTGCCGGAACGAGAACCCCAGGGCTTCGTAGAGTTTGATCCGGCCACGGGTGAACTTGGCAGTCAGGAAAGGGCGATGAGGATGGGCGGTTGTGGGACTACGCTGCGCTGGCGTTACGACGGTAACGGTTTCACGCTCACGCATGCGGCTGAAATGATCCCGTGCATGGGGCTGGATCAGGCTTATTGGCCTGTGCTGTGGCGTAGCCAGGGAAATCGGTGATGCTGGCGTATATCCCCTTAAAAGAGGTGGCCTGGCGGGAATGTGCCGATATCTTCCGGCTACCAGATATAGGGGCATTATTCAGGAAGCGAACAAGCGTGCTCAATACCATGGGGGGACGGGTTAATAATAGCCACGAGGTAAACACGAGCTGTCACTTACACGCAGAAACGGGCCCTGGGCTCCAACCCTGTCGTACACACGTTCCTTGACCTTCTCGTCGAGCGGCGTCTTTAGGCCGATGTAGACGTCTCACCAATCGAGCAGGATCAATATTTGCTTGGTTACCTCTAAAGTTGCCACCAAAAGGCAGCTACGACCCAAAGCGGACGTCGAGGGCGAGCTTCTGAGAATGGTCGCTAAGACGATTTACGTGGAAAAGGTAAGCACTCTTGCCTCTTGAGTATCCGCTATGAACGCATTGACTTGCTCTTGCGGATGCGGGAAAAGCTCTGGGTATTCATCCGCAAGGTATTCAATGACTGCATCTTTTTCCCACGGGCCGAGCGAAGTCATGTAGTCAGGGTACTGATTTTGAATTTCTATCCATGATTGGTAAGGATGCTTGGAGAGCAACATGACTGTTCGGATGTAAATAATATGAATCTGCACGAATCTGATTCCGTATGTTGACGCTTGGGTGCCGCGAAGCGAGTTTAAACCCTTTTTAGCCTGCCTTCGCCTGAGGAAAAGTGGTGGGCCGGGCTTCCTCCTCTGGCCGATAGCTGTCTTTGAACTAGCCCAGCCCCGCGCTGGGCTTTTTGCATCTGGCGAAGGAGTAGGGCGTACTATCACTACGCGAAGCTTCGAGGTCGGTTGGTGAGTCATGCGGGAATGGCGCAGGAGGTGGTCCATTGCAACGATCCAGTACACTAGCTCTGGAGCTGCGAGTGACCAGATAAAAACGCAAGATGCCACTGCCCGCTGACATCTTGACAGGCTCCACAAACCGAAGGATAAGGCCGGTCGGTCTGCGTATTCTGCCCGGACATTCATGAAGGAAGTACGATTGAAACTGTGTCATTCAACACTGTTGCTCAGTCTTGCCTTATGCGCCGCTGTACAGGCCGCGCCGACGGCTGAGACTGAAGCAACCTTTCAGCATGCGCTGCATATTGCTGAAGACAACAAGCGACAGATGGATCTGATTGTCGAGCAGGAGCAACAGGGCAAAATCGACAAACGTGCGCTAACTGAAGCCATCCAGGAAGCGGCTAAAAAAGCTGAGACATTCGAGAGCGAACTACGTAAAGCTAGCAGCGAGGGTCATGGCGTAGCCACTTACCTGCTGGCAACCCTAACAGAAGGCCGAAAGACAATGGGCCAAGACTACGCAATGAAGCATACAGAGGCCTGTGCGCTGTATCAGCGCGCCACAGATCAAGGCCTGCTGGCCAGCGCGGTAATGCAGTTGCGCGACTGTGACGTAGCGTATCAGCGTTTCAAGTTCAATGACCCTGAACTTCTGCGGCTTCGGGGACAACTACTCAAGGCGTTGGAGCGGCAAGATCCGTACTCCGACCATTACCCGCTGCCAGTGTTAAATTCGTACTGTTTCAAAGAGTCGAAGGAACCCCAGGTCAACCGTCAGCAGCCGCTGACCTCGCTGAGGGATCTCTACACCCCTGTGTTGCTGAGCCAGGAACAGTTTCGTGCCGATGGTTATTATCTGCTAGCGCTCAAGGGTGATATCGAGAATCCGGCAGCACGAAGCTATTTCAAGCAGGTGAAAGATCAGGCGCCGGACTGCCTCGATCCAGTCAATCTCAATATCATGTTCGAGCACATGGATCGAAAAAGCCATTGAGCTCAGTCTTGGCCCACCCATAATAACGCTAGCACCTGAAATAGATGCAACTGCAGGTTTTCTGGTTAGCTTTCAGGGGGGGCGACAGCTGCCCTTCGCCGATAACCAGGCTGGTTTGGCAGCTGTGATGTAGCTCTAGTGTCCGCCTGACTTATTTAAAATAGGTCGCGGAGATTTTGATTGGTATTGGAGAGTTTCAGCATGATGGACCGCCTGATTTATAGAGTGCCGCAACCCTCTGATGCACCTGGGCTTTTCACAATTTGAATCGCCCCTAGTTTCGTAGACACCTCCAAGCCTTAAAATGAGGCCCATTAGGAGGTGCCATGAGCAACCAGCGT